>JAISQE010000077.1 GCA_031274425.1 Synergistaceae bacterium | reverse complement strand
CAGTTCTTTAATCAATTTTCTATGGGCATTTTCCTTGTCATGTATTAATGTGGAGCCAACTTCTATGTGATCCTTAAACGCTTCATAGGTTTTCTTTTAGCACCACTGTGCAAGTAAGGATTTACAAATATAAAAAAAACCCGGGGATTTTTGCCTACTTTGCCTACTCGCCCCGGGGTCGCATTATTTTTTACTTTTATTTTTTACTTCTGCTCGTACAGCTCCAAAATCGTGTCGTCCTTGACGACGAAGGCGATGCGCGTGCCCGGTCCGATCTCGGTGAGCGGGAAGAGCACCTGGTCGGCGTCTTCGATGTAGCGCTCCACGTCGTCCACCTTGTAGGCGACGTGGGGGTTTTTGTGCATGATCTCCGGGAACGGGGTGCCCTCCTCGAATTTCAGGTACTCGATTTTGTAGTCGTAGTCGTCCGGGTTGCTCATCCAAAGCTTCAGCCCCTCGTTGTAGGTCATTCCGGGCTTTCTGTTCGTCACCGGTATTCCGATATGCATGTATTCCGCGCTCATGTTCGTCCCCTCCTGAATTAAAATAAAAGGCGTGAAAATAGCTAAAAACTTTGTTATGTACGCAGAAGTTCGTTATAGTAGTCCAAAGCCTCTTTGTCGGTGAACCCCTCGTGGACCACTTTGGCGATGGCGCGGCACATGGCGATCGGATTTTGCGCCTGGAAGATGTTGCGGCCCATGTCCACCCCGCGAGCGCCCTCCGCTATGGCGCGGTACGCCATGGTCAGCGCCTCGGGTTCCGGCAGCTTTTTCCCCCCCGCGATCACGATGGGGACGGGACAGGTCGCGGTCACGTGTTCAAAGCCGTCGCAATAATAGGTTTTCACTAGGTTCGCTCCGTTTTCCGCCAGGATGCGCGTGGCCAGCAGGAAGAACTGTTCCGTTCGCTCCATTTGTTTTCCCACCGCGACCACGCCGAGAACGGGCATTCCGTGGTCGTTTCCGGCGTCTACGGTTCTCGCCAGCAGCTCCAGCGAATTTTTCTCGCCGGTCGCGCCGATGAACGTCTGGACCGCCAGGCACGACGCGTTCATACGAACGGCGTTCCCGATGTCGCAGGCGATTCCGCCGCCGACGCTCATGTCGTCGTACAGGACGGAGGAATCGTAATTGACGCGCAGGCACACGGGCTTGTCGACCGTGGCCGGAATGCAGGCGCGAAAGGCTCCCCGCGTGCCCATGAGCACGTCGACGTAAGGAATGAGCGGCGGTATCGCCACGTCCAGCCTTTCGAGCCCGGTCGTCGGCCCCATGATGTAGCCGTGATCGAACGCCAGCATCACCGTGTTGCCGCTTTTAGGGTCGAACATCCGCGCCAGACGGTTTTTTGTCCCCCAGTCGCAACCGTCCTGCCCCTTGACGACGAACCCGCCCCCGCCGCTCTGTGGAACGTCCAAGTGATAGTTTCTGGCGATCTTCCCCTCGTCCTTGTCCGGCACGGCCTAAAGACCTCTTTTCAGGTAAGGCGTGTTGCAGGGAGCGTTCCAGTAACGGATCAGTTCGTCGTCCATCCTCGCCATGAACATCTGGAACCCCGCCTGCTCCTGCACGGTGAGAAGCTCTCCCACGAAGTTGGCCGTGATCTCGATGTTCTTCTCCTTCAGAAGCTGTTCGCACCTGCGATAAACGATGAAAAGCTCCATCAAGGTCGTCGCGCCCGTGCCGTTCAGAATCAGCATCAGCTTCTCGCCGGATTTGACGGATAGGTCGGTCAGTAGCGCGTTCAGCATAATCTCGGCGGTTTCGTCGGCGCTCTTCATGGTCTGGCGTCCGCCGCCGCCCTCGCCGTGCTGCCCCATGCCGACCTCCATCTCGTCCTCTCCCAGGTCGGCCAGCATACTTCCCGTGGAGGGATGCGTCGCGCCGCGCACCGCCACCGCCAGAGTCGCCATGTTGTCCGCAAAACGCTGAGCGACGGCGGCCACCTCTTCGAGGCTTTTGCCCTCCGCGGCGGCCGCGCCCGCGATCTTGTAAGTCGGTACGCAACCCACCAGTCCGCGTCGGTCGTCGCTGTTTTCGCGCAGGGCGTTGGCGACGTCCTCCTGCGTGACCACTTTGACCACGTGGAGCCCTTCCTTCGCGACCTGCTTCATGGTCAAATTCCCGGTCAGCATGTCGCCCGCGTGGTTCAAAACGATGTACAGAACGCCCTTGCCCTTATCCGCCAGCTTTATGGCGTCCACGCAGGCTTGGGGCCCCGGCGCGGCGAAGATGTCGCCGACCACGCTGACGTCCAGCATTCCCTCTCCCACAAAACCGGAGAGCGCGGGTTCGTGCCCCGCTCCGCCCTGAGTCACGATGGTGACGCGATTGGCGGACGCGAGTTTGTTGTTCACCACCATATTCCCCGGTTTCAGCGTCACGAGGTCGCGGTTGGCGGCAGCGAATCCCTCCAGCAGTTCCTTTGTGATATTTTCCGGCGCGTTGATAAACTTCTTCATTTTCATACGACTTCCTCCCTCTGAATTAAATTAAAATTTGAATAAAATTCTTCTCATTGAAATAAAATTCACCCCATTAAAATAAAATCCATTCCTGCGACAAAATTCATCCCCGCGCGTCGGGGGCCTCCACGCCGCGCAAAAGACCTTCGAACAGGAGCGCGGTGCTCATCGCGCCCGCGTCTGGAGTGCCGAGGGTTTTTTCGCCGTAGCTGCGCGCGCGCCCAAACTTCGCTGCCATGTTTTCGGTGTCCCCCAGCCCCCGAGCCGCCGCCGAGGCCGCCGCCCTCAAAACGGACAGCACGTCGTCGGGGGCGTCCCGAGCGGCTTCCACCGCGGGAATCAGGACGTCCATCATGGTCTTGTCGCCGACCCTCGCTTTGGTTATTTCGAACAGGGCGTCCCTGCTGCCGGCAAACATCGCCTTCAAGGTCGCGGCGTCGAT
Source organism: Synergistaceae bacterium (assembly GCA_031274425.1). Taxonomy (GTDB): domain Bacteria; phylum Synergistota; class Synergistia; order Synergistales; family Aminobacteriaceae; genus JAISLU01. The sequence continues at coordinate 1,315 of JAISQE010000077.1, read as the reverse complement.
TTCCGACCCCTCGGAGAGAGGTTCCGCGAGCCCTTCCGTCAAGGTGCCGTACAGGGGGCCCGCGCTACCCCCGCTTATCTCCATAAAGCCGGAGCCCAGGTTTTCGATAAACTCCTTGACGCTCGCGTCCCGCCATTCCTCCAGGCGCGACAGCGTCAAAGCCGCCATCTTTCCGACGGTCACGCCATGATCGCCGTCGCCGAAAAGAGAGTCTATTTCGCTGAGACGCGCGGTATTGTTCTGCCAGAGCAGGGCCACGGAACGGAACATGGAAGAGATGGAATCTTTCGTCAGCAACATGCGCAACACCTCGCAATATCTAAGCAATATATAAAGGCAAATCACACCTGTACTTCCGTAAATGAAATCATCTGAAAACACCGAAAAAGCCTGACTGTGAGTACATCTTATTATGGGGCACCCCATCATCGATGTCAAGAGACGAGGACAAGGGATGGAGACAAGGGATAGGGAGAAGCCTCAAATTGCCTCAAATTGACACAGGGGCTTCATATACGTCATACTACGTTTATAAAGGAGTTCGATGGAGATGAGCAGCACCATTCAAACAAATCACCAACACCCACCCAACCCCAAAACCCCTGATTTTCCATGGGTTTTTTCTTTTCCCACCCCCACCCAAAATCACCAAAAATCACATCTACCCACGACGCTACAGTATAATAAAACGTATAAGAAAAAATCTCTTATACGGTGGTGAAAAGTATGTCTCTAACTGAACTCATGGCAAGGCAGGCAAGACCGGAGGACAAGCCGTACATCATGGCCGACGGGAAGGGTTTGGGCCTGGAGGTGAGGCCGAACGGGAAAAAATATTGGATCATCCGCTACTGGGTAAACAAGAAAGAACGGCGTACATCCGTGGGCGCTTATCCGGGCGTCACGCTGAAGGAGGCCCGAGAAAAAAATCTCGCGCTCCGGAAGTCCATCGAGTCGGGGCGGCCTATCGGCTTCGACGCCGAGAACTTCGCCGCGGTCGCCGAGGAATGGATGGAAAAACGCATGCTGCCGAAGTCCGCCGACAGTTACATCAGAACGCTGCGTTTGCGCCTCGACCGCTTGATTTTCCCCGTCATCGGCCACATGAAACTCTCCGACATCAACTCCTCCATTGTCCTGTAGCTCTGTCGGCGGCTGGAAGCCAAGGGCACGCTGGAAACGGCTTCTATCGTAAGGCAAATCATCGGGCAGGTGTTCAACTACTCCATCGCCACGGGGCGCGCCGACGTCAACCCCACGCTGGCCCTGCGCGGCGCTCTCCAAACGCGAAAAGAAAAGCACCATGCCGCGATCA
>JAISQE010000014.1 GCA_031274425.1 Synergistaceae bacterium | reverse complement strand
TTCAGTTGATTGCCGGCGAACGTGTCATTTACCCCGCAACGAAAACGCAGAAAGAGATTTACGATGCATTTGGCGTTTCAACACCAGTGTAGTTACAACTTTTCCAGGGAATTTAGGATTTACCCCTATACATTTACGTTTTTTGGGGGATTTACGTTGAAGAGCTCCCGTTTCCCGGAGAAAAGCGCGTCGAACGTGGAAACGATCAAAGACTTTCCAAACCTTCGAGGACGCGCAAGGAAATAGACTTTGCCGCTATCTATGAGGTCGATAAGATACCGCGTCTTATCGACGTACAAATATCCTTCTTCTCGGATTCTTTCGAACGTCTGAATGCCGATCGGCAGTTTGGTCATGTTCGTCATCTTTTCCTTGTGTGTGCCCCTTAAATACTCAGCTCCCGTTCGAGTCTCTCCTGGATCGCGTCGTACTCCAGGTTTTCCAGCTGATCGTGCAGCCACGTCACCAGTTCCGACCGGGTTTGGTAGGTATAACGCTCCAGCTCGGACATCACTTTTTCCATGGACGCCACGTCATAATTTTTATTGGCCTCGAAGACCATACGGAGAAGCGTTTCATCCGGAGCCGTCTTTTGCGGTTTCTCCTCATCGGGCTCGTTTTCGAGCATGGAGGCGAGGCTTTCTATCAGATTTTCGGCGGCGGAGAGGAAAAGATCGTTTTTCGCCAACACCGTGTCCAGGTCGCCAGCTTTTGCCGACGCTTCCAGTTCCTCCGCCAGCTTCCCCACTGTGGCGGCGCAGATCGCGTAGCTGCTGCCTTTGATTCCATGCACGGCGATGGCGTACTCCCGCAATGCGTCTTTTTCGGGCGTCCGAAGTTTTTCCAAAATCGCGGGGGTATGGGTCACGTAGGAACGAACGACCTCCAAATACGCTTCTTTGTCGCCGCCGAGACGCGCCAGGGCCATTTCGAAATCGACGCCCTCTATGCGCGGCCAATCACATGGCCAATCGGGCGAAGCGGATCGAGGCTTTTCTTCGAAGAGAGCTCTTTTATTTTGGGGAATCCATTTGTATAAAATAGATTCCAGTTTCGAGGGATCAATCGGCTTGGATAAGAAGTCGTTCATTCCGTTTTCCAGAAACATCTCCCGCATTCCGGACACAGCGTTGGCCGTAAGCGCGACGATCGGCACGCCGTCGCATTGCTCCATGCCCCGCAGACGGGCGGTGGCTTCTATTCCGTCCATGCCCGGCATCATGTGGTCCATAAAGATCATGTCGTATCGATGTGCCTTGCCCAAGGCTATGGCGTCCTCCCCCCTTTCGCAGACGTCGACCTGCACCCGATAGGGCAGAAGAAGCCCCTGAGCGACTTTGAGGTTGGTCTGATTGTCGTCGACCACCAGTATGCGCGCCTCGGGAGCGGTAAATCGGACGATCGCGTCCTCTTCGTAACGCTCCTCCACGCTCAGGCCGTTCAACGTGTTGGCGACGGATACGGCGTAAGCCGGCATGATGATGACGCGAATGCCCGGAAGGAAGGAGGTCTCGCCCAAATTTGCCAGCAGCACGAGTTTTACCCTCCATTCTTTTTGCTCGACGAGAGCCGGGACCGCTCTGACAAGCGCGGGGGAAGCGAACGCAAATTCGAATTTCCCGCTCTCGAACTTCGTCAAAAAATCCGGAATATCCGTCGCGACCACCACGGGCACGCTCAGGTTTTGCAGCGTGCTCAAAACGGATTGGGCGTAAAGTTCTCTTTCATCGAAAAACAGAATTCGTTTTTTCTCCGGCTCTTTCACGGCCGCCAGAGGGTCCTGACCGACGAATTTTTGCGCGAGCGTCACGTTGAACGTAGACCCCGCGCCGTAAACGCTCTCGACCGTGATATCCCCGTCCATGGCGTTGCACAAACTCTTGGCGATCGCCAGCCCCAGGCCGGTTCCTTCGATGCCCCTGTTGCGCTCGCCGTCGAGGCGCACGAATTTGCCGAAGAGGCCGTCCAAATCCTCGTTTTTGATTCCTATGCCGCTGTCCGCGATTTCAAAAATCAGAAGGATGTCGTCGCCTCCGATATGCAGGCTGTTGACGCTGAGCATGACGTAGCCTTCGCTCGTGTACTTGACGGCGTTCGAAAGGAGGTTGAGCATAACCTGGCGGATGCGGGCCTCGTCGCCGATCAGGTTGTTGGGAATGTTCACGTCCACGTTGACGATGAAGACGATCGATTTTTCGAGTATGCGGACTCGCATTACGTTGATCACGTCGTTCAATAAAGACGAAAGCGTGTAATGTCCCGGATTGATCTCGAGATTCCCGGATTCTATCTTGGAGAAATCCAAAATATCGTTGATGATGGAGAGCAGGTTGTGGCCCGCTTTTCGGATGTCCATCACGTACCTTTTGATGGACGGCGCGTCCGTCGCGCGCAAGGCCAGCTCGCTCATGCCGATGATGGCGTTAATGGGAGTGCGTATCTCGTGGCTCGTGCGGGCCAGAAATTCGCCTTTAGACATGGACGCCGCCTGTGCGGCTCTGGTTTGCACCTCGAGTTCGCGGGTTCGATTGCGCACGATGACTTCGAGTCGGCGTTTTTCCTGCCGGCGTCTGGAGAACAAAACGAACAGAAGCGCCAGCGCGCAAATCAGCATGAAAAACGCGCCTATCAGCCACGGAATTCGAGCCTGAACCAATTTATCACGATAATCAAAGGTCTTGCGGCCCCATCGGTCCGAAATGCCGGCGAGGTCCACCAGACGCATCGCTTTGCTTACGATGCTTCTCAACGTGGACTCATCGAGATTGAAACCGAACGTGGCGCCGAAGGAACGCCTGAGCAGAAGGTTTACTTTATAACCGGGTTGTTCTCGGTAATTCGTCACGCTCAAGAGGAGGTTCCGCGTCTCCATCACCAAGTCCACCTCTCCGCGCGCCAGAGCGGCGAAGGCCGCGTCGATGTCGGGAAATTCCGCCGTGTTCGCGTGGTTCGGGAACATTTCGCGGAATATCCCGGAATACGCGGTGCCCTTGATGAGCCCGACTCGGGCGCGAAAGATCTCCTCCGGTTTCATGTCCTCGAATTCGATTTTGGAGAGCAGGGCGTAACGGTCGATCTGGTAGGGAGTATCCGCCCATAAAAAACGGCCTTCCCGCTCTTTGAATCGAATCAGGCGCGCTATCATCGCGGCGTCGCCGCGCTCCAACATATCCACCAGCTTCGACCACGCGACTGGCGCGTCGTTCGCCCGAACGAACGAAAGCCCCGTCAGCTTCGAGATCTCGTTCAGCACGTCCAAGGCGATGCCCTGCCATTGATTCTCCTGGTCGTTGTAAAAGCTGGTGGGGTAATGATCGAACTCGACGGCTACCGATATGGCGCATTCCGATTCGACCCGCCGCCGTATATAATCCCGCTCTTCCCGCGTTAGTTGAAGGGAAAGTTTGTGCCGCAGATAGTCCTGCCGCCCTTGATCATGCAACGCGGAGAGGTGATACGCCGCCCCGCTTTGCAAAGCTTTCCGCACCGCGCCGATAATAGGCTTCAGTTCCGGATTTCGCGTCGCGAGAGAAAGAGGGCTGTAGGTGAACGGGAAAAAGTCCTCGGTCGTTATGTCGCCGTATACGTCAAAAGTGGGCGCGGCCGCCTCGTCCTCGAAAAAAGCGTCTATCTCGCCGCTCTGGAGCATTTTATAAACCATGTCGTAGTTTTTGACGAAAACCGGATTGAAGGACTGCTCGATTAAAGGCGCAACCAGACCGTACACCGACGCGCCCTCCAGAAAAGCGAGACGCAGGGGATATCGCCTCACGATGTCGACCCAGCTCGCGCCGCCGGCGGGATATACGACTTTGATCTGGCGCTCGGTGACAGCGTCGGTCATAAAATATTTTTCCCCGTGCTCCTGGGAGGCGACCAACTCCCCGGAAAAATCGATTTTCCCCGATTCCATCCCGGCGACCAGGTCGCTCCACCAATAAATTTTCGGCTTGAACGGAACTCCGAATAAAGACGAGAGCCAATCGCAAAACAGGGCCGAATAACCTTCGATCTCGTCGTCTTCATTGTAAAAAACCTCAGTGGATGGTCTTACGCCGTACGTAAAAAATTCTTTGCCGCTTAACAACGCCTCAATGCCCCGAACTTCATCCGAAGTCATGCCGGGTATCTCTCGATAGGACATATTGGGCCGGTACCCCATATTGGTTGCCGATACGCCAGCTTCGACCCCGGAAGCGATCAAAAAAAGCAAAACACAAACAAGGAAAACACATTTCCTTTTGTCTAGGCACATGTCTTTCACCACGCTTACAAAGGCGATCAATGTATCGCTCACGTTGCCGCTCTTGAGGTCAAAGTCGTAATCAACTCACATTGTAACACTCCATTGGGGCGTCTGAAAATTTTTTGTAGACGTTCAAATTCAGGGGGAAGCGCCGCTCTCGAGTCGAGGGCGATATCTAAAGAAGCTCCTCGTGCGCGGCTTTTACCGCGGCCTCCACTATCGCGTCGGCGACGATGGCGGCCCCCGCGTCTCGGGTCAGGAGGCATAGAAATTCTCTGTTGCCCTCCGGCCCCAGGATAGGAGACCAGGAGAGACCGACGGGACGAAGGCGGGTTTCCCTCAGGGCAAAGTCCCGCACTTCCCGTAGCACGGCCGCGTGTACGGCAGGGTCGCGCACGACCCCTCCGCGCCCTAAGCGTTCGCGTCCCGCTTCGAACTGCGGTTTTATTAGAACGACGGCCTCCCCTTCCTGGGATAAAATCGAGTCCATGGCCGGAAGCAGCAGGCGTAACGAAATAAACGAAGCGTCGCAGACCGCGAGCGCTACCCTATCGTCGACAGAGCCGCGCCCCAACCGGTCGGGCGTCAGAGTGCGGGCATTCGTCCGATCCATGACCACCACCCGAGGATCGTGGGCGAGGCGGGAGTGGAGCTGGCCGTATCCGACGTCGACGGCGTAGACTTTTTTCGCTCCGGCGCTCAGCAAAACGTCCGTGAACCCCCCCGTCGACGCTCCGATATCGACACAAACGCGCCCCGCAACCTCGAGTTGGAAGACGTCCAACGCCTTCAACAGTTTGAACGCCCCCCGACTGGCCCATCTCTGGCCTTCGTCGACCTCCAGGACACAATCCTGACCGGTGGGCGCGCCCGCTTTGTCCACACGCTCCCCGTTCACCTTGACCTTGCCCGCCATGATCAGAGCCTGAGCCCTGGTCCGGCTCTCGACCAAACCGCGTTCCACCAGCAATTTATCGAGGCGTTCTTTGGGAATTTTGTGTCTTTTGTCCGTTTCGGCCACGTTATGCCGTGTGGGCGCAGGTCTTCAGTCCAGCGCGATCGACGACGCAGTTCAAAACGCCCTCGACGGTCAGATCGCAGAACTCTCTCTGCTGAGCTATCGTTGCGTGATGGATGAAGCGGTCGGGCACGCCCAAGCGCTTGAGGCAGTTTGCCGTGCCAAGTTCCGCGACGCGGGACGCCAACGCCTCCCCCACGCCGCCGCACAGATAGTTCTCCTCCGCTACGACCACCGTGGGATAATTTTTCAAAACCTCATCGAGGAAGTCCACGTCCAAGGGCTTCAGGCGACGCAAATCGATCAAGGCCGGGGTGGACAGACCCGAGGCGTTCGCTTGTTCGCGAGCTTCCAGCAGGATATGGACGGTCACGCCATGTCCGATCAGAGCCCAATCCTCTCCCTCCCGAATCATTACGGAACCCAGGGACTCCCTGCCGTTGAATAGGTTGTTTCGGATGGGCAACGATCCGCGCGGATATCGAATGACGGTGGGGCCCGCCCGGTCGGCGGCGTAGGTCATCATCTGGCGCAGGGAAACCTCGTCGGCTGGCGCGTAGACCTCCAGGTTGGGGATGGCCCGGCTCCAGGAAACGTCCAGAAGCCCTTGGTGCGTTTCTCCGTCCGATCCGATAAGCCCGGCGCGATCGATCATCAGCACCACCGGCAGGTTCTGGAGCGCCACGTCGTGGGTCAGCTGATCCATCGCGCGCTGCAAAAACGTCGAGTAGATGAACACCCAGGGGCGCAACCCCCCAGCCGCCATTCCCGCCGCCAGGGTCAGCATGTGGCTTTCGGCGATGCCCACGTCGAAAAAGCGATGAGGAAAACGAGCCCGAAAAGTTTCCAGTTTCACGCCCGTCGCCATCGCGGCGGTCAGGCAAACGATGCGATCATCGGCCTGAGCCAGCTGCTCCGTCACCCCGGACGCGGCGTCGCTCCAAGTCCGCGCCTTCGGAAACGTCCGCTCCGCGGCCTCACGCTCCGTCCGGGGGGCCATCTGGTGATATTTCGTCGGGTCCGCCTCCGCCTCCGGCAGCCCTTTGCCTTTGACGGTGCTGAAGTGCAGAAGCACCGGCCGGTCGTAGCTCTTGGCCAACTCGAAAATCATCTCGGTTTCGTCGATGTTGTGTCCGTCGAAGGGCCCCCAGTAGTTGATCTCCAGTTCATCGAAAATATTCTGGGGTTTTACCAGGGCTTTGATCTGAGCGTGGATGCTTTCCAGGCTTTTTTCCAACGCCTCGCCCTTGGGGAGCGCGCGGCAGCTATCTTTTATGGCGGACTTGATCTTGTTGTAGGACGTGCTGGCGGAAAGCCGCGCCAGTATCGTGGCGAAGCCTCCGACCCTCGGGCTGATGGAATGTTTGTTGTCGTTCAAAACGATGATCAGGCGGGTTTGCGTCTCCTTGACGTGGTTCAATGCCTCGAAGGCCAGCCCATTGATCAGAGCGGCGTCTCCGATGACGGCCACCACGTGGTGGTTTTGCCCTAAAAGATCGCGGGCTTTCGCGTAGCCCAGGGCCGCGGAGATGGAGGTGCTGCTGTGCCCCGTGTCGAAATGGTCGCAGGGACTCTCCGCGCGCCTGGGAAAACCGCTGATCCCCTCCAAAGTGCGAAGCGTGCAGAAACGGTCCGAACGGTCGCTCAAAATTTTGTAGGGGTAAACCTGGTGTCCCACGTCGAACACGACACGATCCGCAAGGGGATCGAACTTCCGCAACAACGCGATGCAAAGCTCGACGGAACCCAACGACGACCCCAGGTGCCCGCCGTTTTCCCCCACTACGTCCACGATCATCTTGCGAACCTCCGCGGCCAGATCTCCCAGGCTTTCGGGCGGCAAAGCCCTCAGGTCTTCGTACCCGAATCCGTTCTTCAAAAAGTTTATAGATTCCAAGGGATAAAGTCCTCGCTTACTCAAGATTTTAAAGCGCCGCCGAAAGCGACGAAAACATTATAGGCCAATAAGAACGTTTTGCGCGAAGTTTGCCTTTTACGCTGGATATGCTATTTTTCAAGCTCGGAGCAGTTGGATTTTTCTCAGGGCCTCATCGTCCGTACTCTCGTATAGTAAAGTGGCCAAAGCGGCATCCTGTACCGTTTTACTCTGCATATTGTTTTTGATTTGGCCGATATAATTCCGGTAGAGTTCGTCTTCCCAAATGTCATACGATCTCGCTATACCGGTCACTTCAATGGAGTTTATATCCGAAATCTCTCCTCTTTGCTCGTAAAAACACCTGGCGAAATGCAGGCCCAAAATAATTTTATAAACGACATGACGATTCGCTTCCAAACCGTCTTCTTGCATATTCTCGTGCACCATATCCGCGATACTGTTGAATGTGAGACTATAGCTGGCGCGGAAGGAATCACGGTTGAGGATTTCTTTGAGAGTCACTCCAAATTCCTGACTGAGAATTTTGTGTATGCTGCTGACGATATCTCTTCGTTCTTGAAGCGTGGGGAAAGGAATTTTCAATGCTTCGCTCAAGATTTTTTTATAAATCTTGGCTTCTTTTTGAGTGTCTTTGGCGTTTATCGTTGCGGCGGCGTTCGCGATGTTTTCTCTTGAATGAGGCGCCTTGGGCGTTCCGTTGGGCGTCGCGCTGATTTTAAACGTATGGTCTTGGTTTTCCTCAATATAACCGTATTCCACCGCCAATTTAAGAAAATGCGAAAACGACTTGCAGCCCACGAGGGCGAAATCGAAGTCGGACCTGGCGTTGCGCATGGCTTCGAGCAATATCTCTCCCGAAACGGTGATGCTCTCGTGCTCCAATTTTTTGATCGACCTCGTCAGCAATTCAAAAAATTCGTTTCGTAAAGCGAGATTTTGTTCTTCTGTTTCATAAAGCGCGCTGACGGTGTCCCCAAGGAAGAGATGTTCATAATAGAAGAGTCGATCACTGGCTTCGCGCACCATTGAATTCATGTGCATCTGATCCACGCCGATCGTAATCACCGTTTTATTCAACGCTCGAAGTTTTTGATACAACGGCACGTAATCCCTATCGGAAGCTAAAATCGCGAAATGCGTGATATATTCGTTTTGGTAGCCTACGGATAAAGTTTCCACCACGAGTTTTATGTCCGAGGCGTTTTTATGCGGAGTAAGATAGGGAATATCTTCGACTTCTATGAGGTTGGAGTGAAAGTCCCTTCGTATTTCATAATAATGATTTCCCAACCCCACGGATTGCAGAGCTTTTTGCATGTCTCCGTAGGCTTTTCTTATACGAACGTTTCCTATTTCCCTGAGTTTGATGATGACCTTGGAAATATCGATAGGAAGTCCGAGGGTGGCGGCACCGCCGATAAAATTTTCCAAGTCGACAAAAAGCGCGATATTACATTCTTGGTTGGGCATTCAAAAATCTTTCCTTTCCGGTAGAGACCTCGTTCCAGTATATAATCATAAATCATGATTTTTCGTTTTTTATCTGTAAAAAAACGAGCCCCTGGCTTTTGTGGCCGGGAGCCCTTAAATCTTTTCGCGGGTCTTTCACTCAAACGGCGTTCTTTGTCCAAAACATGGAAACCGTGCTTGCGTACCATTTTCCCGTACCGCTAATCGTCGCCACGCCCTCTTCGTTGAGCTGTTCGGCTATTTTCAAGAGAGACATTCCCGCCGCTTTCATGCTTTGCATCTTCTCCAAAAGCATACGGCGGTGACCTTCAGGATCTTCAAGCGCCGCCTTCTGCATGGGTTTTTCAATTACGGTTTTTCCGGTTGCCGACCTTGGAGACTTGCCCAGGAGGTCGCGTAGTTGTTCCGTCATGTTTTGCAACTGCGACTGGATCATTTCGGCATAATAGCAAGAGGTATTGAGCGTGCTTTCTTCTTGCGCAAGCCATTTCCGCAGAAGCTCGTAATTCGACAACCCCGTCAACGTCGAAACTCTCTTGATTCTTTCCGGCAGGTCGCTGCCGGAGGGGATTTCTATCTTAAAATTCTCTTGCTTAAAGTCCTCTTGACGCGGAATTGCTTTTTTCTTATTCACCATATTCGACACCTCGCATGAAGGTTTTCCTGCATTTTAACAGTTTTTCCGGAATTATCCATCCATCGGGAAAAATGGCGAATCTGGCTTGCGGCTTTGATGCCACACGAAAGCCAGCTCAGCCACATGGAGAAATTGACGCTTTGGGAAGCAAGGAGAGCAGTGACAGCAACGAGGAACGTGGAGACATTGCGGAGGCCGAGCAGGGCAAACGCATCGGGAAGGGCTAAAGCATTGTAAATACTCAATTGACTATTTTACGCATAAAATTTGTCAATTAAGTAATAGCAAGGGGTTACGATTCGCATGCGTTTGCCCTGGGAGGTCAAGGGGAAATTCTTGCATAAGAGCCCTGCCAATAGTAAGATTGAATCCAGACACGTTTTGCATACTGATACCTCTAGTTTTTAATATTCTCAAAACGATTAAAACTGAAAACATCTACTTACGAAACGTGTTTTCTCTCTATTCTTTTGTCAATGTGCTATTCGTTGCTATTCAGCTTCCTGCACTTCATTTAGATAAAGTTTTGTCAGTCACTCAGTTTCACCACACCAGTCCTTATTTTACCCCTGACTTGACACCTTAATTTTGAAAGCTAAAGATACTATATTAATATTTTCAAAATAAATACCATGCATAATAATATGGGCAGTAAAATTGAAAAAGCGATCCTCATAACTCTTTGCGTCTCTCTGTTATAAGGGTTGGAGGATATTTTATACCATAAAAAAAATGTCTTCCAAAAGGCACATTTTTCCGATAAAATATAACAAGGAATCATGAAGTAACTTAATAAAAACCCTACGCCTATACCCATCAGTGCGAGGAAAATTTGATCAATCCCTGTAGAGAAATTTCCATATATTGCAATAATAAATAGTATGCTTCCAGATAATATTGCGTTAATTATTAAACAATGTATTAAAATTGTTACCAGGTTTTTGGAAGAATTGAATCCACGATAGACTAAAAATATGATCCATCCTACACCTATAGATGTTAACGCACCAAAGAAAAATTTCGGCAGTATCGATATAAGAAATGCATTCCTCTTAAAATCAATACCCCAAATTATTAATTTATAAAAAATTATAACACAAAAAAAACTTATGAATATACCGAGTAATATTTCCCATCGCAAAAGGTATTCATACAATGTAAAATTCGGTTCTTTTAGCTTCCAAATCTTCATAAATCTCATCTTCATTTTCTATATTTACCAAAATATTCTATTAATTTATCAAGTACTTAATCTTGAGATACATGGTTCTCAACAAATACCACATTTAACTAATAGATAGCTGAGTGATTGACAAAAGTGAAAATTGTGACTATCACGCACTTTCTCTTTCCGTAGAGAATATGCGTCAGTCGCTTGGCACTGGCCACCACCATCTCCTCTAAGAGCATGTTTTTAAAGTGCCAGAACCCACACAAAGCGACGAAGCATAACATTAACCATAACAAGGCGAATCATGTCCTCGCTTGAGGTTAGGCAACGTTCATAGTCTTTACTCAGTCGCCTGTATTTACACAACCCACCGAAGGTCCGTTCTACGATCCAACGCTTGGGTAATACCTTGAATCCTTTGTCTGTCCGTTTAACCACTTTCAGAATAAAAGCTTTCAGTTGCTCGACCCAGCCGATCAGTTTCCCTGCATATCCGCCATCCACGAATATAATTTCAAACCAGAGACAAGGCGCTTTGCAACCTCAAATGCCAGCTTCGCTTCATCCCGGTCCTGTCCCCCGCTTACAGCGTCACGACGACTTTTAGCGTGTTGTCGGGGTTTTGAGCGATATGTTCGAATGCCTTGTTGACGTCCTCTAAAGGATAAACGGCGCTCAATACGGCGTCGGGGTGAACTTTCTTTTCCTCGAACCAACCTAGGACCTCCGGGAATCGGTTGCAGTTCATGCGGGTCGCCATGACCTTCAGCTCTTTGCGCACCAGAGACAGCTCCGGAACCTGCGCCGGCATCGGGTTGAAGCCCAGCACGACGACGCGCCCGCCCGGAGCGGCCATGTCGATGGCGCTTTCCATGATTTTGGGGTTGCCCACGGCGTCCACCGTGAAATCGAGGCCAAAGTCCTCCGTGAAGGCATTGACCGCCTGAGCCAGGTTTTCGGTCTTCCCGTTGACGACGGCGTCCGCCCCCAGCTCTCTGGCTTTGGTCAGACGGCTGTCGACGAGGTCCGTGACCATGACCGAGAGACCTCTGAGCTTCAGCCCCTCGAGGATGCCCAGACCAATGGGCCCCGCGCCGAATACGAGGGCTTTCTCGCCCTCGACGGGGCCGCCCCGAAACATGACCTCCGAGGCGATGGAGTAGGGCTCAATCATGCTCGCCTGCACGAAGGACAGGGACTCCGGAAAGCGGTAAACTTTCTCCTCGGGCACGACGATCAGGTCGCAAAAAGCGCCTTCCACCTGGACGCCGAGACACTTGACGGTCGAACACAAATTGGGGTAGCCGCGTTTGCAGGACACGCAGGTTCCGCAGGAGACGACCGGATCGACGACCACCTTTTCCCCTTTCTTGAACTTTCCCGAATCCGCCTCGACGACGCCGCTGAACTCGTGCCCCATGACGCGCGGCAGGGATACGTCAGGCCGCTCTCCATGCCACACGTGAATGTCCGTTCCGCAGATGCCGACGGCCTTGACCCGAACCGCAACCTGCCCCACCCCCGGTTTGGGCTCCGGTTCATTGTCGTAGATCACAATTTTTTTCGGTTCCACCAATTTTGCGCTTCTCATAAAAGTGACGACCCCTCTAAAATCAATGTCAACAACTTAAACAAAACTGCGGGGCTCCGCCAACACCCCGCAGGGGACGAGTCCCCTGACCCCGTTAATTTTCTTTCTGAAGTTGTTGACATTGCCTCTAAAATAGTATTGCTTTTTGCAAAATATTCTATCGTTTCAAATAAAAATGTCAACCTTCTGTCCGACGCGTGCCCCGACGCGGGGTTTCTTTACAGGCTGTCGCCGAAATCCGCCCTGAATTTGCGAGCCAGTTTCTCCGGCCAGTCGCTCGTGGAGTCCAGCCTGCCGCTGAAAAAGCGCAGAATCTTGGGTTCGGAGACCCATTTCAGGCCGCCTACCAATTTCCTGTTCTCGAACAGCCAATGCACGCGATCCACCGCGTACTTCACCTGAGACATGGTGAAGACCCTGCGGGGAAGAGCGAGCCGGAGGAGCTCCACCTCGGACAGGTGCTCGGAGCCGTCGGCGTTGCGTTCCTCCGACATGGTGCCCCGCTCCATGCCGCGAAGCCCGCCCGCTATAAAGGCCGCCGCGGCCAGGGAACCGGCTATGAATTCGGTTTGGGGAACGTGTTCCAAAAATTCCCGGGCGTTCAGGTGGCAACCCAATCCGCCGGCGGGGGTGACAACCGGGATTTTTCTGGCGACGAGCTCATCCACCATGAAGGCGATGAACTCCGGACCGTGGCGTATCATGTCGAAGTCCATGGTCTCTTCGAGCCCCACCGACATGGCTTCGATCTCGCGCACCGACATGCCTCCGTATGTGAGAAAACCCTCGTACAGCGGGACGAACTGCAGCATACTCTCGTACAGGGCACTGTCGCCCGTGAGGATCAGCCCGCCTCTGGCGCAGCCCAGCTTGCGCGCCGAGAAGTAGACGATATCCGCCTCGTCCGCGATGCTCCGGGTTATATCGCGTATAGACCTCTCGGCCTGGGTTTTCTCCCGGGTTTTGACGAAGTAGAGGTTATCGGCCAACAAGGACGCGTCCAGAACCAGCGGAATTTTACGTTCCCGGCAGAGCGCCCCCACCTCCTTCAGGTTTTCGAGCGACCAGGGCTGTCCGCCGATTAGATTCGTCCCGGCCTCCATACGCACGAACGGCACATTGTCCCGTTCCGCGTCGAGGAGTTTCTTCAGGGCCGCCACGTCCATGTTGCCCTTGAAGGGTTCGGCGCTGGTAAGCTCCATCGCCTTTCGTCCGTACAGCTCCACGACCTTCCCGCCTCGAAGCCCGATGTGCGCCTTGGTGGTGGTGAAGTGGTAGTTCATCGGCAGGACGTTCCCCGGTTTGACGAACGCGCTCGATATCACGTTCTCGGCGGCCCTGCCCTGGTGAACGGGCAAAATGAACTCCTTTCCGAAGATGGCGGAGGCGGTTTCCCGAAGCCGTTCGAAGCTCATGGACCCCGCATAACTGTCGTCCGCCATCATCATCGCCGCGAGCTGCCTGTCGCTCATCGCGTTGACGCCGCTGTCCGTCAGCATGTCCATGAACACGACGTCGTTCTTGAGCAGAAACGTGTTGAAACCGGCGGCTCGTATGGCGGAAAGCCGCTCCTCCACCGGCGCGAGGCGCAGCTTCTGCACGATGCGGACCTTGTGCATCTCCAGCGGAAAACTCTCTTTGCCAAAAAACGTAATCGTATTGCTCATCGTACCCATTCTTGAGACCATCCTCTCTAATTTTGTAACTCAGCTTTTTAACTCAGCCGCCGTGGACACATAAAAAAAGGATCCCTCGCCGCTTTCGGTAAAGGACCCTTCGAAACCCAGTTTATCTTGCAATCTTGAAACAAAAAAACTACAAGCCCGGCCTCCTGAAGGATCCCGTCTCGTAGTAATAATAAGCGTTCGCAAAATCAAACGAAAACACACACGCCATAGTTACTCTCCACTCCCCACACATCGACCTTACGCACTGTGTACCCCGCGTGAATCGATTGACAGGTAAAATATCACAGCGATACGCGTTTGTCAAACACGACGAAAAAACCGGAAAGAGTATAATATCGACCGTCAACAGGAAAGAAAGTAGAAAAGAAACGAGGAGCGGGAGAACATGACGCATTTTTCGAATTTCGTTTTCAAGGTCGTTGGGGCGGACGCGGCGGCGCGGACCGGCGGAGGTAAGGTCCCCGAACGGGGGGATATTGCCGAGAAATACAAGTGGAACCTGGAGGATATTTATCCCTCCGTCCAAGCGTGGGAGGAGGCCTTCGCCGCGCTCTCCCCGAGGATCGACGCCCTGGCCTCGTTCCAGGGCAAAGCGAGTTCGTCCGCCGACGCCCTTCTCGCCTTTCTTCGCGAGGAAGAGGCCCTGTCGAAGGAGCTGGGACGGCTTTACGTTTACGCCAACATGAAAAGCCACGAAGACCTGCGCGTCACGCGTTATCAGGAGCTGACGGACAAAGCCGAGAACCTGTCCATGCGGCATTCCGCCGTGACGTCGTTTTTTCGGCCCGAGATCCTTTCCATGCCGGACGGCGGCCTCGAAAAGTTCATCTCCGAAAAAGAGGAACTGAAGCTCTACGAGTTCTATTTCTCCGAGATGCTGAGGGAAAAAGAACACGTATTGGGACATCGAGAGGAGGAGCTGCTGGCTCAAACCCACGAAATCGGCGGTGTGGCCCAGAACGCTTTCACGATGCTGACCGACGCCGATATGAAATTTCCTACGATCACGGACGAAAACGGACAGGACGTGGAGTTGACCGAGGAACGCTATTACAAGTTGAGCCGCGGCAAAGACAGAAACGTGCGGAAAGCGGCCTTCGAAGGCATTCACAACACTTATGGCGCTTACAGGAACGCGATAGGAACGCTTTATGCGGGGTCGGTGAAAGGAGACATTTTCTACTCTAAAGCGCGCAAATACGCGGACAGCCTGGACGCGGCGCTTTTCCCCGACAACGTGCCCGAGACCGTCTACGACAACGTAGTGCGGACCGCGGGCGCTCACGTTTCCCTCCAACACGAGTGCCTCGCCCTGCGCAAACGAGCGCTTGGCCTGGACGAACTGCACATGTACGATTTGAACGTCCCTTTGTCGGAGGAGCCCATGAACGACGTCCCTTACGAGGACGCGCTGGAGATGGTCGCGGAAGCCCTGGCGCCGCTGGGGCCCGACTACGTGGCCGACCTGAAACGCGGTTTTTCGGAGCGCTGGATCGACGTTTACGAGAACCAGGGCAAGAAGAAGGGGGCCTACTCCTGGGGCAGCTACGGTACGCGCCCTTACGTGCTGTTGAACTATAACGGAACCCTGCGCGACGTCTTCACGATCGCGCACGAGATGGGGCATTCCCTACACTCCTGGTACGCGCACGGCGCTCAGCCGCAAATTTACGCCGACTACACGATCCTGCTGGCTGAGGTCGCCTCCACGACCAACGAGGCGCTTTTGTTGGAGTACCTGCTGCGCAAAAGCGCGGCGAAGCCGGAACCCGAGAGAACGGCCGAGAGGAAGTGGCTTTTGACCTACTACTTCGATATGGTGCGGACGACGTTTTTCCGTCAGTCGATGTTCGCGGAGTACGAGAGGGAAACGCACCGCCGCGCCGAGGGCGGCGAAGCGCTGACGCCGGAGTGGCTCTGCGATTTGTGGGGAAAACTCTGCGCGAAGTATCATGGACCGGCCATGACGATCGACGAGCCCATTCGCATGGAATGGGCTCGAATCCCGCATTTTTACACGGCTTTCTACGTCTATAAATACGTGACGGGCTTCACCGCGGCGGGAGCGTTCTCGAAGGCGATTTTAAACGAAGATCGCGATTCCCTGGGGGCGTTGGCCCGCGAGCGTTACCTGACTTTCCTGAAAAGCGGCTCCAGGGATTTTTCTCTCGAAATTCTGAAAAACGCCGGCGTGGACCTAAGGACCCCCAAGCCCTTCGAGCAGGCGATGACGACCTTCCGAGAAAAATTGAACGAGGCGAAGAGCCTGTTTTGACGGACCCAACCGCTGGCCGTCGCAAAGGGTGATCGAACATGAAAATAAGGACAATGGGTTTGGCGGATTACGATGCCGCCTATGGGTTGTGGAAGGACACCGAAGGAATGGGGCTGCGAAGTCTGGACGATTCGAAAGAGGGAATCGAGCGATTTCTGAGGCGGAACCCCGCGACCAGCTTCGTGGCGGTGGAAGAGGATAGGATAACGGGTGTTCTTCTGTGCGGGCATGACGGGCGTAGAGGCTACATTTATCACACCGCCGTCGATGTTCGGCGCCGTGGGCGGGGCATAGGAAGGGCGCTGCTCTCGGCGGCGCTCGACGCCTTGAAAAAAGAGGGCGTCAAGAAAGTCGCCCTCGTCGTTTTCGGAACCAATTCGGGAGGAAACGCCTTCTGGGAAAAAGTGGGATTTACGGAGCGTTCCGACCTGGTCTACAGAAACAAGAGCCTCGACGAGCGCAATATATGATCCAGATGAACGGGTACATTTAATGTCCCCCGCTTCCCGAAAACGAGAAGCGGGGTCCTCAAAAATTTCTTCGGATCACGCCACGAGCGCCGCGCCCGCCGCGAAGGCCCGTTCCAGGAGGTCGTCCGTCAAGGCGGCGTCTCCCGAGACGGTCGTCCCGAAACAGAGAATGGACTCCGTCACGGTCCAGCCGAAGCCGGAAAAAATGCCCTGCATTTTCTGGATGATCTTCTGATACGAACTTGCGTCCTCGTTGCCCTGACTGTAAAGAGCCAACACCTTTTTGTCAGGGTAACGCGGCTTGAAATCCGGGGCGAGCACGGGAAACAACCTGTCCACCCATATTTTGGCCTGGCCCGTGATGTCGTAAAAATAAATGGGCGAGCTGAACACGATGCCGTCCGCGTGCTTGATATCCTCGTACATCGGTTGCAGGTAATCTTTGGTGGCGCAGCCTTCGTGAGACTTGCAGTAAAAACACCCCTGGCATCCTTTCACGCCGTCCGCGTTGAGGTCGTAAATCTTGGCCTCGACGCCGACGGAGCGGGCTCCTTTGATCACCTCATCGATCAATCGGGCGGTGGTACCATTTTCTCGCGGACTTCCGGCAAAGACAACTATCTTTTTCATCGACAACACCCCTCTTGTTGAATTTATTTCCCCCAAGATAATTTAACGATGTAATGCCGGATTAATCAAGTCGAGATTGACATCGAGAGTAGAATAAAAAAGAGCGAGCATATCGGACCGGCGAAGCGATCGTTGGGCCGAGGGGCGTCAAGATCAAGGGGGAATGAGGAAATGAGTTCATCAAAAGTCTACTTTACCGACATGCGTTGTAAAGTAGGGGTCAGCCTGTTGGAAAAACTGGACAAGTTGATCGTTCGGGCCGGTATCGAGCAAATCGATTTCAATCGAAAATATGTGGCCATCAAAATCCACTTTGGAGAGCCGGGAAATTTGTCCTTTTTGCGTCCGAACTTCGCAAAAAAGGTGGCGGACCGAATTAAAGCCTTGGGGGGCAAGCCTTTTCTTACCGATTGCAACACCCTCTACGTGGGCAGGCGCAACAACGCGTTGGTGCATTTGGACGCGGCCATGGAAAATGGATATTTTCCTCTGTCCACCGGTTGCCAAAACATCATCGCGGACGGTTTGAAGGGAACCGACGATGTGGAAGTCCCGATCGAGGGGGGTATTTACTGCAAGACCGCGCTGATCGGGCGAGCCGTGATGGACGCCGACATCCTCGTCTCCCTCAACCACTTCAAGGGGCATGAAAACACGGGGTTTGGCGGGGTCATCAAAAACGTCGGAATGGGGTGCGGCAGCCGCGCCGGAAAAATGAACATGCACAGCGCCGGAAAGCCGGAGGTAAACCCCCAAAAGTGCGTGGGCTGTCGAGCCTGCGTCCAATATTGCGCGCAAAATGCCATTTCTTTCGACAACGAGGGCAAAGCTTCCATTGATCATGATCGGTGCGTCGGATGCGGCCGATGTATCGGAGCCTGCAACGTCCATGCGATCTCCCTTCTGGATTGGAGCGGCACTCAAGACCTCAATTGCAGAATGGCGGAATATTGCAAGGCGGTTTTGGCCGGACGTCCTCATTTTCATGTCAGCGTCGTGAACCAAGTCTCGCCCTATTGCGACTGTCACGGCGAAAATGACGCCGCGGTGGTGCCGGACATAGGAATATTCGCTTCCTTCGATCCGGTGGCCCTGGATAAAGCCTGCATCGACGCCGTCAACGCCGCGCCGGGAATCTCCACCAGCATCCTCTCGGAGCGAGAGAACACGCATAACGACCACTTCACCAACATCCATCCCGCCACGGACTGGCGATTCCAGATCACTCACGCCGAAAAAATCGGCCTGGGCACGGGGAATTACGAACTCGTCACCGTCGAATGACCCTGAAACGCAAGCGTCTCTCTTCAGAGAAAAATCTGGGGAGAGACGCTTGTTAGTGTCATAAATCCGGAACTGAAAAGGGTCGAGGCGGATAGCATAATAGTACAATCAAAGGTCAATATCCCTCTCTCGCCACTGTCGCGGGTTCGAGAGGGGGATTTGATTTTCCCATTTTGGCTTCTCGTCAGCGCCGACACGCCCCAGATTAAACAAGACGCCTCGCCCCTATAGCGTCACACATCCCGCCTATCATAAGCCGCGCCCCATGTTTTCGGAACGCGAGAATGTTCGACCATAATCGTCAACGCAATCACCGTGACCAAGTAGGGCAACATCTGTAAAAATTGATAAGGAATCACCGAACCCATCGCCTGAAAGCGAAGCTGCGCGGCATCGGCGGCTCCGAATACCAAACAGGCCAAAGCCGTTTTGAAAGGATCCCAGCCGCCGACAACGACAGCCGCCAATACGATAAAACCTCGTCCAGCGGTCATACCGCCGGAAGCAAAATAACCAACTTCGCCCAAGGTCAATACACAACCGCCAAGAGCGGCAAAGATGCCGCTCAGAACGACCGTCTGATACTTGATCTTGATGACGGACAAACCCACTGTCGCCGCCGATTGAGGATTGTCGCCAACCGCCCGGACATTGAGGCCCCAGGTTGTTTTATATAGGACAATTCCGGATAAAATTGGCAGAATAAGGGCAACCCAGGTACTTATCGGTTGTTTGAACAATATGGGGCCTATGATCGGTATATTATGCATGCTCTGCGGAAATAAAACAGGAAACGTAGCGACGCGCGTACGGCGAGATTCCGACAATAAGGCAAACAACAAATTTGTGCCGCCCATCGCGAGCATATTGATCATCAGGCCCGTCACAACTTGATTTGTCCGGCGGGACACCGTAAGGAAGGCCACGGCGAGTCCCATCATCGCGCCCAGCGCCATTGTAACCAGTACCGCCATGAATACGCCGCCCGTGAAAAAACTGACCGCGATGCCGCACAGGGCGCCTGAGAGCATAATGCCTTCGATGCCCATGTTGATTACGCCCGAGCGTTCAGCGAACACCTCGCCGGTAGAGACCAAAATCAGCGGAACCGACCATCGTAAAGTGGCTTGCATCCAATTAACGATCATATCAAGTGACATTTTCTTCTTCCTTTATCTTAGGCTCGTTTACCGCTTCAGATTTTTCGTTATCCTGAACTTTTCCCAAGCGACGGCGTTCGCTGACGCCAACGCCGATAACAAAAATCACACACAGCGCGATAATCACGGAAGTCATAGGCGCGCCGATATTCGTCTGGATCGACATCGTCGCCCCCCCGGCTTTCAAAGCCGAGAAAAACAAAGCGGCGGCGATGACGCCAAGAGGGTTTCCGCCGGCCAGCAACGCTACGGCAACACTTTCATAACCCACGCCAGTGACAAAGTTCATATAAACCCGGCGTTTCAATCCCGTAACTTCGATTGCCCCGGCCAAGCCTCCAAGCATCGCTCCAATGATGATAAGAAGCATGATTTGCTTCCTCGTATTTACGCCCGCGTAACGCGCGGCGTTGGGGTTGAACCCGAGCATTCGAGTACGAAAGCCAAACGGCGTATAACGCAGCACAAAATAGAGCAGCACGCACACCGCAAGTCCTATGAAAGCCCCTGGATGCAAACTCGTCCCGCGCACCAGAATAGGCAGTTGCGCGCTTTCCTGGAACAGTTTGGACATCGGATAGAAGGAACCTATTTCGGCGAGAGGCTGCGGTTCGGCCACCAGCCAACTGGTGAGGAAAACGGCGACATAATTCAACATGATCGTCGATGTGACCTCGTTCACGCCTTTGTAAGCCCGCAGATAGCCCGGAATCAGGCCCCAGGCAGCCCCAAAAGCCATCGCGACGATAAGCGTGAGAATAATATGGGCGACCGGCGGCAAGCCAAGCGCCGGAATACCCACAACAGCGGCGCCGACCGCGCCCAAATACATGTAACCCTCGATGCCGGTATTCCAAACGCCGGCCTTGATGCCTAAAGAAACGCCTATCCCCCCCAGCAGCAACGGAGACGAACGGACGAGCACATTGCTGAACGCGTATCGGTTTCCGAAAGCGCCTTGCAACATGGCCTTATAAGCCTTAAACGGGTTGACGCCGGAAACGGCGATCAGGACTCCGCCCGCGAGCAAGCCCAGCGCAATCCCCAAAATCGGCCGGACCCCAGACAAAGCCAACTCTCCAATGAATGGCACTTCGATGAATTTTGGTTTTTTGATCGCCTTCATATTCCGACCTCCAGCGGGTGACCCAGCATCATTTGCCCGATTGTGGATACGTCCGCCGTCTCGCCGTCTATATCCCCCATGATTTCGCCGCGAAACAACACAATGATGCGGTCGCTCAAGGCCATGACTTCCTGCAGTTCCGCCGAAATGAACAGAACAGCCGCACCGCGATTGCGCTCGCTCAACAATGTATCGTGAACATTGGATACCGCTCCCATATCGAGACCGCGCGTCGGCTGCGACGCGATATCCAGGACCGGCCCAAGGTTCAATTCGCGGGCAATGACTACTTTTTGTTGATTGCCTCCGGACAGGTTCCTTACTTTGACCTCTCCGGACGGCGTCTTGAGGTTATATTTCTCAATCATGGACCGCGCGTGTTTCTTGATAACCGGATACTTCAATACGCCATTTTTTATGTAAGGCTGTTTGTCGTATTCTTTTATGATCAAGTTCTCAGAAACGCTGAAATCCAGCACAAGTCCCGTTTTCTGACGATCTTCCGGAATGAAGCCGACAAAGGACGGGTCGGCGACGACATCGGTGATTTGCCGATCCCGCACGTGAATCGTGCCGCTTGCCGGTTTTCTAAGACCGACAACGCACTCGGCGAGTTCGCGCTGGCCGTTTCCATCAACCCCCGCAACGCCAAGAATTTCCCCCGCGTTGACGATCAAGTTAAAATTCTTCAGCGCCGGCACGCCTCGGTCGTCACTGACATTGACATCTTTCATGACCAAGACCGGCTTTTTTTCTTCGAGAGCGGGGCGGGGCTTTCTGACAATGGAAACAGGGCGGCCTACCATCATCTGCGCCAGTTTCAGCTGCGTCGCTTCCCTCGTTGGAATCGTGCCAATAAACTTACCGTCGCGGATAATGGTGACCCGGTCTGTAATCTCCATCACTTCACGCAGTTTATGGCTGATAAAAACAATCGAGCGGCCTTCAGCGGTAAGCCGGCGTATCGCCCGGCAAAGCTGGTCGCTTTCGGCGGGGGTCAAAACAGATGTCGGTTCGTCAAATACCAGGATTTGGACGTTTCGATACAACGCTTTCAAAATCTCCACCCACTGCTGCTGACCTACAGGCAAACGCCCGACTTCCGCGTCCGGATCGACAAACAATTCGTACTCCTCACAAAGCTTCAGCAGATACTTTCTCGCGGGCGCAAGGTCCAACAACAGTTTTTTCGACGGTATGCCGAGGATGATATTCTCCAAGACAGTCAGCGTATCCACTAGCTTGAAATGTTGGTGCACCATGCCTATGCCATAATGAATCGCCTTGGAAGGCGATGTGATTCGCACCTCTTCTCCATCGACATAAATTCGGCCGCTGTCCGGTTGATGCAGGCCATACAGAATATTCATGAGCGTCGTTTTTCCCGCTCCATTTTCTCCAAGCAGGCCAAGAACTTCACCCTTTTTGCATTCCAAGCTAATCCGGTCGTTCGCGAGAACGCCAGGGAACCGCTTGGTGATATCTTGCATTTTTAACGCGATTCCATTCTCAACCATATTAAAACCCACTTTTTTAACGTTATGCCACAGGAGGCAACTATCGACTAAAGCCCGGCTTCGATTTAAGAATAAAAAACCAAAGTCAACAACTTAAGGAAGAAAATCAACGGGGTCAGGGGACGAGTCCCCCGCGGGGTGTGGGGCGGAGCCCCATAGTTTCGCTTAAGTTGTTGACATTGAATAAAAAACCATCAATCCGGCATGGAAATGGCTCCATTCAGGCAGCGTATTTCACACGCCGTTCATCGAGTTAAGGGGCAACGTCAATCTTCCCTGCCTTGAGAGCTTCGATGGCCTCTTCGACCGCCGCTTTTCCTTCGGCGGAAAGCAACTTCCCCGTCACCGGGGTAATGCCGTTCTCAGCCATGCCCAAGATGTGAGTTTTGCCATCCAGCAATTTACCGGAGGCCTCTTGATAGCCCAGTTCTTCCCAATTAAACACGACACTGCCCACCGTCACATCCGGCGCTACTTGCGCCATATCGACGACGGAGCCTACCACAAAAACATTATCCGAGTCTTCCGCGGCAGCCAACACTCCCACAAACGCGGCGTCAAGGCAAGGGAGCAACACGTCGTAACCGTCCGCAATCAAGGCCAGCGACGCTTCACGCGCCTTATTCACGTCCGACCAGGAGCCGATTGTCACGGATGTGACCTCAACATCTTTATTAACGGCCGCGACGCCTGCTTTAAAGCTCGCTTCCAGCTGGCGGTGAGGGTCGTACCATTCCCCGGTGATCATGGCGACTTTATTGCGCTTTGTGGTATGCGCAGCCATGATGCCGCCCAAATAACCCGCGTGACTATAGCTGACCGTAGCGGCCGTCAGGTTCGGAACACCGCCAGTGTCGGTGCCCACGCTGAAAACAAAGTGTTGATCGGGAAATTCTTTGGCGACGGTCTGCAGGGCTTCGCCAAACTGGCCGCCCTGACCGATGATGATGCCAAAACCTTGTTGGGCAAATTGACGAATGACCTCAAGCTGTTCGTCTTGCGTAACTTCTTCTCTTGAGGCCGTTTCAATTCCAAGTTCCTTTTGGGCCCGCAGCATACCCTCATACGTATACTGATTGAACGCCTCGTCCGTTTTTAGGCCAGGCAAAATCATCGCGACGCTTTTTTTCTCATCGCTTTCGCCCTTTGACGCAAAACCAGTCATGACCAACGCAAATACCATAAACACCACAAAAATTATCGACAAATTTCTTTTCATGAATTTCTCTCCTTCCGATTTTTTATTTCCTTCGGTGAAAACAACGCTCCTTATTCCGCTATGTCCGCTCCCCCTATCTTTCCAGTTTTCTAAATACCCGGCGGCCGTGGCTGGGGCTGCCCGCCAGTTCGAAGTCGCGGAGAACAACTTCGCCGCGACACAACAGTGTTTTCACCTTACCCGCGACTCTCTTCCCTTCAAACGGGCAAAAATTCGTGTTCATGTGAAGCGTTGAAGCGGACATCGTCCACTCCACATTAGGATCGAAAAGAACGATGTCCGCGTCTGAACCCGGTTCCAAACTCCCCTTATGGTTCAAACCGAACAATCTTGCCGGATTGGCGGAAGTCAGTTCAACCAGTTTGGGGAAATCGACGCGGTTCTTTTTTACGCCTTCCGAATAGAGCAACGTCAAGCGCGGCTCAACCCCCGGCATTCCACTTGGGACCTTATCAAAACGGCCTTGAGCAAGCTGTTTACGCATTTCACCAGGCAAACCGGCGTCATCTGACGAAACGACTTCGATAGGCCCAAGACGGGCGGCGTTCCACAAATGCTCGATATCGCGCTCTGTCCTCAGCGGCGGACTGCAGATATACAAATAACCATTCTCGCCTTTCAACAACTCTTCAGTGAGCGTCAAATAGTGGGTACAGGTTTCGGCGCGGACCGTCAAACCCTCTTCCTGAGCGTTGGCAATAATGCGAACGCTGCCGGCTGTCGACGCATGCACGATATAGACAGGAGCCGGTACGGTTTTAAGCAAATCGACAACTCGTTGAATCGCTATATCTTCCGCCCTGGCGGGCCGCGTTCTCGCATGATAAATCCAGTCCGTGTGACCTTCAGTTATGGCTTTTCGCGTTAAATATTCACATGTAGCGTCATGTTCGCAGTGTATCATCAGCATGCCGCCGCTGTCCGCCGTAGCCCGCAGCACAAGCAACATACTGTCGTCGTCCAATAAACGTTCGGAGTGGCGATAGGTAGTGAAACATTTATAGGTGGGAACACCCATCTTGACCAGCTCTGGAATGTCGGCTAAAGTTTGTTCGCTGGCGTCATAGACCAAACTGTGCATGCTCCAGTCGATATATGCGCGCCCACGGTTTTTTTCATCCCAGTCCTTCACATTCTGAACTAATGACGCCCCTTTGGGCTGATTAGAAAAACTGATTACAGAAGTTATGCCCCCATAAGCGCACGCTTTAGTCCCCGTCAGCATGTCGTGATCCGTGGTCCCTCCCATAAACGGGGCGTCGAAGTGCACATGAGGTTCCACCAATCCCGGCATAACCACAAGGCGCGTCGCGTCAAACGTTTCATCGAAATCATCGGGCGAAAATTCACCCGCAACCCCCAATGAGTGAATTCGTTCGCCGGCGACAACGATGTCATATTGGGCAACATGATTCCCCGTAACGACAAGTCCGCCATGAATAAGCAATTTTTTCATGTTCATTTCCTGTTTAGGCGGCAAAACGCCGCACCGATTTTCCGAGAGTTTGCCCCAAAAAGCGCCCATTTTCCACCACCACGATGCCGTTTTTGATGACCTGATGGATTCCTTTGGGAATTTGCCGGGGGTTGGCGTAGTCGGCCGATCCGTCGATCGTCTGCGGGTCAAAAACGACAAAATCCGCGATCAGGCCGTTTTTAATCAAACCGCGATCTCCGAGTCCGTAGCGTTGCGCGGGAA
Organism: Synergistaceae bacterium; assembly: GCA_031274425.1. GTDB lineage: Bacteria > Synergistota > Synergistia > Synergistales > Aminobacteriaceae > JAISLU01. The sequence continues at coordinate 1,894 of JAISQE010000014.1, read as the reverse complement.
AACCCGTCATCTTCCAAACGGCAATCTCCAGGGGAAACAATTTTTCATCCCGGGCAAAATGGCCCAGAGCGCGCGGAAACGTGCCAAAACTTCTTGGATGCGCTTTTCCATAGGCCAGTTTTCCCGTGAAAGCGGCGGCAAGAGCGTCAGAACCGATCATCGAGAGAGGGTGAGCCATGATCCGCTTGTTGTCGGAATCCGACTGAGCATGCATGACCACCGTGGCTTCTCCGCCTTCGGAAAGGACGATGTCGAGCAGCGATTCATCCGGCGCCTTTCCTCGTTCGTCCGCCACGGCTTGGAGCGTTTTGCCCTCGAGCGTCTTGTCTTTAGAGGCGGAACAAATGAGGATTTTTTCGTACGAAGCGCTTTTGACGTAATTATCCCAGCCGGGAACGTTTTTTTTCAGATCGGCTTTGATGCGCTCGCGGTCTTCTTTCGAAGTCAGGCGGGTCAGCATTTTTTCCACACCGCCCTCTTTCGCCCACAAGGGCAGAAGAACGCTGATCAAAGTGGACCCCGAACTATAAGGGTAAACGTCGCAAGTCACGTCCACGCCGCGTTCACGGGCGCTTTCCATCATCCCCAACGTTTCCTTCGACAAGCCCTCCAAGTCTCGGTCGATCTTGTGGTGAGAGATCTGAAGACGGCACCCGCTTTCCTCCGCCGCGGCGATCGCCTCTTTGACGGCCTCCAACACGTCCACCGACTCGCTTCTCATGTGAGTGGAGTAAATTCCTCCATAGGCGGCCGTCACCTCGCAAAGCTCCGCCAGTTCCGCATGGTCGGCGAAACAGCCGGGCGGATAGACCAGCCCCGACGACATGCCGACGCATCCGTCCTCCAGCTCGCGCGCCAAAAGTTCCTTCATGCGTTGGAGTTCATCGCCCGCGGCTTTCCGGTCGTCGAACCCCATGACGGCAATGCGGATTGTGCCGTGCCCCGCCAGCAAAGCGATATCCGTCGCGTGACCGTTCCGGTCGATCCTGTCCATCATTTCGCCGGCTCGGCCCCACTCGAAGTCAGGCAGGGCTTCTTTGGGAATGAACGGCTTCAGGTAATCTCGAAGCAAATTTGTCCGGCCGCGCTCGACAGGGCTGAGGGTTAAGCCGCACTGTCCCGCGACGTCCGTCGTAACGCCTTGAACGATTTTCGAATCTCCGTCTTTAAGGGTGACGCCAATGAAGTCCGCGTGAGAATGGGGGTCGATGAACCCCGGAGACACGGCCCGCCCTTCAACGTCCAGAACGCGCGTGGCCCGCGCCGCGCTTATCTTGCCGATCCCCGCGACGCGCCCCTCCGTGACGGCGATGTCTCCGTCACGCCACGGACCTCCGCTTCCATCGTAAATACGCGCGTTTTTCAGAATCAAATCGTATGTTTTGGGCATGTCGCCTTTTGCTCCCTCCCGGAGAAGTTTGGGGAAATCAGCTTGATTTCAAGTTAAAATTCAACGCTCGAATTTTGTGCGTCTGCGGCTTGGTGTTTGACAACACGCAAACCGCAGACGCCCCTCCCTCCCTCTCAGTTTTCGAGTTCCCGGACACGAAGGTTTTTCAACGTAAAAAACAGGATTATTAAATAATAATAATTATGGTGGACCCCATTGTCAACATCGTTTCTCGAACCCCAAATCCGCGAGGAAAATGTGGATAACTTCATTGCGGTTCTCAATCCCTATGGTTTATGAGTACTAAGGATCAATATAGGGCTAAAGGTTTTCACTGCTAACCAAAAAGGATCTTTCTTTCCGCTCTCGGGCAATAAAATATCGATATCAGACTTCATCGCCTGACGCTAAATTCACTATTGATATGCCTTTTTGACTCTTCAAACCGTCTGCACGCAAAGTTTCTTACGCAATTCCCTTAATCGACGTTGCGCTTGCTTCATC
>JAISQE010000104.1 GCA_031274425.1 Synergistaceae bacterium | reverse complement strand
CCTTTTGGGGTCAGGACATCGCCGATCGTCAAAGAAAGCAACTCCCCGATCCGCAGGGCCGTGTTGATTCCCAAGATGAAAAGGGCTTCATTGCGGAGGCTGTCGGCGTGCAGTTTCTTCTTCATTGCCTCGATCTTTCGTCGGTCGCGAATTGCTTCTACTGCCATTTTTCTGCCTCTTTTTCATGGTTAAATTAGTGGTGGAAAGCTATTATACCACATGTTGTCCGGTTCCCACGCGTTCGTCGCGACCTGGGGGGACGGCGGACTGGTCATCGGCCTGCTGGCGGAGTACGATGCCCTGTCGAACCTCAGCCAGGTGAGCGACGTTTTCGAAAAGAAGGCCGTGGAAGCGGGCAACGGGCACGGCTGCGGACACAACGCGCTGGGCGCGGGAGCTTTGGCGGCGGCGGGTCTCAAGGACTTTCTGCCTTCGGGAGCGCCTCGGGCACGGACGCCCTGTTCACGTGGCACCCGATGGGGGAGACCCGAGTGTGGGGCACCAGCTCTCTCGCCAACTACCAGGTCTATTTTCATTTCAAAGGCTGTCGTCGTCGTTTTGCCATCGACGCGACTTTATTGTATTATGTGGGCACGTGCAGGTTCGGCCGATTCGAAATCGAGAGAACAGCGAGGTGACCCGATCCTATGCCTTTTACCATTATCCGCGACGACATAACGAAGATGACCGTCGACGCGATCGTCAACGCCGCGAACACCGCGCTCCAACAGGGCGGCGGCGTATGCGGAGCGATTTTCTCCGCCGCCGGGGCGCGCGAGTTGCAAACCGAATGCGACGCGCTCGCGCCGATTGCGACGGGAGAAGCCGTTATTACCAGCGGCTTCAAATTGCCCGCAAAGTTCATCATACACGCTGCCGGACCGGTCTACAAAGACGGCAAGCGCGGCGAGGAAACGTTGTTGCGCTCATGCTACGTGAATTCGCTGAAACTCGCCGCCGCAAAGGGCTGCGAGAGTATCGCCTTCCCGCTGATTTCAAGCGGCATTTACGGCTATCCCAAGGAGGAGGCGCTGCGCGTAGCGGCCGCAGCGATCCAAGAATTTCTTCAGGAGAACGATATGGACGTCTACCTTGCCGTGTTCGACAGGGCAGCGTTCGCCGTGAGCGAAAAATTACTCGGCGCGGTGCAGAGTTACATCGACGAAAACTATGTCGACGAGCGCTACGACCCGTGCCGTCCCCGCGGCCTGCTCGAAGTCGAGCGCAAAGCTCTCGACGATTACGCGGCCCCTGCGCGCCGTGGACTTGACGATGTCGTCGAGCGTCTCGACGAGCCCTTTTCCACGACGCTTCTGCGGCTGATCGACGCGAAAGGCAGGACGGACGTCGAGGTCTACAAGCGTGCCAATATCGACCGCAAACTGTTCAGCAAAATCCGTAAAGGCAAGGATTATACGCCGAGCAAGAAAACCGCCGTCGCGCTTGCGATCGCCCTCGAACTCTCGCTTGGCGAAACGGAGGACTTGCTGAAGCGCGCGGGTCACGCGCTTTCTCACAGCGTCAAATTCGACGTGATTGTGGAATATTTCATCTCGAACAGCAAACACGACGTCTTCGAGATCAACGAGGTGCTGTTTCATTACGACCAGCCGCTGTTGGGAGCGTAGCGCGCGTCAAGATAGCGCGCCTTCGCTCCCATAGGCCCCCGATATCGCCCAACGACCTCTTGGACGCGGCCGCGAAGCAGCGGGCACGCCTGATGTTGTTTTCAAAGCGACCTTGCGTCGCGATCATTGCGATAAATTCTATCCAATGCATTCGATCCATGGAACGACGAAATTCAAAAAGGCCACAAACGCCACGCCGGCGCAGTTATTGACTAAAGTGATAGCTGATGTTATGATCGCCTAAATTCACTATTCTAAAGCATTTCCGGGAGTACTCCGAAAAGTGGTCGGTTGTCTCAAAGAAAGCGTGGAAAGATGCGTGGGGCGGAGCCCCGATGGTTTTTGTGTCATATAAGGAGGGTTTCGTGATGAGTGTGATGAAAAAGTTTTTAGGATTTGCCGCATTGCTTGTGTTCGTGCTGGGCGTGTCGGGGATGAGCGTCGCGGCGGAACAGAAGGTGCACGTTCTTCGGCTGACGACGGTGGTCAATGCCCCTCATCCATGGCATGACGCCGCGAACTATCTGGCGAAAGAACTCGATGCCCGGACGAACGGGGCGGTTCAGGTCAAAATTTTCGGCAGCGGGCAGCTTGGAACCGACCAGGCCACCTTCGAGGAAGCGCGCATGGGGACCATCGACCTCATCATCGGCGGGGCGACAACCCTTGTGAACTTCATCCCGGAGTTGGGCATCCTCAATCTTCCTTATTTTTACTCCGACATCGACCAGTTCAGGAAGGTTATGTCCCCTAGAAGCCCCGTGGTCAACCGGTTCAGGGAGATTTACGAGGAAAAACAGTTCGGCGTGCGGCTTCTCACCCTGGGAGGCGGGGGAACGCGGGTTTTTTCCAACAACCTCAAGGTTATTATCCGCCCCGATGACCTCAAGGGAATGAAGATGCGGGTGCCGAACAACCCGGAGGACGCCAAGATCTGGAGTTCTATTGGAGCCCTGGTCACGGCCATGCCGTGGAACGAAATTTACTCCGCGTTGCAAGCAGGCGTCGTCAACGCGTTCGAGAGCACGATCAGCTCCTATTACGGCAGTAAATTCTACGAAGTGGCGAAAAATATGAGCAATACGCAGCATATTATCATGGTCAGTCACCTTTTGATCAGCGAATCCACTTGGCAAAAGCTCCCCGAGGAGTATCGCAAAATCCTGGATGAGCTGTCCGACGAGGTTTCCAGGATCTTCACGGACAACGGAGAGGAAGCCGACAAGCAGCTCATCCAGGAACTTCAGGAAAAATATGGCGTCACCGTTTCCGAAGTCGATAAAGCGGCCTTCGTGGAGAGCTTTCAGTCCCTTCACGATGAACTTGCCGAAAAGGGAAACAACCAGGCTCTCCTGCAGCTTCTTCGGGACACGAAGGCCGCTGCCAAGTAGCGGTTGCTTCCTCGCGCGTGGACGTCAGGGAAAACGGCAAGGAGCTTGATATCATGCTGTTCGTGCTGTTGAAAAAAATAAACGACGTCTTATGCGCGGTGCTGAAGGTCTGCTGTTTGTTTTTGGTCGCCGTTTTTACCCTTGTCGTCCTTTTTCAGGTGCTTGCCCGTAATTATCTTTTGATCTCCGTCCCCTGGACGGACGAGGTCGCTCTTATTTTTTTCGTGTGGTCCGTATTTTTAGGGGCCGCCCTCGGTCTGCGGAGGCGGATGCATTTCCTGGTGGAGCTGTTTCCAAGGTCCTGCGTTTGCCTTAATTCTTTTCTCGACGTCGTTTCCGACTTTCTGGTCCTGGGCGTCGTCGGCGTTCTTTTGTGGGGCGGCGCCATATTTTCTTGGATGGGGCTCCGAAGGAAGTTCAGCTCCATTCTCGTCACGCAGGCGTATCTTTTTGTGTCCATGCCGGCAACTGCTTTCTGTATGCTCCTTTTTTCCGTCGAAAACCTGTCGGGCGACCTCCGCCGACTCAAACAACTCCTGTTCGGAGAGGGGGGGAAGTGATGGATCCTCTACTGCTGCTAATGGGCAGTTTCTTTTTTTTCATCGTCATACGCGTTCCCGTGGCATTCGCCCTGGCGTTGTCGTCTCTCGCGGTCGTCCTCCAGCTCGGACTTCCCTTCATGAGCATCATCAACCAGATGTTCACGGGCATCAATTCTTTCCCGCTTCTGGCGGTTCCCTTTTTTCTGATTCTGGGCAAACTGATGAACGACGGAGGAATAACGGAACGGCTGTTGCGTGTTTCCGACGCCTGGGTGGGACACATCACGGGCGGACTCGGACACGTGAACGTTTTGGTGAGTATGCTCTTTGCCGGGCTTTCCGGTTCTTCGGCGGCGGACACCGCCGGGATCGGGGGAATGCTGATCCCGGCCATGATCAAAAGCGGATTCGACAGGGAATTCACCGTCGCCATCACCGCGTCTTCGTCGGTCCTGGGGGTCATCATTCCTCCAAGCATCATGATGGTGCTTTATGGTGCGGTCGGGCAGGTCTCGGTGGGGGCGCTTTTCCTTTCCGGGGTCGTCCCGGGGATTCTCATTGGCTTCACCCAGATGCTGTACACGTGGCGCATTTCCAAAAAGAAGCATTATCCCTCGATGCCCAAGGTCCCTTTCAAGGAGAAGATCATCACCACGGCGCGGGCCTTTCCACCGCTGGTCATACCTTTGGTCATTCTCGGAGGCATTACGGCGGGGCTCTATACCGCCACGGAGGCGGCGGCGGTGGCGCTCCTCGTGGGGCTCTTTCTGGTTTACGCGGTCTATAGAGATTCCCCCTGGGAGAATCTGCTGTCTATTTTCAGCGAAGGGGTCGTCTCCTATTCCCTTTCCATCTTCGCGGTGGCCTGCGCGTGCGTCATGGGGTGGCTCATCGCTTATCTCGACGCCCCATCCATGATAGCCGGTTACATGCTGAGCATCAGCACCTCTTATTATGGAGTGTACGCCATGCTGGTGATCTTCCTGCTGATCATCGGGACTTTTCTGAGCCCCGTGGCCAGCATCATCATCTTCCTTCCTATCATTCAGGGAATGGGCGACGCGGCGGGAATTCACCCTCTCCACCTGGGCATCATCGTCTGCCTGACGCTCGCTCTGGGACAAATTACGCCTCCCTACGGAATATGTCTGCTCATTGCCTGCCAGTTGGGAGAGATCAGCATGCCCAGCGCATTTTTGGCGACGATTCCCATTCTTTTACTCGCCATCGGCGTGATCGTTCTGGGGATCATTTTTCCGGATCTCTTCCTTTTCCTCCCCAAGCTGCTCATGCCGTCGGCTTTTCTGTGATCGGTTACGAAGGCAAGAAACGCAAAGCAAATTTATCGGGGAGGTTTTCCGTTTATGATGACGCATCGTGAGAGAATAGAAAGCGCGTTGGCGCAAAAAGAGGTGGACAGGCTACCCTATAGTCTGTGGATGCATTTTCCGAACAGGGATAGAATGCCCTCTCGTCTGGCGGAACTGGCCCTTCATTTGCAGCGGGAATTGGACCTGGATTTCGTCAAATACATGCCCTACGGCATGTATTCCACGGTCGACTGGGGTTCCGAGCTGAAGGTTTTTACGGGGTTTGACGAGCCTCCGGTTCCTCATAATTTCCCTATACAAAAACCGGAGGATTGGGATAAAATAACGCCTCGTAAAGGAACCCGAGGCGAGTACGCCGTCGTGCTGGAGTCCCAACGGATTTTCATGGAAATGCGCAAAGAGTCCACCCAGGAATCCGTCCCCTTTCTTCAAACGGTTTTCAGCCCGATGACCACCGCCGCGAAGCTGGCTTCGGAGGCGACGTTGATCGAACACCTGCGCCTTTGTCCCGAAAAAGTGAAAAGGGGGCTCGAAGTGATCATGGAAACCACCACGCAGTTCGCGAGGGCCGCTGTGGGCGAGGGAGCCGACGGCCTCTTTTTCGCGACGCAGATGTCCACCCGCAAGATAACGGCGGAAGAACACGCGGCTTTTGTCAAAACATACGATATTCCCATTCTGAACGCGATTCGCGGAAACTCGTGGTTCAACATTTTGCATATTCACGGAGCGGACACCTGGTTCGAGGAGCTTTTGGACTATCCCGTCCAGGCCCTCAACTGGCACGACCGCGACGACGGCCCGAGTTTCTCGGAGGCCAGAAAAAAGGCCCCCGATAAGGCTTTTGTCGGAGGATTGAGTCATCTGAAGGTTTTGACCGATGGAACGGACGCCGAGGTCCGGTCCCAGGTCGAGGACGTATGGAAGAACGGCGGCAGAGGCGTCGTGCTCGGCCCCGGATGCGTGGCGCGTCCCTGTACCTGTATGGAGAGGCTGAAGTTCATCCGGCGATGTATCGAGATGACGGCAAAAAACAAATAGGGTTCAACGATAACCGGTTCCCGGATGAGTAGGGAGCCGGTTATTTTATTGCATTTCTATCTTAGTCGATTTTTATTCTAAGCATTGGAGGCAGGATAACATGGCAATTATGAAAAGCGTTTTGGAGGCTATCGGCAACACCCCCCTCGTGGACCTAGAGCGTCTCGTGAGGCACTGGAAGCTGGAGGGCCGCGTTCTCGCGAAACTGGACCACCTGAATCCGTCGGGCAGCAAAAAAGACCGCATCGCCCTGGGGATGATCCGGGAGGCGGAGCGCAAGGGCCTGTTGAAGCCCGGTCAAACCGTCATCGAGGAGACGAGCGGCAACACGGGCAACGGTCTGGCGCTCGTCTGCTCTCTTCTGGGCTATCCCTTCGTCGCCGTCATGTCTAAAGGAAACTCCATCGAGCGGGTGCGCATCTGCAACGCCTTCGGCGCGAAGGTCGTTCGGGTGGACCAGGCTCCGGGCTCCAAGCCGGGAGAGGTCAGCGCGGCGGATCTGGACCTGGTGATGGAGGAGACCGAACGCTTGACCAAGGAACTGGGGGCTTTTTGCGCGGGACAGTTTCACAACGCCGACAACGCCCTCGCCCAGGAGACCACGGGCGATGAAATGTGGGAGCAATCGGAGGGAAAAATCGACGCCGTCGCCGACTTCGTGGGAACGGGCGGCGGGTTCACCGGCATTGCGACCTCCATGCGCCGCCACAACCCCAAAGTGCGCTGCTACCTGGTCGAGCCCGCGAACGCGCCTTATTACAGCGGGAAAAAGGCGCGAGAGGGCGCGGGCCATCGTATTCAAGGAGGGGGGTACGCCCGGGAGGTTCCCTTCCTGGATCGCTCGCTCATCACCGACTGCGTCGGCGTTTCCGATGAAGAAGCGGCAGAGGGCGCGCGTCTCCTGTCGAGCGTCGAGGGCATTTTCTGCGGCTTCTCCGCGGGGGCCCACGCCGCGGCGGCCAGAAAGCTGCTTCAGGGCCCCGAGAAAGGCAAGACCGTCGCCATCGTCATCTGCGACAGCGGCCTCAAATACCTCAGCACCGACCTGTACGCTTGATTGAACTCAGGGGCGGGGAGCTTCCGTTTAGGTTCTTCCTTCGGGGTTCTCGCGGGGTTCTCGCGGGGTTCTCGCGGGGTTCCCGCCGCTCCCCTGAAACTCCTGTATGATATATTATTAGATGAAAGATCTAAAGAAAAACGTTTGTAAAGAAAGGATGGACAAAAGAAGCTAAATGGAGAAGAAGACAAAGATCGTCGTGTTGGATGGGGATACCCTGAGCTTGAAAGACCTCTCCTGGGATCCGATCGGCAGACTGGGGGAGTTGACGGTTTACGACCGCACGGCTCCCGAGGATGTGTTGTCGAGGTCGGCGGGGTGCGACTGCCTTTTCACGAACAAAACGGTATTGAGCGCCGACACGATCGGCAGCCTGCCGGATTTGCGCTTTATCGGCGTGTTGGCGACCGGCTACGACGTCGTCGACGTCGCGGCGGCCAAGCTGCGGGGCATTCCCGTCTGCAACGTGCCCACCTACGGAACGGATTCCGTGGCTCAACTGACTATCGCCCTGATCCTCGAACATTTCCTGGCTGTGGGCGCTCACAGCCAACACGTCGCCCAGGGCGGGTGGCAGCGTCATCCCGACTACTCTTATCAACTGCAGCCCCTCCACGAACTGAACGGGAAGACCATCGGCTTCATCGGGTTCGGCCGCATCGGTCAAAAAGCCGCCGACATCGCCGCCGCGTTCGGTATGCAGGTGCTGGCCTACGACCCCATGCACAGCGACCAGAGCGGGCGTAAAAACTTCCGGTGGGTCGAGTTGGATAGCCTCTACGCCGAAGCCGACGTGATCAGCCTGCATTGTTACCTCACCCCGGAAAATAAGGGAATGATCAACAAGGACAGCATCGCGAAAATGAAACCGAACGCGTTGATCGTCAACACCGCCCGCGGGGGCCTGATCAACGAGCCGGACCTTCTGGAGGCCCTGCAGGCGGGACGCATCGGGGGCGCGGCGCTGGACGTCATTTCTCAGGAGCCGCCCTCGAAGGGCAACATCCTCATCGGCGCGCCCCGCGCCATCGTGACCCCGCACATCGCGTGGGCGAGCTTCGAGGCCCGTTCTCGTCTGATGGACATCGCCGCGGCCAGCCTGGAGGGCTTTCTGAACGGTAAAGTGGTCAACTGCGTCTACTGACCGAAACAGGTTTTTTAAGCTCAGACGGTTAAAATGGGGCAGTAAGGGGATACAGCTAAGGCGTTTAGGCTTTCTCACAAAATGTTTGGGAAAAAGAGCGCGCGGGAGTAAAAAAACTTTCCACGCGCTCTTTTCGTTACCTGTTTCTGGTTTTAATGTCCTTAAACGCCTGTTTCATCTGTTTTTTGCCGCCGAACATCCAGGTGATTTTCGCCTGTTCTGTCTGGCGTGAATTTAATCCCTCGTAGACCGCTTCACGCTGTAATTTCAGATAGTTTACAAAGCGTTTTTCAGGCAGGACTCCTTCTTCTATCGCTTTCTTTACCGCGCAGCCCGGTTCCGCGGTATGGGAACAGTCTTTGTATCTGCATTGGACGGCCAATTCGTCGATGTCCGCAAAGGTTTTTGCGAAATCAGCATTTTCCACTCCAGACGTTCCCAACTCTCTCATGCCCGGGGTGTCGATGACCATAGCTCCGCACGGAAGAAGTATTAGTTCGCGCCTTGTGGTGGTGTGTCTTCCTTTGTCGTCGTCTCTGAGTCTTTGCGTATCGAGCTTGTTTTCCCCAAGAAGGCGGTTGATCAAAGTAGACTTCCCAACACCCGAAGAGCCAATAAACGCGACGGTCTCTCCCACTTTGAGATAATCCATTATCAATAAGTAACCGTCCTCGCCTATAGCCGATGTGACCAACACCGGCGCGCCAGCCGCTACGGAACCGGCCTCCTGGAGCTTACGCCGGATATCCTCGCATAAGTCGGATTTGGTCAGGACAATAACCGGAGACACTCCGCTACCCCACGCGATGGACAGGTAACGTTCCAATCGCCGCAAATTGAAGTCGTTGTTTAGTGACATACAGATAAAAACCGTGTCGATATTGCTCGCCACAACCTGTTCGTCATTGGATGTCCCCGCCGCTTTGCGGATAAACGCGCTCTTTCGTGAGATGACTTGGCGAATAATCGCGTTGCCGTTTTCGTCCGCATCCCGGTCAAGCATGACAAAATCCCCGACTGCCGGGAAATCTGACAAAGCTCTGGCCTCGAAGCGGAATTTTCCAGAAATCTCCGCTATCAGACTGCTGTTTTCACATATCACTTTATACAGGTCCTTGGACTGAGAAATGACCCGTCCGGCAAAAAAATTCGGATACATAAAGGATTCGGCTAAAAATCTATCGCTGAAACCCCAATTTTTCAAATCGATTTTATTACTCACTTTCGCTCCTCCTAAAAGCTATGATGATGTAGCTGATGGGAGGTTTTTGCATATCGTTACCGTGCGCAAACCTCCCGGTTTGCCACAATCTCCGTCATACCCAACATATAGCGACATCTCCTTCGTTTCAAATTTGCCACGCGCAAAGAATCATAGCCGACGTTCATTATATTGACAAGGCTTCTCCGATATCGCGGCGGTATTCACGTCGTCTCTGTCGCCTATGCCCACCAGTATTTTCTCGCGGTTCCTGTGGTATTATCGGAGTTGAGGCGGCTCGGGAGGGTGTTGAAACATGTTCATTTTTCTAACATTGGAAAAAATTGACTCATGAAAAACGTCTACCCTTTTGGCGATACAGACTCGGTGAAACACCATAGCGTTTCTTGAAGGCGTTGCAAAAATTTTCGCCATTCGAGTATCCGGCGTCGAGCGCGATCTGCAATATCGATTTGTGGGTATCCCGCAGCATCATTGCGCCTCGCTCCAGACAGAGATTGCGGTGACGGGCATAAATGGGTTCGCCGAATATTTTTTTGAACCCCGACTTCATCGTCGTGGCATTCAAAGAGAGTTCGCGGGCAAGTTCGGGGATAGAGGGCGGGTTGTCGACGCGCTCCATCAATATTCCGGGGATTTTTTTGATCTGCTCCGTTTCAAACTCGCCCATGTCGGTCGAGCCGTCGTCAACGGGCAAACTATGGGCGATTATCCTCGACATGATTTCCATGAACTTGCTCTCGAAGAAAAACTGCCTGCTCATGACCGGATAGCGACAATTCGCGATCTGCAAAAAAGAGCCGGCGATGTCCGGAGGCGGGGCAACGCCAAGAAAACCATTTCTCCGCGAGTAGGAAGTACCGTCAGATAGCGCTTCAGACAATAATTCATACCTCGATTCCCCCACGATGTCGCTCACCGTTTCCTCGGTGGATACCAAGGCAACCCCCTTAAATGGTTTGTTCCTCTGAAAAACATGATCGCCCTTCATGCCGGTCATCGACGTGCCGGACAGCCAGTTGGCCTTCAACTCGCTGTCGCCGTGATATCGGTCCTGAAGCAGCACATTTCCATCGACACAGTATGAAAACGAGAAACAGCTCCGGTCACATTCATACGGAATATAAATATCGACAGACGAAAGAATTTCAAGAATCCTCAATTCCACTCGACCGAACAATCGATAGACTTCCGCCCTGACATCCACGAACGGGGCGGTCCAATGACGCACGTGGTCGTTGTCGCTTTCGCGATACTTGCCTATCGCGTCGAAAAATTCGGCGAAGTCACGAAATCTTCCAAAATCGTGTCGTTTTCGCAAGCCCTACCCCTCCATTGTCCAAAGCACGTTATTTAGTTTGTATGGGCAAACAATATTATACGACGTAAAACTCCTTTCCGCACAGGAAAAATTTCTCCATACACAGACATATAAAAGTTGTGTCGCTCATACTTTTGCCAGGCTTGGGCGGATATGTCGAGAGGCAACGCCGAAGAAAATAAATTTGGGAGGTTTTTGCATGTATACGCACTACAGAAAGACTGGTTCTATGCGTGCTGTTATTGTGTCGTTGATTTTCGCCGTGTCTTGCGCGTTCTTTGCGACACCGGCCTTTGCCATTGGCGATGAATTTTCGGAAGACGATGTTTACGTCGAGGATGTAGTCATAAACGAGTCGGCTAACGGAGCGGGCATGTTTCTTCTGTCCTACCCTGAAGCTGAGTTGTATAACCCGCCATGGTATGAATTTGTGGCAGGCGTGTTAAAAAGTATCGAGGACAACGGATTGGTACTTGCCGACAGGTATCCGGATAAAGAGAATAGTTGGACCAAACTTTTTTCAGGCGGAACAAATCAAATTCCCGGCGACAGCGGATTCACATTGAGTATTTCGACAAAGGACAATAACAGCGGATTGACTCCGACACTTGGCATCGGCCGTTATTTTTACCTGACGAAAGAAAACCTCGGAGACAGGGTTTTTAGCGATATGCTCGATTTGACGGAGTCTATGGAGCCGAACGAAGAGAATCGCGTTACTCCAGACCCTTCGCAGTTGTCATCAATCGGGTTCGGCATTCGCTGCCGTTATCCAGACGGCGCGGAGCGGGATATTACGGACATCATCACCATTGAAATCGAACTCAACGAAAAAGACGAGGGGAAGCTGAAGTTAGTTTACGGTTGTATGCTTGTCGATCGAGAAATCACAAATGACGAAGAGGGTAAACCACTGGACGGCACCGGCAATACTTATCTGAGCGACGGCAGCGCCAATTCCAAAATCGAGGCCACATGGTGGATAACGAACGCGAACAACGACGATCATGAAAGCGGCGGCAACGGCGGGTGCAACGCGGGTTTCGCGGCGATCTCGTTTGCCGGTCTGTTGGTGTCGATGCTTGTATGCACCCGGCGGAGATCCATATGTGCATAGTGTTGCTATACGGTACAAAACGACAAAATGCAAGGATTAAGGGTTCCACATTTATAATTGATAAACGCTGATAAACAAAAGGGACAACACTATGCACATAGGGATTTA
>JAISQE010000018.1 GCA_031274425.1 Synergistaceae bacterium | reverse complement strand
ATCGTAAATCGCGAGATAAAAAAACTCGCCTCCGTCACGGAGAACACCATCACCGACAAAGAGACATTTCTGAAGGAACTTGCCGTCATCCGGGCCCGGGACTACGCCATCAGCTATGGCGAGCGCGAAGACGGAATCATCTCCGTTGCCGTTCCGATCCTGGACCGGCACGGCAACGCCGCCTGCGCGCTCTCCCTCGCGGGGCCCGCCCTGCGCTTCACAGAAGAAAGAGCTTTGGCCCTGGTCCCGGAGCTGCAGCGGATTTGTGCCGAGATTTCACATCTGTTGTTTGCGTAGAACAGGTTTGTCGTTACAGGCAAACAGGCAAAAAGGTAAAAATTTTTGACAGAATATAAAAATTCAGGAAAATCAATTGCCCTTCCTGTATCCCCGGCGGGGACATGTCCCTGCATGTCGAGGTATGGATTCAAACGGTTCCTGGTTACCAGGCCCGAGGCTTGAAACCTTCCGGAACGTCGATCCGCATGGTGTCTCCCGACTGGGAGATGACATAAAAACCGGTTTTCAAAGCGTATTCTTTCACATTGCCGTGAATGATCGCCCCGGCCACGGCGCCGTAAAACTTCCGCGAGTCCTGATGCGCATCCGCATAGCGGCGAAGGACTTGCATTCGCTCGACGTGTTCTTTGACGTCGTCTATTTTCAACTGCGCCTTGACCTCCACGGCGATGGCGCAGTCTCCGTTTTCGAGGAACACGTCGACCTCAGCCGCGAGTTTCCTTGTTTTATCCGAAATCGCGATATTGGGGCCGTATTTGGTGAAATTAAACCCCAGGGCGTTGAATTTTTCCACCAGGTTGGGCGCGACCATGTGCTCCACCGCGCTGCCGAATTTCCTGCCCAAATCCCCGATCAACTGCCGGGTTTCCTGTAACTGGCGGTCGGCTTCTTTCGTTCGCCGGTCAAAATTCTCCTGCGATTTCAGCAAAGCCGCCCAGACTTTCTCGAAGGTCAAGCCCATTTCGGGTTCTTGCGTCTCCGTCGCCGTACTCATTCGCATACGCCTCCTCTCTATTGGATTATAGTACCGGGGCCCAACCCATCGGCGGCGGAGCAGGTAAGGCCATTTCAGAAGCGGACGGCCGCTTTCAGGTCGACAGCAGGGCCTTGGCCCAGATGCGCACGGCCACGTTGGGGTGGGAAAGATGGGCGTTCAAGCGTTCGAGTCCCCACTCCGGGCAGGGGACGGCGCGTTGTTTCATGGCGCTGAGAAGGGGTACGAGCACGACCTCGCTCTCGTAGGACAGGAGGTCTCGAAGAACGGAGGCGGAGACGAAGGATCCTTGGGGCCAATACCTCAAGATCAAAACGATGCCGTTGGCAGCCGCTTTTTGAAGATATCGCTCCAGGAGTTCTCGGTCGATCGTCCGCGAATCCTGCAAACGCAACAAGTAAATCAACAACGAGTCGGGCATGGCCGAAGCTCTGTCGACGAGCTTTTTCGCCAGAACTTGGTGATTTTCCGAGTTCAGAGGAAGAGAGGCGACCAGGCGCGCCGTTTTTTCGTCGATATCCCATTTTTGCAGCAAATCGAGCGTCGCGTCGAAGAGCTCGGGTCGGTTGACCAACGTTCCCAAACGAGACAACGCGAGATGGCGCACTTGGGCGAGGTCGCTCGAAAGGCGAAGGGTCAAGTCCTGTATGTTGCAGCTTTGGGTTTCCCGCTCCATGAGGTTCAGCAAGTCTTCCACGGCCTGCTCTCCATGCGTCAAAATCGTTTCGATGGAAGCTTCCTTCGCGCGTCTGACTTTCTCCTCCGCCTCCCGTGCAACGCGTTCTTTTCGTCCCTTTTCCGCTTTCAATCGTTCTTTTCTTTTTTGACGCCACGTCAGGGTCTTCTTCCAGCCCCACCGGAACACCTTCGGCCCGGCGGCCGGCTCGTTCCGGCGAGCCCCGTCTTGCTGAAGCTCTCCTTGACGCAGCTCTTCCTGGGTCAAGTTTTTGAGAAAAGTATAGGCCCCCGTTATCTGTTCGAACTTGCGCGCGCCCTGTTTGCCGGCCACGTCCGGATGACAAGTACGCGCAAGACGACGAAACGCCGAACGGATCTCGGAGGCCGTCGCCTCGGGAGGTAACCCCAAGACTCGCAGACAGTGCACCACTTTAATCGAAACGCCCATTCATTTCCCCTGTTATTTTTCTTATTGCCGACAGCCCGCGCGCACCGATCCGACATTTTCCTCCGCCCACGTCCCCGACAAAGCTCCACGCGCGAGGCGTCGCGTCTCACGTTAGGATAGCGCAACCTCCATGTCTTTGACAATACCCTCCAGAATTTCCACCGAGGGTCCGTCGTCCTCGATGTTTTCGATCTGACGCACCAGATTGTGAAGCCTTTCGACTTGATCGGAAGAGCATAATATCTCGAAAGGCGTCAGGCGTAATTTGAGATCGCGAATTCGCTGACGGGCGACGGAAGCGGCGGAGGCATCCGGAAGAACGTCGCGTTTCAGGGAAAGCAAGGGCATTTCCATCGTCGTGTTTCCGTGCCGCAAGACGCAATGCATCAGCCCCGAGGTGGACAGCGTGCAGCGGAGTTCGACTTCCGTGCCCGCCTCCAGGTCCAACGTCAGAACGGAAAGGACCGTTCGCTCCTCCCGCATATCGGCCACATTTTGGAAAACGGGCAGCTCCGTTTTTCCCGAGCGCGCCGGCACGAAAGTCGTCCGAGCCGTAAACGGCACAGGCGTCCCGGCGGGAATGAGGATCTCCGGCTCTTCGTTTCGAAGGAAGCCCACGTCGCCGGAGAGGATGTCCAGCAGCAAGCGCCCATCCCCGATCCGCGTGCACAGCGCCGCGCCGGCGGCGATGGACTCCTCCGCGCAAAGACTCAGGCGCTCCGGACGCGCGATTTCGCTTTCCAAAATTTCGCGCAATAAAGGAATACGGCTCGAACCGCCCACCAGCAACAGGTGTTCCGGTTCGTGCCGGGCCCACAGCCTGCGGACGACGTGCACCACGCGCCTTATGGAAAAACGGACCATCCGCTCCAGATCTTCCCGCTCGACCTTGAGCGGCTCCAACTCGGGCGCGGCGGAGACTCCGTTCATGGCGGGCGGGATCCAATCGTAGCTTCGGCATGAGGAAAGCGCTATCTTGATCGCCTCGGCTTCCAAAACCAGGGTCCTCCAGCGGGAGTCCTCGGGAGACGGGGGCAGCCTCAGCCGCTCCCGCAGCCACTCCGCCAAGGCGAGGTCGAAATCGTAGCCGCCGATCTTGGATGTTCCGACGCTTTCCAAAACCTGCCACACTCCGCCCTCGCTCTCCACGACGGAAATATCCACCGTCCCCGCGCCGAAGTCCAACACCAAAAAGCGGCCCTCCCGACCAAAGGCGAGGGCCGCGGCCGTGGGCTCGCAGATGATGCGCGCGTCCCGCAGTCCCGCGGCCTCCGCGGCGCGCATCATCGCCTCCCTCTGAAGAAGGGAAAAAACGGCGGGAACGGCCAGCACGCAGGACGAGACGAACTGCCCCAAAAAGACTTCGGCGTCTTCCCTCAACGCACAGATCAGCGGCACCAAAATATCCTGGGCCGTATAGGTCTTTCCTCCGCAAGAGGCCCGGAACTCTCCTCCCACTTTGCGCTTCAGATCCCACCAGACGGGAAAAGAACCGCGAAGCGACAGGCGCACGGCATCGTCGCCCACGACCCAACCCCCCTCCCATCCGACGACGGAGGGGGTGGACGTGCGGCCCCACCGATTGGGAATCATCACGGGGCGCGCCCCGTCCATGCAGGCGCAAAGGGCATTGCGCGTTCCCAGGTCTATCCCGATCGTCGCGCCCCGGTTACGGCCGTTGCTCATTCATAGGTCACCCATACCTTTCGCTCTTCTCCATAGGCGGAACGCGGGGGCGCAGCCGGTATCCCCGCAGTTCTCCTTTCACGCAGCGCGTCATCCGGGCCTCCAGTTCCCCGCCGTCCGGCTTTGGGATACCCTGGACGCGGGCCGAGACGAAGTTTCGCGTGTAGCCGGCGAAAACACGTTCCTCTCCATCGCCATCGCCTTCACCATCATCCTCGGCGTTCTCGACCGTCTCGATCAAAACGGAGAGGTCGCGGCCTACAAAGCGGGAAGCGTAACGCGTCAGCAACTCCTCTCCCTCGGCCATGGCAAGCTTCATCCTTTCGGCCGCGGCCGGAGGGGGTATTTGGTCTGGAAACCCGGCCGCCACGGTGCCTATGCGGGGCGAATAAGGGAAAACGTGCACTCGTCCCAGACCCACCCGCCGCATCAAGGCAAGCGTGCCGCGAAACGCCTTCTCGCTTTCGCCGGGAAAGGCCACCAAGACGTCGCTGCTGATGTGCAGATCGTCGCCCAGTTTTTCTCTGGCCCGATCGCAGACGCGGGCGAAGGCGTCCGCCGTGTATCCGCGCCGCATGCGGGAGAGGACTTCGTCGTCCCCACTCTGTAAGGGCAGGTGCAGATGCGGGCAAAATGAAGGCGACGCCGCCAACGCGTCCAAAAGCTCATCGTCCAAGGCAAAAGGCTCCAAGGACCCCAACCGCAGTCGGGTCAATCCCGGAATATCGGAGACGCGCCGCACCAGTTCGGCCAGCGAAGCTCCGATGTCCCGGCCGTACATTCCCAAATGAATGCCCGTCAGAACGATCTCCCCGCACCCGGCTTCCGTCACGCGCCCGGCCTCAGCCGCCGCCTCGGCCAAGGGGCGGCTGGTGGAGCGTCCCCGTAAAAACGGAATGACGCAGTACGAACAAAAATGATCGCACCCCTCCTGCACCTTCAAAAAAGCGCGCGTTCGCAAAAGGGGCCGGTTCAAGGTCAACGGATCCCAAGTACGATCCGTATTCAGGTTTTGCCGCATGTCGACAAGGCCGCACATCGGCGCGCCCGACGTTATGAGGGTCTCCAAAAACTCAGGCAGGGCGCTTTTTCGGCGATTGCCCGCCAAGATGTCCACGCCCAACGTCCTTGCCTCGTCGGCGTCGAGTCCTTGTCCCCAACAGCCGCAAACGGCGACGATCCCGTTTTTCCCGAATTCGCGCCGCGCCTTTCGGACGGCTTGGCGGCATTTTTTGTCGGCCACGGCCGTCACCGAACAGCTGACGATCACGGCGGCTCGGCATCCCTCCGGTCTGTCGGCGACGAGCGCGCCCCGAGCGGCAAGATCGCCCGCGATCGCCTCGCCGTCGTAAAGGTTCGAACGGCACCCCAACACGCAAACCCAGATCTTGACGCCATAAAGCCCCATTACGCCAGGCTTTTCAGGCGGCTTCTCCGGCGCGCTGCGCGGTCCCTTTTTTTGTCGGTCAACAGTGGAAATCGAACGGAAATCAGGCAAACTTCGCAGCGCACCCCCACCAGTCGTTTGTCGTCAGCTCGGCCACCAACGACAAATCCGCTTCGGAAAGGGCGGAAAGGAACCTCGTGCGTTCGGAAACCGTCATCCCCGAGAAAATCGCGACGCCCTCCCGTTTCAAAACGCGGCCTATGTCGTTCAGAAGCTTGAGGTTGGGCTCCAACAAAATATTGGCCGTCAGCACGTCGAACCGCGTTTCGACCCCTTCCACGAGGTCGCCGATCCGAAGGTCGCAGGCTTTGGACGCGAGGCCGTTCAACTCCATGTTGCGCCGGCACTCGGCGATCGCCGTCGGGTCGACGTCCCGCGCGGCGGTCTTGGCGGCTCCTAGCTTCAGCGCCGCGATAAAAAGCACGCCCGACCCCGTTCCCACGTCGACGACCTCATCGCCGGCCTTCACGAAGCGCTCGATCAAAGAAAGAGCGATCTGGGTGCTTTCGTGATAACCCGTGCCGAACGCCGAGCTGGGATAGATATAGAGGGCCAATTTCCCCTTGGGCTCCTTCCCTTTGTGCCAGGGGGCCATGACGACGAAATTTACGCCCACCGAAAGAGGAGGGAAGGCCTCCAGGTGTTTCGTATGCCAATCGCGGTTTTCGATTTTCGTGTGGGAGCGAACGCGCGCTTCGGGAAAATCCGCCAAAAGCTCATTCAAAACCGCGATCCAGTGGGAAATGTCATGAGAACTGAAATAAGCCGCGCGCAGAACCGTCATTCCCTCTTCCTGGAACAGCTCCGCTCCTATGCTGCCGGACAGATCGGCTATCGTCGCAAGCGTCTCCTCCGCCGCCTTTCCGCCGCTTTCCAATTCTACGCTCCACCAGAAATTACCGCCTGCATTCCCCAAACAATTCCCTCCAAACGAGAGTTTTCTCGAGTTCGGCGATTGAAACCCAACTCACAATATTGTACAACGCATCTCAATTTTAAAAACGGGCGCATAATAAAAAAAGGCGTTACTTGCAGTGGACGGTGCGGGCGAGGCCGCCCTTGGAGGTTTCGCGGTATTTTGCGTTCATGTCTTTGCCCGTTTGGTACATGCTTTCGATGACCTCGTCCAGCGTCACGCGCGGTGGGCTAGTTCGCCGCATGACAAACTGGTCGTAGTACGAAAGCACCGCGGGAATGATTCCGCAGGCTCCATTCGTCGGCGCCGTGACTACGCGCCCCCCCGCCGCGTTTTCCTCGCTGACGGCGAGAGCGAACATGTTCACCCAATCGACGATCTTCATCGGATCACTGGAAAAGGGATTCGACGCCTGTAAAAGGCGGCGCAGGGGCGCCGCGCGTCTCATGATTTTGAGCCCGCCGGGCAATACGCCCTCCGTGTTCATCCCCCGCTCCATTGCTGTGCGCATGACGTTCCACACGGACGTGAAATAGCTTTCGATCTGGGCTCGCCGGTGCAGCGCAAGCTCGTTTTGCATGACCAGCGACGAGATCGAAAGACCGGTCGCCCGACAGTGTTCCAAAAGCTCCGCCGCGAATTCGAAGGGATAAGGAACGCGGGGATGGCGTCGATGTCCACCGTGTCGGGCAGGTTCCCCGCCAATCCCAAAATGACGGCCATGTCCGTGCGATGCCCCTTGCCCGTCAAGGACAACGATCCGTAAACGTTCCCGGCGATGCGCGTGACGAACGGCAGAAGCCCTTTCGTCTCCAGTTCGTCGACAAACAACTTCCCGGCCTTCATCGGCCCCACCGTATGGGAACTGGACGGACCTATTCCGATCTTGAAAATATCGAAAACGCTCAACATGGCTTCACTCTTGGTTCGCGCTTATTAAAACTTGAGATGAAGATTGAGAAGCATGAGATGAAAGCGCGTCGCAATTTTTAAATACTTCCTCGCTAAAATTTACTTCCTCACCAAAATTATTTCCTCACCGCTGCCGCTCACGAGCGTCAAACCATCTTTACGGAATTGAAAACGGACCACTTCGGGCAAGATCCCGAGAAACGCGCGTTCTTGCTCCATGAGCGCGGAAGGGCCCCCTGGTTTGATTCCCATCATGGTCGAAACATTTGCGGTGATGATGATTCTGCTTCCGGAGGCCATCCAGGAGGCTCTGTAATTGTTCACGGACGCCAGTCCGCTCAGGCTTCCATCGGCGTGGAACGTGAGGGTCACGGTCGAGCCCTCGATCACCTCGGAGCCGGCGATGCTCGCGACTTCCCACTCGATCTCCGTCGGAAGACCTTGATCTGCCAGCCATATTACTCCGTCCGGCTGCCAAACATCATATCCGTCGTATTCGTTTCCCTCCACAATCAACGTCGCCGCGTCGCCCTTGCTCCAGAGAATGGTCTCGGGGTCTTCCAGCGCCTCGTATTTCGCGCCCGATGCCGACGCGGCATACTTCATTGTGTAGTTTTTGCCGTCGACCGTGAGAAGAAGCTCGTCTTCGCCGGATTCTCTGAGCAGTACGTACTTCGAGTACGCGCGTCCCTTGATCTCCAGTATCGCCTCGGGGCCGTCGCTCCAGAAAACGGTCGTAGGGTCGTCTGTCGCCTCGTATTTTTCGCCGGAGGCGGAGACGGCACGCTCCAGAATGTAACTCGCGCCGTCGGCAAAGACAAAAAGCTCGTCGTCTTCCCGCGTCGCCGCGAACAGAACATTTGGCGCGCAAAGAAACATCAGTGTGATAAAGGTAAACTGCGCAACAAACTTGATTTTTTTCCTCATTTTTTTCTCTCCCTTGGCTTTATGAATAAATACGAAGATAAAGTCATTCTAAATTTCCTTCTAAAAAAGCCAAGGGGGGATTTTCTATATCGACATTCAGCCAAAGTCAGGATCGATCAGGTTACATGACGCCTTTCTCTCCGTTGTCGCGTAAAATGGCGTCGCAACTTCCGATGTGATAGAACGAATGTCCCGACATGATGGCAAGCGTCATGGCGTTGCTCATGGGAGCCCCTCTGCGGGCGGAAAACCCCTCGTGATTTTGGGAGAGGGAGGCGTCGTCGAGAGAGGCAATCCAAGCATCGACCTTGCCCTTCATCTTAGCCGCGTATGCCTTGAGTTCTTCTTTGCCGACCTTCGCCGTGGGCTCCGCCTTGAAACCGGAAACATCCGCTCCCCAAGGACCGGGTTCCGGGGTTCCGTCCTTCGGCAAAAGGAAATAGTCCACGGTCGAGAAACAGTGATAAAGCTGCTGCCAAAAAACATACCCTCCCCCTTTTTTCGTCCAGACCGCCTCCGGACAGACATCGATGACTTGCATCAAAAAGCCCCAACCAAAATCGAAATGCGCTTTCAAAGCTTCCGTTACCGTCCTCATCGTAATCGCCTCCAAAGTCAAATGAGAAGTTGCGGACAACTTCCCGATTTTCTCGATCGCGCTACAGCCTTCCGTAGCCCATAGCCGCCCATAGCCTTCTGTCGCCGTTCGTTTTCGATAATAAGGCGTCTTACGGAAAAGCGCACCAGCAAATTCATGGAGAAGCCCGTTGTCTTGATGTATCTCTGATGATGCCGCGTGTTAAAATACGAGAACGAAATTTGTCCGCATGGACAAATATATTGAGGAGGGGTTGCCATGAAAAAGTTTCTGTTGTGTGCTCTCGTCGTCAGTTTGTTGTGTGTTTCGACGTCCTCGCTCGCGGCCGAAAAGAAACCCGTCGTCGGATTGGTCATGAAATCCTTGGCCAACGAATTTTTCAAGACCATGGAAGAAGGCGCTCGTAAGTTCGCCGCGGAGGACGGTACGTTCGAGTTGATTCCCGTCGGCATGAACTCCGAAACCGATATCGACACGCAGATCAACGCCGTCGAAAATTTCATCACCCAGAAGGTCGACATGATCGTCTTGGCTCCGGCGGATTCCGTCGGCCTCGTTCCCTCCGTCAAGAAGGCCGTGGACGCTGGGATCGCGGTCGTCAACTTCGACGTCACCCTCGACAAGAAAGCGATCGCCGATAACGGGCTGCCTGAGGATTTTCTTTTCGTGGGCCCCGACAACACGCTGGGTTCCGAACTGGTAGGCAAATACCTGGCGGAGAAGCTCGGCAAGAAAGCCAAGGTCATCATTATCGAGGGCAATCCCGGCGCGGATAACGCCAAGCAGCGCAAGGAAGGCTTTATGAAGGTCGTGGACGCCTACGAGCTCGATCTGCTCGAATCGACCACGGCGCATTGGGAGACGGAAGAAGCCAACACTGTCATGACGAATCTTCTGACAAAATATCCCGATGTGCAGGGCGTCATGTGCGCCAACGATTCTATGGCGTTGGGCGTTGTCAAGGCGATAGAGGCGGCGGGCAAGATCGATAAAATTGCCGTCGTGGGCTTCGACAACATCGAAGCGTGTCAAGCTCTGATCAAAGAAGGTAAAATGCTCGCCACCGTCGACCAGTTCGGCCCTGAAATGGCGGCCAACGCCATCAAGGTGGGGTTCCGTATTCTCAAAGGCGAGAAGGTCAGCGGATGGGAAAAGACTCCCGTTGAGGTAGTGAGCAAGGAAACTTTGCGGTAGTTTTTGCGCGTCGCCGTTTTTTCGGGGGGCCTTCGCGCCCCCTGTTTTTTAAGGTCGCGAGGACTTGAACGGGGACTTGAACATGGGTTTTAACATGAACTTGAAGATGGGTTGAAGTTATGGATAAAATTGCGAGCCCGCGCCTTTTGCAAATCGACAACGTGACGAAAACGTTCCCTGGGGTCAAAGCCCTTCTCTCCGTGAATTTAGAGGTTCGAAGAGGTTCCGTGCACGCGCTTTTGGGAGAAAACGGCGCGGGTAAATCCACGCTGGTCAAGATTGTCGGCGGAGGCTATCTTCCGGACCCTGGAGGTTCCATGACGTTCGACGGAGCGCCCTACGCTCCGTCGTCGCCCTACGACGCCATCATCGCCGGCGTCCGCGTCGTGCATCAGGAGCTGAACCTGTTGCCCTACCTCTCCGTCGCCGAGAACATTTTCCTGGACTCTCTGCCTCGCCGGGGGCCCTTCGTGGATTACCGCAAACTTTATTCCGAAACCGGGCTTCTGCTCTCGCGGGTCGGGCTCGACCTGAATCCGGCCAGCCCGGTGGAGCTTTTGAGCGTCGCGCAAATGCAGCTCGTCGAGATCGCCAAAGCGATTTCGACGAGCTGCAAGCTGCTCATTCTCGACGAGCCCACGGCCAGCCTTTCTTCGCGTGATGCGGAGCGTCTTTTCGGGATTGTTCGCGCTTTGCGGGATCAGGGGCTTACCACAATCTATATTTCCCATCATTTGAAAGAAATTTACGAAATAGCGGATTGCCTGTCTATTTTGCGCAACGGCGAGATGGTGACGACACGGCCGGTCTCGGGAACGAGCATTCCGCAAATCGTCTCGGCCATGGTTGGACGCCAACTGGACTCGGAGTATCCTGTCGGAAAGACTCCGGCGTCGCGCGAAACGATCATGGAAGTCCGAAATCTCCGGTTCGACGGCAACAAATACCCTGTGTCTTTTTCCTTGAAAAAAGGTGAAATTCTGGGGATAGCGGGGCTTATCGGCTCTAAACGAACGGAGACCGTGAGAGCGATTTTTGGGGCGGATCGTAAAAAATCCGGAGAGGTTTTCATCGGGGGAAAGAAGGTCGACATCCGATCTCCGGCCGACGCCGTCGAGGCGGGACTGAGCCTTTTGACCGAGGATCGCAAAGGACAGGGCTTGGTGCTCGATATGACGCTCGCCAACAACGTCACCCTGGCCGCGCCGGACAAAGTCAGCCGAGCCGGAGTCATCGACATGAAGGCCGAACGGTTATCGGCCCGGCGGTTGTCCGCAGAGCTGGACATCAAGACTCCGTCCGTCGATCAGCTGGTCCGCAATCTTTCTGGGGGTAATCAACAGAAAGTCGTGTTGGCGAAATGGCTTTTCAAGGACGCCAATATTCTGATCTTCGACGAACCGACGCGCGGCATCGACGTCGGCGCGAAGTACGAGATATATCTGCTTTTGTGGACGTTGCTGGAGAAGGGCAAGGGGATCCTGATCGTTTCCTCCGATCTGAACGAGTTGATGGGGATATGCCATCGCATCCTCGTTTTCTCGGATGGTAAAATAACAGCCGACCTGGAGCGCGGAGATTTCGACCAAGAGCGTATTCTCTCTTACGCGTACCAAAATTACATCGATTGATCAGACGTATATCGAGCCTTTATCGGCGAGCGCCGCGATTTTTTGCGCGACGACGCCGGTTGGCGCAATGTAGAGGAAGTGTTTCCCATGCAGGGCAAAAATATCCAGAGTCGGAAATGGCTTCATCTCCTGCTTAACGAAGCGGGCATAGGGCTTATTTTTGTCGTCTTGTGCGGCCTTTTTGCGGCGTTCGTTCCTAATTTCGCATCTTTGAACAACATTTCCAATATATTTACCCAGATCAGCATCAATACCGTCATCTCCACGGGAATGACCTTCGTCATTCTACTGGGAGGCATCGACCTGTCCGTGGGGTCCGTGTTGTCCCTCTGCACGATTCTCGCGGGGATGACGATCACCAACAAGGCCTTGCCTTTTCCGTTCGCTCTTGTGGGCGCGGTGGGAGCGAGCATCTTGTGCGGCATGATTTGCGGGTTCTTCAACGGATTCGTCGCCGAAAAATGGAAAGTGCACTCGTTCGTCGTGACGCTCGGAATGCTGAATATCGCAAGGGGCGCAGCCCTGCAGATCAGCGGCTCTCGTACCATTTTTTCTTTCCCCGCCGCCTTTAACGCGTTTGGCACCATGGCCGTCGGGGGCGTTCCCGTCATCTTCGTGATGGCGGTCACGGGAGTGTCGTTGGGACATTTCGTTTTGAAGAAGACGGTATTTGGGCGCATGATCTACGCTATCGGCAACAATGAGGAAGCCGTCCGTCTTTGCGGGCACAACACGCGCAAATACAAAATCTCGGCTTTCGTTCTTTGCGGGGCTTGCGTGGGGGTTGCGGCCGTCATGTATATGTTGCGGCTGAACATCGCAAGCCCGATTCTCGGGGCCGGCTTCGAACTTTCCGCCATCGCCGCGGTGGTCATCGGAGGCACCAGTATGAGCGGCGGCAAGGGGTCTCTCGTTGGAACCTTAATCGGAGCCGCGATCATCGGCGTTTTGAACAATGGATTGCTGCTTATCGGCATGAAGGACTTCGCGCGTCAAATGGTAACGGGGCTGATCATCGTAGCCGCCGTCGTTCTGGACACCTACCGCGTGCGTCTCTCCAGGCTGTTCTCTTGATAGAGGGGGCATGAAGGAATGAACATGAAGATCTTGCTGGGGTTGGTTGCGTTATTGAGCGCACTCGCTATCTGCACCGTTTTGAACTTAGCCAGCGGGGTATTCATTCCATTGGTGATAGCGTGGTTTATGTTGCAGGTCTTTCGTCCTGTCATGGACTTGGGGCGTAAAATCAAACTACCGCAGTTTTTGAATATCTTTCTCGTTTTTGCCGTCTTTTTCAGTTTGTGCGTCATTGGAATCCATTTCTGTACGACTCAGATTGTTGAGTTCAATCGCGCCTTCACTTTATATTATTCGAAGCTCAACGCCATGACTCTCGACATTCTGCAAGCGTTGCAAATTCCGCCGGAATCCATACCGCGCATCCGATGGATGGATATTTTAGGTCGGTATTTACGCAATATTTCGGAGGTGGCGTTTGCTCTGTCCAGCAAATTTGTATTGACCCTGGTCTTTTTGATGTTCATGCTGCTGGAAGCTCCGTTTTTGAACGATAAAATCGACCGCGCCTTTTCCGGGAGCAACGCCATCAAAATCAAAAAGATCATGACGTCGGTGTC
Organism: Synergistaceae bacterium; assembly: GCA_031274425.1. GTDB lineage: Bacteria > Synergistota > Synergistia > Synergistales > Aminobacteriaceae > JAISLU01. The sequence continues at coordinate 7,964 of JAISQE010000018.1, read as the reverse complement.
CTACCAGATCAGCCGTTATCTGGTAACTTTAACGTTGATCAGTTTGGCGACGGGATCGTGCGTTTGGCTCGCTCTTGAAATCCTGGGCGTCGAGCTGGCCGTCGGGTGGGGGGTTCTGACGTTTCTTTTGAACTTCATCCCCACAGTGGGGTCCATCATCGCCACAATTCCGCCCTTCCTGATGGCTATACTGCAGTTTTCACCGGGATACGTCAAGCCGATCATGGTTCTCATCTCCCTCGGAGCCATACAGATCACGATCGGCAACGTCATCACGCCCAAAGTCGTAGGAGACCGTCTGGGATTGAGCCCAGTCGTCATTCTGCTTTCGCTCCTTCTTTGGGGCACGATCTGGGGTATTCCAGGCGCGCTCTTGTCCGTGCCGATTGCCTCCATCATCAAGATCGTTTGTGAAAATTTCCCCTCTCTCAAGCCCATCGCGGTCATGATGGGGAGCGGAGAGGAAACCCCCAAATTTTTGACGCCGATGGATGCGGTTCAAGCGGTTCAAGAGGAAGATTCTTGAGAAATCGATATCCGTCTCGGTTTGCGATACCGTTTTTTGGAGGAAAAGCTCACGCCTTTGCCCGCGTTCCATTTTCGTATTTCTCTATAGGTCGCCCATAACAGAACAATCCATAAACCCAGCATGATAAATTGTTGCGTCAAATAACTCCATGTCCACGTCGTCATTTCTTTCAATTCAGCTAATTCGGCCAATTCAACACACCTCTTTCAATTGAGACTTATTGCTACGTATTATGTAGCTTTATTCTATTATGCTACACGATACGTACCAAGTCAATATCGTTTTACTTTTTTGAAGAAGCTCTATTGACTTCTCGATTGCGTATCGCGTAGTATTGTCGCGACGTTCGGCGTGGGGGAGGAGAAGTGCTTGTGTTGCAAAAAGAGTCGCTAGGGTCGCTTATAGGCGAGAGGATCAAGGCATGCAGGGAAGGCAAGGGAATGAAACGCCCGGAATTGGCGCGATTGATCGACGTGGATCCCAACACGTTGTACCGCTACGAAATCGGAAGCATCGGCATTAAAGATGCGATCAAGCATAAAATCGCGCAGGCGTTGGAGGTGAGCGTCGCGTACCTGATGGGCGACGGCGAAAATTCTTTACGCTCTCCGGCGCTGTTGGAACCGGAGCCGGTCGTGCCGCCCCAGCTGTATCTTCCCGTTTTGGATCAGGAAGCCTGCGCGGGAGATGGTTTCAGCTGGGACAGCGTAGAGGCGGAGGTCAAAGAGTGGATGCCCTGGCCGATATCGGAGTCCGGGGGGCCAACCGGCCCACGCAAACCCTATTTCGTGCGTGTGGAGGGCGAAAGCATGATAGGCGCCAACATCGACGATGGATGCCTGATCCTGGTGAATCCGAATCTCGAAGTTCGTAGCGGGGACATTGCCTATGTCAAATGGAACGATCGCTGTTCGGTCAAGGGGATCATCTTTTACAAAGACGGCCGGGTCGAACTGCGCCCGGCCAACAACAACTTCAGGTCGATCTGGATCGAAAAGGATGAAATCGAGTATCTGGAGATCTTGGGCAGGGTCGTGCGGTGGTTGAACATGGGGGTGCCCAAAAGTATTTTCTGAAAAAAGGTGGCTCCTAAATCCGCGAGAAAAATGTGGATAACCTCCATTGCGGTTCTCAATCCCTATAGTTTATGAGTACTAAAGATCAATATAGGGCTAAAGGTTTTCACTGCTACCCTTGAGTGACTGACAAAACTTTACGAAGATAAAGTGACACAGTGCTGCACATCTGTAAATAGATACGTCGGCTCCTTCATTTTCCTGCGTCTTCTGGATTCTTTCTCCGTCGGTGAATATTACGGTCTTGGAGAGTCACCGTTCCGGTGAGATTGAGCCACGACCACGTCAACAGAAGTTTTTTCATATCCACATATTCCCCCTCTAAATTTGACTTTTAAACCCTCCAAAGGCACTACTTTTCGCCCTTGGAGGGTTCGAAGCTCACAGACTACCGCTTGCCGTTTTTCCTCAAGAGCGCCGCTCCCGCAAGGACAAGGACGCCAACGCCCAACCCGAATGCGTCGCATCCGCCGCCGGAGCCATTCGAGCCGGAATTCGGACTGGGAGTGGGGCTGGGGCTGGGTACAATTGGACTCGGGCTCGGAGTTGGATTAGACGTCCTCTTGAACGAGGCGGTGATCGTCACGGAGTAGGACGGCATGATGAAAGTGCAGATGTTGCCGCTGCAGTACAACGGCACTGTCGCGTTCGGGTTGCCCGTTTCGTAACCCCATACCGAATCGAACTCATAACCGCTGTCCGGAATGAGGGTGAGGGTGACGTTTTCTCCCGCGACCGCCGACGTTTTGTCTGTCGTTGCCCTGCCGCCTACGCCGTTCACTAGCAGAATGACGGGATAACCGGCCGCGCTCGTCCTCTTGAACGAGGCGGTGACCGTCACGGAGTAGGACGGCATGACGAAGGTGCAGATGTTGCCGCTGCAGTAGAAGGGTACGGCCTCGCTCTCGTTGCCCGTTTCGTAAACCCATATCGAATCGAACTCATAGCCGATGTCTGGAGTTAACGTGAGAGTGACGGTCTCCCCTGCCGTTGCGGTCGGCTTGTCCGCCGTCACTCCGCCTCCTGTGCCGCTCACAGGCAAAATAACAGGATAGCTGACCGCGTTGCCGGTACTCTTGAACGAGACCACCACCGTCACGGGAAATGACGGCATGGTGAACGCGCAGATGTTGTCGCTGCAATATAACGGAACCTCTGTGTTCTCGTCGCCAGTCGCGTAACCCCATATCGAGTCGAACTCATAACCGCTGTCCGGGATCAAAGTAAGGGTGACGGTTTCGCCCGCCGCCGCCGTCGCCTTGTCCGTGGCCACCCTGCCGCCCGCACCGTCGACGCGCAGAGTAACGGCGTTTCCGCTTCCATTGCGCTGGTCGAGGATGTTTTCAATCGCTCTGCGATAACTCGCCGCCGTACGCGACCCGATGAGAGGCTCGCCGACAATCTCGCCCTTCGAGTCCACAAAAATCGTCCAGGGAATCGCGTACACGGCTCCCAGATAAGGCATCATCGCGTCGACGAGAAGGACATGAGGAAAGTCGGCGTTGGCTTGAGCTACGATCGTTTTGGCCTTATCGATAGCGTCAACGTCTTCGAGAAGCCCTATCAGTTGGGTTCCTTCGGGCATGGAACGCGCCAATACCCCCAGCTCCGGCATCTCCGAGATGCAGGGCCCGCACCAAGTCGCCCAGATGTTGATCATCGTGAGCTTTTTTTCGGCAAAAATAGCGTTTGTAACTGTCGCGCCGTCGAGGGTTTGAGAGGAAAACGCAGGAAAAAGTTCTCCGGCCCTTGCCTCGTACTGTGTTCCCCAAGCCGAAACTAAAAGCACAACAGCAATTCCCAACAGAAGTTTTTTCATATCCACATACTCCTCCTCTAAATTTGACTTTTAAACCCTCCAAAGGCACTACTTTTCGCCCTTGGAGGGTTCGAAGCGCGCAGACTACCGCTTACCGCTTTTCCTCAAGAGCGCCGCTCCCGCAAGGACGAGGACGCCAACGCCAAGCCCGAACGCGGAGCACCCGCCGCCGCTGCCGCTCTTATTACTGGGAGCGGGCGTAGGCGTGGGTGTGGGTGTGGGCGTGGGGATAGGTGTAACAATTTCATCGGGCTGGACGTCGATCATGAAGGAAGCTGTTTGCTTAAGGTCGTTTAAGGTCGCCGTCACCTCTACCGTATGGAGTCCATCGATGGAAATCGAACCGTACAAATGCCCGTCGGAATCCAGCGTGAGCCCAACCGGCAAACTCGTAGCGTTGAAAATGGCCCCGGCGGGATTGGAAGCGAGAGTCGCGTCGATCCATTCGCCCAGTTCCACCGTCAAAACATTGCCCTGTAAATTGAGATCGGAGAGGTCGATGGTGACGGTTTCTGGAGTCTCTGGGGTTTCCGGATTCTCTGGGGTCGTCGGCACCGCTTTGACCGTCATGTTGACCATCTCGGACCACGTCGTGTACCCCTCGTTGTACCTACTGTCGCGCCACTTGTAGCTCATACGCCACTCGTATTGCCCTTCCCCAAACGTTCCCGCTGGGATGATGCATTCACTGCCTGTTCCCAGTATCTCTTTTTCATAGACTATATTATCTACCGCAGCTTTGCTCTTGTTGGAACTATCGTTGACCTCATCCTTTTTCCAAACTTCCCACTTGCTGCCAACTTGAGTGTAGCCGCTTGGCGGTTGATAAGCGGATACTCTGAGCGTTATGTTCTTGTCGGCATCATGCACGGCATTTTGCTGTGACGGATCGGGTGTGCCAGGTTTGTTGCTGCGCGATGACTCGAATTTGATAAAATCGAGCTCTCTTGTCGCGCTGGTGTCTAGGTTTGTAATACCACTCAGGACATAGAAATTATTCTGATAATCTGTAAAATATTCTGTAATGAAAGAGAAATTCCCAGATATTTCCCTTTTCCACGTATCCTGGAACGAGGTCTTGCCATTTTTCCCTTCCCATGATTCTACATACTCGCTATCGATCAACGCATTGGTAAATTGGTCGGCCATGTAAATTTTTATGGGGAAATTTACGTTGCCGTTATAGTTATCGTGCTCGTAGTATGTCTCTACTCCCGCCGAAGAAAAGCGTGGATCAAGGAAATTATCTTTCCAATTCGGGAATGAGGTTCTAGGAACTTCGACCATCGCGCTAACTGTATCCTCATTTTTGTAGTGATGAGTGGCATAAGTAGAATAATGAACCCTACTGTTGGGCGAATAGTTAAATTTGATTTTATGATATGTAGAGCCCATTATTTCCTTTGTTGTCGCGTTGTATCCAATACCAAAACTCCAACTGTTACCGAAAGGCGAGTTATACTTAACTTCCGAAGCCTGCCACTGAGGTGACCACCTCCACGTTTTTTCCGGCTCTCCGCCCGCAGAGAATCTAAAACGTCCCACCATTATAGTTTTGGGAAGCCAATCCTTATCGTCATACTCGGACACCCATGTCAACAGGACAAGATCGTCATCTATTGCCTTCACCTGCCGGACATCAATATTACTGCCGTTATAAGTAAAGGTGTCTTTCATACCTTCCGTAAGGTTTTTCAAATCGTTACGATAAACCTTTTCGCCTCCAACCCTATAAAAAGCAACATTACCAGTAGGCGATACTGTAAGACTGCCGACGCCGTTCGTAGCCGGATATTCCCGCAATTTCACTCCGTTGTTATCGAAACGGACTAGGGTCGCTGCCGTGTCTTTGTTTGTTATGACGTAAAGGTCGGAGTTTTGATCCATGTCGAAATTCGTAAGGTAAGAATATTGGCTAAAGTCTTTGTAGCCAACCTGAGTGAGAGTACCGCCGGTGGGTTCAGGGTCGGGCGTAGGATTCTCGTTTTCAACGCGACCAATAGGATAATCCGGATACCAATAATCCGCGTTATGCTCATATTTTTCGCGAACCTCTTTATTCTTATCGTTAGAACGAGTCGGATCCTTTGGGTATTTCCAATAGCGTGTCACCCAAGGATAAAGTTGTAATTCTTGGTTATCAGAATCGCCTTCATGGTAACAGTTCGGAAGTCTACCGTCTTCACCACAAGTATAGTTAATAGCTTGATAATTTGATCCAAGAAACCAAGGAGAAAAACTATATCCGGACTTATCGTACACTGCAAAATGTAAATGATTAGGCATCCTAGCTTTGCTAGCATTTTCGCTCGAAACTGTTCCAAGAACAGTTTCGATAGTTACTGTAGTTTTTTCACCTCCACTATAAGTATAGGATGTTTTGTTTACCTCGTCCCAGGCAAGTTTTTTTATTGCTTCATCTATTGCCATGTGCATATAACCAGTAAACCACACATTACTGCCATCATCATTACGAGTATGATCGTCAATTTGCGAATAGCCAGTACCAAGTGGCGAATCATGTTGAATTTCAACGTACCCGTCTGGCAGGCTAACGCGTCTAACAAATCCGCTAGCAATAGGCTTAACATCTTTACCAGAATCTGCATCGTCCGGTAAATTTAAGTCTAAAGCAAATAAGTCACTTTTTTTATATCCATGCATATTATAATAATCTGTAGTGTCGTTTACTGCTTCTGTGTTTTCAGAGTAAGTGACTCTGACTGGGACTGGATAGTACCCCCCGAATACTCCATGTCCCGACGAACCTTCACTATGAGACCAGCTACCTTCTTCTCGACATGGTAAGGGATAATCTGCTGTGGGGGCCTGTGTACGATTAAGGTCATTCAGATTCACTATTAACTGCTTTTCTATTTTGCCGAATGGACTACTCATGCCGCTAATATTGTTTACACCGTATGCCGCACTACAAAAAATACTGACAAAAATCGATAACAATATTCCCAACACCCAACGCTTTTTTTCCATCACAAAAACCTCCTTAAATTAAGAAAAAATGGTGCCTTCTCACATTCCTTTTGAAGAGGATACCCTAAGTCGAAATATATCCAAGACACGACTTAAACACCTACTCAACCCCTGCGGCAACAAAACTTTCCCGTACACCCCGGAATCGTATAAAAAATTCTCATCTCCTTCTCCCAGATCGACGCCCGCCTTTTTGAATACGCGCCAGACGAGTTCCGTGCAGTACAGTTTGTCTTCATCCGAGATATTGAACCGATGGTCGAACGAAACTCCCCGCTTGAAATAATTCCAGGCCTCCCAGCTCGCCTCTTCGGCGAGGCGTTGGGCGTTGTTCAAACGATACAGGCTGGCGCGATCCGCGTTCGCGGGCGATAAAAAGTCCTCGACGCGCTCAAGCCGAACCACCTCCGCTTCGGGCGTCGCGTGGACGACATAAGGAATGCCGTCCACGATTCTGAGGATTCCCACATGGGAGAAGTCGTCAGCGGTCTCCACGAAACGCACCAACAGGCTCCTCCACGTCCTGCCGCGAATAAACAATACATCGCCGTTCCGAAAATCGAACGAACCGACAGGTCCTTCGCGCTTCGGTTCGTAAAAAATGGCGACGACCGCTAAAACAAGCACGAGATGAAAAATGTGCGAAAGCAGAGAACGCATGAACCAAGCGCGGCTTCAAACGCGCTTTTTCAGTTGCTTGTTTTTTGAGACTGATCGATGAAATACCCCACCAGCGCCAAAAGAGCGGCACAGACTATGCAGGTCGCCACAAGAACGGCCACGGGATCCCCGACCATTGCGGACGCCATCGCCCGCTCTTCGGGCGTTCCGCCGGAATCGAACAACATTCGAGGGATCGCCTTGAGGTATTGGGTAAGAGGGATCTTTCTTATGAGCGGGGATTGAAAGAAATAACTCAGAGGTATTCCCGCCACGAAACCGATAATCCCAAAAACGACCGCCTTGGACGCGCCTTGTTGCTCTGCAGACATTATAAACATCCCTCCTAATTTGGGGCCTCGCACGGCGACGTTATCCCGCTCATGCCTGCTCCCCTTCGAGACACATAAAATTTCCGTAGGCACGATTTTTAAAAATCGAAAACAAAACACAAGTATTGCGGATAAAAAATATCCGCTTTCGTTGAATTCGCAAATTGGAAACTAAAAGGAAATAGTGTGGGATACGCGCCCACAAGAAAAGGGAAAAAAATTAGGAAGAAAAAAATTAGGGCTGACCGCTGACCGCTGACCGCTGACCGCTGACCGCTGACCGCTGACCGCTGACCGCTGACCGCTGACCGCTGACCGCTGACCGCTGACCGCTGACCGCTGACCGCGAAATTATATTGACCGTGTCAAAAAAAACATCGGTAAAAACCATTATTCTCGACTCCCTAACGTTCTTCTTGCATTAAGCTGATGTTTCAACCTGCTTGAGTCACCATGTTAATCTTCCGGCGGCGCAATGTCAAACGTCTCCGCTCGCAGTCCAGCGGCCGCGGCCTTTATTCAGGCGCGGCCGCTGAAACACCATTATCACCGTCCAA
>JAISQE010000124.1 GCA_031274425.1 Synergistaceae bacterium | reverse complement strand
ATTTCCGTACTTTGCGACTGCTGCGGCTATGACCAGCCTGTCACGACCATTTCAACGCTCACAACAATTTGAGTGCTCAATTGAATCTAAGTGGTAATAAAAATGACGGGAATTACGGTTAATTCATTATCATTTCGAATTTATTCTTTCGGCGCTTTGACGGACAGGCGGCGGTATTTGCAGGGAGGAAGGCTTTCCAGGATCTTCCACTCCTCGCGGTCCAGGGCACGTCCGTCCAGCAAAACCACCCGGCCGCGATCGGAGCTGCTGCGAATCAGGCGGCCGACGGCCTGTCTCAAGAACATTTTGGCGTTCGGCAGGGTCGTCTTCACAAAGGCCTTTCGCCCCTCCAGCGCGTTGCGGGCTTGCACCAGAGGGTCGTTGGGATGGGGAAAGGGTATCCGGTCGACGATGACCTGGGTCAGTCCCTCGCCGGGTATGTCCACGCCTTCGCGGAAGGAAACGCTGCCGATCAACACGGACGTTTCGTCCTCTCGGAAGCGCTTGAGCAGTTCTTTTTGAGAAAGGTCCCCCTGCGCGAGGACTTCGTAAGGCCGCTCGCGCCTGCGCATCAAATCGGAAAGGGACCGTAAAAGCCGCATGGAGGAGAGCAGCACCAGCGTGCGACCCCCATTCTCGTCGCAAAGTTTTTCGATGGCGCGGCAAATCCTGTCGTCGTACCCCTGACTCGCCACGGACATGCCGATATCCACGATCAGAAGTTCCATTTGCCGTTCGAAGTCGAAGGGCGACGTCACCACAAGGGTTTGATCGGGCCGTATTCCCGTCTCCCGCGACCAGAAGGAAAAGTCTCCCTCCAGGGAAAGGGTCGCGGAAACCATGACGCTCTTTTCCGGAGCCTCGGACTCGAAGGCGTCTCGTATGATGTCCGCGCAGACGACGGGCGCGCTCACCAGGACGTTCGCTCCCCTCGCGTTCGCCCCCCGCCAGTATCCCCAGCTCGGGAAATCGCTGACGCTCAGGCACCAGAGCGCGGCCCTCTTGAACTCGTTCACCTCGTCGATCCAGTTCATAACAGCGCCCACCCCGCCAAGGTCGGCGCTGTTTTCGAACCCGCCCGACATGAAACGCTCCTCCAAGCCGCGCAGCGGTTCCAAGAGTTTGTCGAACGCGCGGATCATCTCTTTGCCCTTGTGCAGCAGATCCTCGCTGCACTCGGCGATTCCCTCGCCCTGGCGGTATCGGAGCTCCACCAGCCCGAACAGGGCGTCGAGAGCGGTACGGCAAGCGCCCGCCCGTTCCTTGAAAAGGGGCGCGTCGATTCCCTGTCCGGCGAAAAGAACGTCGAATCCCGAAAGCGTGCGGGGACGCAGAAGAGACGCCCCGTTCTCGGCGTCCGCCTCCACCGTGGCGGCGTTGCGGGCGGCGTCGGGGATGCGGTGGGCCTCGTCGCACACCAGCCAGTCGTACTTGACGGGAAACGAGCCCTTGCCGCTCAAAATATGCGAGAAAAAAAGGTGATAGTTGGCGACGACGACCTGCCAGTCTTGAGCGTTTCTGAAAGCCTGGGTCACGAAACAGCGCCCGCGGAAGGGGCAACTGGTCCCCAGACAGTTGCGCGTGCTGGCCGCCGTTTGGGCAAGCACCGGATGGCCGGAGGGCAGGGGCAACTCCGAGAGGTCGCCCGAATCCGACTCCTCGATCCACCGGGCGATGTCGATGGGCGTGTCCGAGAGGGGGAGATACCCGCCCGGAAGAGACATGGCCCGGCGAAGGCAGATATAGTTGCCTCTTCCTTTCAAAAGCCCGTAGGAAAAATTTTTGCCCAAAAGAGCGTTCAGTTTGGGAAGGTCTTTGGCGATCAACTGCTCCTGCAGCGTGATGCTGGCGGTGAGGAACAGGATATGATTATCCTCCGCCGCCAGAATGGCGGGAATGAGGACGGCAAAGGTTTTTCCCACACCAGGAGGAGCCTCAGCCGCCATCGTCGATTGCTTGGGATCGTGCAGAAAACAATGGACCGCTTGGGCGAACTCCAGCTGCTGCGGCCTATATTCATATCCTTCGAGACGGCGCGCCAACGAGCCGGAAGGCGCAAAAAAATCCGAGAACGAACTCCCCGTGGTACAATTCACCTCTGGCGTCGATAGATGTATTGAAAATTGAAACCCGCAAAGATTGAAACCCGCTTGCAGATACATTATAACGAATGATAAAATGATCTTAACACTGTGTGAAAAAGAGAGATAAGTTTTTCTCTCCATATATTATTCGAATTTCGAGAGGGAGGTGATTTTCGAATGCCCAATAAAAAATCGGCCGAAAGACGCGTCCGCACCGCGGAACGCAATCGCGTCTACAATCGTTTTTGGACGACGCGCTGCAAGAACGCCGTCAAAAAAGTCTTGGCCGCCGTGGACGCCAAGGATGGAACGGAAGCGAGCAAATCCTTCGACACGGCGCAAAGCGTTATCGATAAAGCCGTCGTTAAAGGCGTCATGCATCGCAACACGGCCGCCCGCCGTAAGAAGATGATGGCCAGACACCTTAAAACTCTCGCGGAGGCTTAGGCTTCAACCTCAAAAGCAGGATCTCCTCAGGAGCCCTCGTAAGTTTTCGTCATCGAGTTAACGTTTAAAAACGACAGCGGCCCCTTTACGAGGGCCGTTGCTGTTTGTTTGGGTCGAAGCGAGACACAGGGGCAACCCTACCTATGGGGTACTGGAATAACTAAATTACGGAGGCAGGCAGATGGAAGGCATTTATCAGATGCGACATAAAAGATAAACTATAGTTCCCGCCCTAATTCTTACTACATTTTGGAATGGCCGTAGGGCAGGTGATACTGAACATTTTGTACAGCTCGTTGTTTGTCCTTACCGCTTCTTGTGGAAGGATTTCTTTTTGGAAAATCTTGCACTTTTGATTTCGCAAATTCATAAACGCTCCCTCAGGGCAAACTTTCTCAGATTTTTTGTGTTTAGCGATCATGTCGCGTTGAAGCTTTTGAATGACAATAGTGGCGAGAAATGTCAGCATCAAGTGGCCGCGAAAGGTATCCTCGTTTTGT
>JAISQE010000111.1 GCA_031274425.1 Synergistaceae bacterium | reverse complement strand
CCGTCAGCTGCCGCGCCGCCTCGCCGCCCCAGTCGGAGTTGCTCTTGGGGGAGGCGGGGCTGGGGTGCAAAATTTTGCCTATCCTCAGGCCCGAAGGAAACGCCGGCGTTTCCTTCGGGGCTTCTTTCCCCAACGCTTCTTTCCCTAACGCCTCTTCGGCGCGGGCCGCGGCGAAGTTGCCGACGCCGATCAGGTACCGGGGCGAGAGGGCCTCGACCAGCGCTCGCAGGTGCGCGCCGCAGGCTTCGTAGAGCGCCGCCCGCTCCGAGGGCGGCAGCTTGTCCGGGGTCAAGTTGCGCGCGCCGGGTGATTCGAGTCCTGAAGAATCCGTCTTCCGGGCGGTTTCGCGGTTCCAGGTCTCGATGAAGAGGAGCGGGCAGTAGTTGGCGACGAAGTGCTCCTCGAAAAAATCCTCCGGCCTGCCGAAACGCTCTCTGAAAAGCCCCCACAGACGCCTGCCGCTGACCTCCGAGCGTTTGCATCCGTACCCGTCCACGGGATATTTCGGATGTTCGTCGTCAGGGCGTCCGACGGGGGCGGAGATCTTCAGCCAATCCCTCACCACGCCCACCTCCCCGAAGGGCACGCCGGTCTGGGCCATGCCCCAAGGGCCGGGGTTCATTCCCAAGAAAAGCACGCGTTTTTTCCCGGAGCCGTAGCGGGCCACGTACTCCTGAAACGCCGGCCAGGCGTAGGACAAAGGATTGTAAACCCGCGCGACGGGGGGCGCGAAGGTCATCCGCCCCACCCGATCCCTCAAAACCGCCGCGGCGTTCAACTGCACATCGATTTTTTGCGCACCTATGATTTTCACGGCCGAACCTCCCACAAAGATATCCTTTATAATGTAGCATAAGAAAAATTTTGTTTTCGTTTGGAGGAAGCCCTTTGCTTTTCGACGAGCTAAAGAGAAAGAGTTTGATCGAAGCCTACCGAAAACTGCCGGAGGAGGAGCAGGCCATGTACCGTGTTCTGGCCGTCGTCTTCGTCCCCGTCAGCATAACGAAACTGACGGCGATATGGGGTTCGGCCAGGAACTCGGTGGATCCTCGTCTGAAGTGGGGCGCGCGCAACGCGCAGCAATACACGGCCATATTGACGCGCTGGGAGCGCGCGCGGCTGGTCGAGCAATGCACGGAACTGCGCGGCGAAGGTTGGGCCTGCGATTCGCTTCTGACGGAGGTCGCCGCGCGGGAGGCCATCGAGAGGGGAGAGTACGAGCGTTTCGACTCCCTCGTGGAGCATGTTTTGAGGTTCTCCTCCGAGGAGCGGGCGAACTCCTATCCGACCGTCACCCAATACCTGCGCGCGGCGAGAAAGGTCCTCTACCTGGGAAGCCCCCAGGCGTACGATCGGCTGATGGAGGCCGAGGTCTACTCTGGCGCCAGCCGCTACGGCCGCCCCGGCGAGGTAAACATGATCTTTCAGATTTTGGCCAACCCCGTGGAGCCGGATCTGCTGTCGTCTCTGCCGCCCCGCGTGGGGAAGGTGGCGTTCGACGCGATCCTTCGGATATCCTTCGACGACGCCGAGCTGTTTCGGGAGCTTTTCGCCGCGTTCGAGGCGTATCGCGAAAAACACCACGAGACGGTTCCCGCCCTGACCGTGGAGTGGTCGGAGTTCGCGGTGCTGGCCGGACGCATAGAAGACGCGAACCGGGAGATGGCGAAAACGAGTTTTTTCGAAAAACACAGCGTCGCCGCCCTGAACGCCCTTCTGCGCGGAGATCGGGATCAAGCCCTTGCCCTTTACGAGGATGGAGTCAAGCAGATACGCAAGGCTACGGGCAAGCGCAAGTTGGGCTTTTTTTCCTGGACAGGGATTTTTTATCCGATCCTCTTGCTGGGCAACGGCGCTCCCGTGAAGAAAATCGAAGACTACGTGGAGGGGGTGCTCTCCTTTTCCGGCGGGTATATGTGCCCCACCGCCTTCACTTTGCTGCGTTTTCTTTTCCCCTCGGAACAACAGAGGGGAAAAACTCTTTTTCAATACGAATCCGAGCTGGCCGATGACCCGAATCGGTGCATCGACGTTTTTTTCTTCATTCTTTACGCTTACTGGTCGGACGCGGAGAGGGCGCGCGGGCTCGAAACCCTGGCGAAGGCCGCGTACCGCCGCTTCGAGTCTCTGGGCCTGAATTTTTTGACGGCGGAGCTGGCCTCCCTGATCCGAGAGCTTTGGCCGGACGTCGCGAAAAACTACACAATCCCTGATCCGCCCCACCCTGTGAAGGACCTGCTCTCGCGGCAACTGGAGTGGGAGCGCTCCCTTTCGGCTCTCTCCGGCATCGGGGTGAAAAACGGCGGCACGGCGCAGAAGGGCGCCAAGCGCTTCGTATGGGAAATCGGGTGGAAGTCCATGGACAAGGTTCCCACCTACATTTCTCTGACGCCCATGGAACAGACCCTGCAGGCGTCGGGCTGGAGCAAGGGTAAAAACGTGGCCTTGAAACGCCTCTACAGCAAGGCGAACACGATACCCGGCATGACGGACCAGGACTACCGGGCGGCCTCCGCCGTGGAGGAAGACCGCCTTTATCACGGAACGCGGTATTACATCCACGTCCCTCAGGCTCTGGAGGCCTTGGCCGGGCACCCCTACCTCTTCCGCGAGGAGGACGGCAACCACATCGAGATCGTGACGGACGAGCCGCAACTGACGGCCATAGCGGGGTCCGACAGCTACCATTTGAAGCTCTCTCCTTTTCCCAAAGGCGATTCGGCCCCCCAGCGCATCATCCGGGAAGACGGCCCCAACTGCCTGCGGGTCACGCGCTTCGAGGAACGCCACGTCAGAATCGCGACGATCTTGGGAGAAAAGGGCCTCCGCGTCCCCAACAGGGCCAAAGACACGCTGCTGAAGACGCTGGGAAGCCTGGCCTCCGTCGTCACGGTTCATTCCGACATCGAGGGCGTCGAGGCGGACGCCCTGCAGGTCGAGGTCGACTCGCGGATTTACGTGCAGCTCCAGCCCTCGGACGACGGGCTGGACGCGGACATGGTGGTGCGCCCCCTGGGGCCGAACAGCGTTCCCTGCCGCCCGGGAGTGGGGGGCAACAACATCTTTGGGCTCGTGGACTCCAAACGCGTGCAGGCCCGCCGCGATCTGGAAAAAGAAAAAGACGCGCTGATGTCCGCCGTGCGCGCCTGCCCCGCTCTGATGGACGCCGAGCAGGTTGCGGACGAGCGATGGCGCCTTCAGACGCCCGAGCTGGCCCTGGAATTTCTGATGCAGGTGCAGGAGCTGGGGGACACGGTCGTCGTGGAGTGGCCCAAAGGGCAGACGATGCGCGTGAGATCCCAGGTTTCCCTCTCCTCCATGTCCGTGGCGGTGCGCAACGCCCAGGATTGGTTCGCTTTTTCCGGCGAGCTGACGGTGGACGAGCGTCTGGTCTTGAGCATGAAGGACCTGATGGAGTTGTTGAAGGTGGGGCATGGGCGTTTTCTGCCCATCGGCGACGGGCAGTTCATCGCCCTCACCAAGGAGTTCCGCCGCCGACTGGAGGCCCTCGCGGCCCTGGGCGACCCGAGGGGGGACGAGCTTCGGGTGTCGTCCCTTTCGGTGGGGATGCTGGCGCCGCTGGCGGACGAGGCCGGGTCCTTCAAGGGCAACGCCGAGTGGGAGCGGCAGCGGGCGCGCATCGCCGAAGCGGCGGACCTGAACCCATCCCTGCCCTCCACGTTTCAGGGCGAGCTGCGGAATTACCAGATCGAGGGGTACCGATGGCTGGCGCGCCTGGCTCACTGGGGAGCGGGGGCGTGCCTGGCGGACGACATGGGGCTGGGCAAAACGATCCAGGCCCTGGCGCTCCTGGTCGCGCGGGGGAACGGCGGCCCGGCGCTGGTCGTGGCCCCCACCTCGGTCTGCCCCAACTGGATAGCGGAGGCCAACCGATTCGCCCCCACTCTGAACATGAAGGAACTGCGCTACGGCGACAGGGAAAAAACCCTGGGGGATTTGAATCCGCTGGACGTGGTTGTGACGACCTACGGCCTTCTGCAGAACGAGGTCGAACGCCTCTCGGCGATCCAGTGGCACACGATCGTGCTGGACGAGGCCCAGGCGATCAAAAACATGGGCACCAAGCGGTCCGCCGCGGCGATGAAGCTCTCGGGCGACTTCCGCATGGCCACCACCGGCACCCCCATCGAAAACCATCTGAGCGAGCTGTGGAACCTCTTTCGTTTCCTGAATCCCCATTTTCTCGGGTCCTTCGACGGGTTCAACCGCCGTTTCGCCGCCCCCATAGAGCGAGACGGGGACAAAGGAGCCCGTTTGCGCCTGAAAAAGGTGATCCAGCCCTTCATCCTGCGCCGGAATAAAGAGCAGGTGCTGGAGGAACTGCCGTCGAAGACGGAGATCACGTTGCGCGTGGAGCTGAAGGAGGAGGAGCAGGCTTTTTACGAGGCGCTGCGCCGAAGCTCCGTGGAGAAATTGAGCAGCCGCGAGGCCGCGGATCAGCGCTTCCAGATTTTCGCCGAGCTGATGCGCCTGCGCCGAGCCTGCTGCAACGTGGCCTTGGTGATGCCGGAGGAGGACGGGGGTGTTTTCGAGAAATTCCCCTCCGCGAAGCTGGAGGCGTTTTCCGAGATCCTGGGGGAGCTGCGCGAAAACGGCCACAAGGCCCTGGTGTTCAGCCAGTTCGTCGACCACCTGTCGATCATTCGAAAATACATGGATCGGGAGGGGATCGCCTACCAGTACCTGGACGGCTCCACTCCGTCCCAGGAGCGGACGAAACGCGTCGCGGCCTTTCAATCGGGGGAGGGAGACTGCTTCCTGATCAGCCTGAAAGCGGGGGGGACGGGGCTGAACTTGACGGCGGCGGACTACGTCATCCACATGGACCCCTGGTGGAACCCCGCCGTGGAGGAGCAGGCCTCCGACCGGGCGCACCGCATCGGGCAGAACCGGCCGGTCACGGTGTACCGCATCGTCGCCAAGGACACCATAGAGGAAAAGATCGTCGACCTTCACACCTGGAAGCGCGACCTGGCCGAGAGCCTTTTGGACGAGTCCGAGGCCCCGCTCCGCCTTTCCGCCGAGGAGATGCTGGCGTTGATTCAAGAAGCGCGATAAAATTTGAAGGGTTAGGGTCATGTCACGTTCATGTTTGAAATCCTGAAAACCGCTTTTCGGTCTCTTTTCGCCAATAAGACGCGTTCCTCTCTGACCATGCTGGGGATCGTCATCGGGGTGGGCGCGGTGATCACGATGGTCGCCATCGGGAGCGGCGCCGCGTCGCTGATGGATCGATTCATCGCCGGGATGGGGTCGAACCTGCTGATTGTTTTCCCCGGGACCGCCCAGACCGGAGGAAGCCGGCAAGCCGCGGGAAGCGCCGCCACGCTGACGCTTGCGGACGCCGATCTTCTGCGGGACGAGGGGCTTTTGGTCGCCGAGGTCGTCCCCGAGATCTACGGAGGCTCTCAACTGGTCTACGGCAACAACAACTGGAACACCACCACCCTCGGGGCGACGCCGGGCGTTCTCGCGGTGCGCGAGTGGAGCATAGCCGAGGGGCAGTCCTTTTCTGACGCGGACGTGCGCAACGCGTCCAAGGTATGCCTTTTGGGGGAGACCGTCGCGCGCAACCTTTTCGGGGACCAAGATCCGATCGATAAAATTCTTCGTATCCGCAAAGTTCCGTTTCGCGTCGTGGGGGTGCTGGGAGCCAAAGGGCCCAACCCTTGGGGCTACGATCAGGACGACCTGGTCATCGTGCCGATCACCACGGCGCAGCGGCGTCTTTTTCGGAGCGGCATTCCGGGCTCCGTGCGGCGCATCACCGTCCAAGCGGTCAACAGGAATTCCCTCGCCGGAATGCAGGAGGAAGTCCGCGCCATCCTCCGCCAGCGCCACAGGCTGCCGGAGGGGACCGCGGACGATTTCGTCGTTCGCGACATGACCCAGATACTCGACAACGCGGCGGCGTCCACGCGGGTCATGGGCCTGCTTCTGGGCGCGGTGGCGTCGATCTCCCTTCTGGTCGGGGGGATCGGAATCATGAACATCATGTTGGTGTCGGTCAGCGAGCGGACGAGAGAGATCGGGATCCGCATGGCCGTGGGGGCGAGACCCCTGGACGTGCGCTTCCAGTTTCTGGCGGAAGCGGTCACCCTGTCGATTCTGGGCGGAAGCGTGGGCATCTTGGGCGGCGTCGGGGTCTCCCGGGTCGTCACGGAGATCTTGGAGTGGCCGACCATCGTTTCCACCAATTCCGTTCTCCTGGCCGTCGGTTTTTCTGCTATAGTAGGGATATTTTTCGGCTTCTGGCCCGCGTGGAAGGCCTCGAACCTGGACCCCATCGAGGCGTTGAGGTACGATTAAAATGATTAAAATATAGCGGCTTTGAGGCGGGACATTTTGGGGTTTCAAGTCTTAGGTAAGGAGGCGATTTCTCGATGTTCGATTTTTTTGCGAGGGAGAAAATGCGGAATCAACTGAAGCAGAGCGTGTTGCAGGACGTGGAAAAGCTTTGCGGCACGATGGAGAGGCTTTGCGACTCGGCGGTTTCCTCCGTCAACTCCTCGATCGCTTCTTTGGGCGATTCTCTTTCGAGTTCTTTGACGGAGCGCTTTGACGAGCTGGACGAGCAGGCGCGTCAGGCCCAACGCCAAGAGCGGCGGCGTCAGACGGCCCTCGAAACCATTCTCGACAATCAGGGCAAAATCCTGGAGAAACTGGCGCGGATAGAGCAACTCGCGCAGGAGGAAACGCCTCCCCCGCTGGAGCCCCTCATGGCCCTGGCCGAAAATCTCGCTTTGGCGTACCTGGCAAGGCCCGCGAACAGCGAATCCTCTATTCTCTACGGCAAATTGATCGACCTTCTGGCGTGTTTCAGCCTGTCGCCGGTGATCGACGCGGGAAGCCCCTTCGACCCCGAAAGGCACGAGGCCTGCGCCGCGCTCTGCAACCTGACCCGCCCCGAGGACTCCGTACTGGAGATCGTGCGCCCCGGCTTTTTGCTGAAGGGCAAGGTGCTGCGCTACGCCACGGTGGTGGTCAACCGCTACGACGCGAAGCCGGAGCCCCTGAAATCGCGAGCCTCAAGCGGCGCGCCGACGTTGCTCCGCAACCAATACGCCGCCTGGGAGGGAAAGCTCTATGAGTTGGAAGAAGAAGCTCTATGATTTGGCATTTATGATATTTTGTGATTTGAAAGGGGAAGTTTTATGATCGAGTCGGCTTACGAACTTCTGCGCGTTTCCCGGGAGGCGGGCCCGGAGGAGGTGCGTCAGGCTTACGTGCGCCTTGTGCGCCGCTATCCTCCCGAGCACTTCCCCGAAAAATTCGCGTCGATTCGCCGGGCCTACCAACAGCTCACCCTGGACGACGATTTTATCCAGGAGGTTTTCAGCAGCGCCAGAGGGGGTTACAGCACGCCATTGGAGCTGGCCGGGTTTTTATGGGGAGACCGGAAAGAACTGAGGCCGGAAAGGGAGTCGCCTCTGACGGATTTGATTCCCCTTTTGAAGGGGGAGGAGATCAAACTCGCTCTGAGCCAGTTGCTGGAGGACGCGGCGTCCCAAAAAATAGAATGGAAAACATCCTGAGAAACCGGGATCGGGAACTCATAAAGAAAGCGAGAAGACAAAAAATATGGGTAAAATCTATGGCATTGACTTAGGTACGACCAACTCCTGCATCTCCGTGCTGCAAGAGGGAAGGCCCCACATCATTCCCGTGGACGGAAACGGGATCGTTCCGTCGGTGGTCAGCCTCGACGGAACGAATTTGTTGGTGGGGCGCAAGGCATGGAACCGGGCCGCGGCTTTCCCCGAGCAGACCATCCGCTCCGTGAAGCGCCTCATGGGGACGATGGAAAAACTGACCTTAGGGGGCAAAGAGTACGAGCCGGAGGACATCTCCGCCATGATTTTGCGCTACCTCTGCGACGAGGCCCATAAGATCGAGGGGCGCGAGATCGAGAACGTCGTCATCACCGTGCCGGCCTATTTCAGCGACGCCCAACGCCGGGCGACCATGGAGGCCGGGAAGCGGGCGGGGCTGGCGGTGGAGCGCATCATCAACGAACCCACGGCGGCGGCCTTGTTTTACGACCATGTATTCGCCTCTTATGGTGAGCCGGACTTGAAAAACTCCTCGGCAAAGGGCTCGCGGCCGGCGCCATCCCAGAGAACCGGCGAGGAGTACGCCCTGGTGTACGACCTGGGGGGCGGGACCTTCGACGTGTCCGTGCTGCGGATGGGGGAAATCATCGAGGTCCTGGCGAGCACGGGGGATACGCACTTGGGAGGCGACGACTTCGACAAACGGATCGTCACGCGCATCCTCCGACAGATCAAGGAAAAAGACGGCTTGGACTTGGAGGACCACGTTCCCGCCGTCGCCCGGCTCAACGCCGTGGCGGAGAAGGCCAAGATCTCCCTCTCCGAGAAGGCCTCGGTGCGGATCGAGGAAACCCACATCCCCGCGCCGAAGGGCAACTGCACCGTCTCCATGGAGCTCTCCCGTGAGGAGTTCGAGTCGATGACCGAGGACTTCGTGGACCGCACCGTGGCCTCGGTGGAAAAGGCGATGGAGGAGGCCCAGTTGTCCGCCGAGAAGATCGGAAAGGTCCTGCTCGTCGGCGGAATGACCCGTATGCCCGTCATCGCCGCCCGGCTCGAAAAAATTTTCGGAAGCGCCCGTATGCCCGTCGTCGACCCGGACTTGAGCGTCGCCAACGGCGCGGCGATCCAGGGAGGGATCATCTCGGGCGAGAACTGCGAACAGATTCTGGTGGACGTGACCCCCCATACCCTCAGCCTCGAAAGCATCTCCTTCGATTTCGAGCGCCTGGAGTGCGCTCCCATCATTCCGCGCAACACGCAAATCCCCGTGACGCGGGCCCGGACCTTCGGCACGGTGTCTTATCACCAAAAAGCGGCGGAGCTGAAGGTCTATCAAGGCGAATCCCACTTTCCCGAGGACAACACCCTGATCGGCGAAACGTACTTGGAGCTGGCCCCGGCGGAGGCGCATTGCCCCATCGTCGTGGAGTATTCCTACGACCTCAACGGAATCGTGCACATGGTGGCGGAACAGAAGGGCTACAGCAGGAAGACGGAGGTACGCATCGACAGCCGCAATCCTCAGCTTTTTTCTTCTCAGGGCCTGAAAGAGATCGAAGGGGACACGGAAAACGAGGACGAGGAGGAAATCGAGGTCGAAGTCGAGGAGGGCGCGAACGCGATCAATTTCGTCACGCAGCACGCCCGCAACATGCTCTCGAAGATGCCGGCGGGCGAAAAGAAAGACGTGCTCGCGGAGACCCTGGCCCGATACGAAAGAGCGCTGCTGGACGACGGCGACGACGGCAACAACGTGGACGAGATCGAAGACGAGCTGCTTTCCCTCATGGAAGAAGAGATCGAAGTGGCGGACGAAGACGCGGACGACAACGCGGACGAAGAATGAGGGCATGACGGCGGCGACCCTGACGATAAAGCCTGGGACGAGGCTGTGGCGGAGCGATAATAGAGTGATAATGGAGCGATAATGCGGGAAAATGTCGAAAAAAAAAGATAAAAAGAAACCCCAACAAAATTTCTCGTTGAAGGAACGACTGGAAAAGCACTGGAACAACCGCAACTGGGGCGCTTTCGTGTCCCTTTTCCTGCGGGATAGAGAGGCCTCGATGCGGACCCCCTGGGCTTCCCAGTGGGACAACGCGCTCTACAACTGTTTGACGAACGCGCTCTTTGTCGAGAAGGACATCGGGAGCGCGAGGATGGCGCACGATCTCATTCGAGCGGAAAGCGGCATTGCGGGGCTTTCTCCCCTTCTCTGCGATTGCGCGGACGTGGCGTCGGATTTTTTGAGCGCTTACGACAACGGCGTTCTGGTCGAGCCCTCTCCCCTTCTGGCGGAGACGAACTTGCCTTCCCCTTACTCCGCTTTGCGCGAGGGGTTCGCGTCTTGGGCCAAGGAAACGAAGGGCTCGCCCCAAAACGAGGCGGAAGCGCTGGTGAAAAAGCTGGCGGCGCAATACGGCAGGCTGTGGCGCGCGAAAACCGCAATACCCTACGCCACGTGGCTGAAAATCGCGGAACAGCTCAAAGAGGTGACGAAAAAAGGGGATCACGCCAACACGTTCTGCGCGGTCTGCGCTATTATAGCCCTCATTCACAAGCTGTTCCTCACGGGGAAGGGGGAAAACCTCCTTCGAGACGCCACGCAGATGACCAAACACGCGCTTTTCATCGCGATTCCCCCCAATCAGAGCCACCCGGCGGTGAGGTCTTTGTGGGAGTTTTTTTGTCAATCGGGAGAGCGGAAATACGGCAAAGGATGGGGCGGCATCGCGCGCGTCCTTCAGCTTGCCTTTGTAAAACCGTCTCAACCCGAGGTGGAACGCTTGAGGGATCAATACCGCCGCCTGGTGAAGATGGACAAAAACGAATTTCTGGAGGATATCCTGCAATCCGCCTTGTTGGTCGACACCTCGCAATGGACGGATCAGGAGCATTACATCCTGAGGATGTTTTTGGTGGCCTCCCTTGGAGACGGCGACTGCGGCATGCCGGAGCCTCACGAGTTCCCCCATTTTCTGGAGTCTCTCAAGGTCTTGGGAGAGCTGGGCCGCAAGTGGCGCCCTCATTCCCCGTGGACCCGAGAAACCCGCCATAACTTCGAAAATGTCGTTTTCAACCTTCCGCGTAAACTTTTCGCCGCCTTCCCCAAATGGGATTTGCCTTACGACGCGATGAGCGCCTCGACGCTCCTGTATTTCGCTCTGACGGATCCCTACGACACGGAGATAAAAAAAGCGATCCTCTCCAAAGGGCCGTTGCGCCTCGCGAAGGACGAAATCCACCGCGTCGCCGAGGCCCTGCTGGAGGAAGGCCCGTCGCGTAAAGACGTGAGGGCGATAAGGTCGAACCTGGACGACGCCTCATCTATCGCGCTGTGCGAGGAGTTGGTGAGGCAAGCCGTCACGCGTTCGGCGGAGAATGTGGCGGATGAGTACGAGCCCTCCCAACAATTTTGGTTTTCTCTCCAGCGCGACGCGTTGGCGGAACTGGCCGACGTTCTCCCCGCCAGCACCCTCGAGGGCTGTTTCTGCCGGTTGTGCGCGGACGCGAAACCCATGCGGCTTTCGACGGATCCGGCCAAGGTGGACGCCTTTTTCGACGCCCAATCCTCCCTCCCCAAATTTGCCCCTCTCTTGTGGATGACTCTGATCGACTGGCCTGACGTCGAGCCCGAGTTCATCATTCGCCTGTTCGAAAAAAATTACCCGCAATATCAAACGCAGGCGAACGAGAACAGCTCCTTCTGGGACTCGGTTACGGCCTTGGTGATGCGTATAAAGCATAAGCCCGCTCGGGAAATCGTGGCGGCCGGCATTTGCAACGTGATGAAGCGCGATAAAGGGAACAAACGCAAGCCGTTTAGGGAGGCGATAGCCTTTTTGGAACAGCTTCCCAAGATGACGGACGCGCAGATAAGAAAAAGCAAAAAATTTCTCGCGCACGAGGCAGAGATGCCTTCTTTCGAGGAGATCCGCGACATCTTCTCTAGAGCGTTCAAAAAGAGACCCCGCTTCAAGGGATTTTAACGGGGGAACGCGCGTGCCCTGAACGCCAACGAAGATGGGAACGTGGACTTGGAAGAAGTGGTTCGTGTTGGTGAACTTTCACCGCGCGAGCGCATTCAGGTGCAAATGCCGCCCTGGCTGACGATGCAATTGTCCGCGTTCCCAAAGCGAAGAGAGCTCCACCTTGTTCACCTTTCGGACTATTCCTTTGGAATATTCACACTTTCCCACGGCGGACAGCGGAAACCTCTCCCACACCCATAGATTCTAAGAATTTTTATAGTAATTGATAAGGCAACCGTCTATCAGGATACGACGTTCAATGTCCGTTAATTCTCCGACGGAAAGGCGAATCTCCGATATTCTGTTGCCGACGACATAGGCTTTGATACTGCCCGAAGACTCTGCTATTGCCTTCTTGATCTCCGGAAGAAAAAGATAATCGTCGAGCTTGAAAGAGATTTCGTCTTCGACCAGGAAAGGAACGACGCCCCAATTTATCAAATTGGAACGGTAACGCTTGGTGGCATATTCTCGGGCCAGATTGGCGGACGTGCCTAAAAGTCTTTGACAAGAGGCGGCTTGTTCTCTGGCTGAGCCGTCTCCGGGCTTGTGCGCGTATATCGTACTTCCGATACCGACTCGCATCGGATTGATGCTGGCGTAAACGGGCATTGCTCCGATTTTTTCGTACACTTTCGCGAGTTCGGCGTCGTCCGTGGGGTTCAGTCCCTTTGCCCTTCGCTCCTCCAGCCTATGCACTGCTTTAGCTCTCGCCAGATAAGCAGGGTCTTTGCGACTCAAGGTGAACTCGGCCAAGCGCAGGGGGTTCGAGCGATAGGAGGAAGTTTCGCCGGAGGGGAGCAATTCATCGGTGGTCGTAACAGGATCCGTGATATAGCATACAACCTTGAGCAAAAGATCGTCAGCGAGGGAGGGAATTTGAGGCCAATCCTTGATATTGGGGCCTAACGTCAAGAGAGCGTCAGGTTCCGGCTTCCCCACCCCGTTATACACGCGTTTGTCGTAAATTCGCCTGTCAAAAAAGAACTTGGGAACCGAATAGGAGACGTTCAGTTCATCGGCAGCGGTCAAGCGACCTCTATGAGCGGCGGTCGCCGCGATTGAACGCGCGTCCATCAACGCTACGAACGCGATTTGCCCCTCGCCCGGTTTCGAGCCTTCCCGATTCGGAAAGTTGCGGGTCGTGTGACGGATGGAAAATTCTCCGTTTGCCGGCGTATCCCCGGCTCCGAAACAAGGGCCGCAGAACGCCGAACGCATGACAACCCCTGCACTCATCAGCTTCATAACGACTCCGTTCTTGATCAATTCGGCATACGTCGGCTGGCTGTCAGGGTAAACACTCATCGTAAATGCACCATTGCCGATAGACGCTCCATAGAGTCCATCAAGAATATCGGCTGCGGCTACGATATTTTCGAAGATGCCTCCCGAACAACCCGCTACGACTGCTTGATCGACGAAGAACCCGCCGTTTCGGAATTTATGTTGAAGCCGAAAGTCGAGCCCCGGTATGCCGACCGCTTTTATGCCGTCCTCCTCCACTTGGGCCAGAATATCCGCAGCGTTCTTTTGGAATTCGCGGATCGCGTAGACGTGGCTTGGGTGAAACGGCATGGCAATGCAAGGTTCGATTTCGGAGAGATTCACGCGAACTACCCCTTCATAATAAGCAACCGCATTGGGAGCAAGTTCTTTGTAGTCCTCTTCTCGTCCGCGCATTTTCAAATATTCGCAAATTTTATCGTCCGTTTTCCAAATGGAACTCCAGCAGGCTGTTTCGGTCGTCATGACATCGATTCCGTTGCGATAGTCCACGAATAGGTTCGCTACTCCGTCGCCCACAAATTCCATGACTTTGTTTTTGACGTAACCTTTGTCAAAGACCGCTGCAATGATGGAAAGCGCCACGTCGTGCGGTCCGACACCCTTTCGAGGCTTTCCCGTCAGTAAAATTGCCACAACGTCGGGATAGGGAATGTCGTAAGTTCTGCCGATCAGTTGTTTTGCCAGCTCGCCTCCACCTTCTCCCACCGCCAGCGTGCCGAGTGCGCCATAGCGAGTATGACTGTCCGAGCCGAGGATCATCTTACCGCAACCCGCCATTTTTTCTCGGTTGTAAGAGTGGATGACCGCCAAGTGAGGTGGGACGTAGATTCCCCCATATTTTTTCGCAGCGGAGAGGGCAAACATATGGTCGTCCTCGTTGATCGTACCTCCGACGGCGCAGAGACTGTTGTGACAATTCGTCATCACGAATGGCATGGGGAAACGCTCCATACCGCTGGCGCGCGCCGTCTGAATGATGCCAACGTAAGTGATGTCATGCGAGGTTAGCGAGTCGAAGCGGATTTTCAGATTTTTTTCGTCGCCGCTGTTATGGCCGGATAAAATCAAATAGGTGATAGTCCCCTTCCGCGCTTCCTCGCAGGAGACTTCCCTGCCAATCTTTTGCCGCAATTTTGCCGAGGCTTCTTCGTCATCAGGTACGATTTCAACCCCATCAATCAAGTATGCCCCAGTGTCGTACAGTTCGATCATTTATTGCACTCCTTCCAGTTTTTTAAGCGTTTCTCAAATATAATCCGAGTACTTCTTTGTTGAGGCGTTTTCGCGCAGGCTGATGACGAGCGATCGGGCCAGAAGAGAGGTCAAAAAACGCGCCCGCTTTTTAGGGCGGGCGCACTCGTCAGAAAATGCTGGTCGTCGTC
The DNA here is from genome assembly GCA_031274425.1 of Synergistaceae bacterium. GTDB lineage: Bacteria > Synergistota > Synergistia > Synergistales > Aminobacteriaceae > JAISLU01. The sequence goes on along the minus strand of JAISQE010000111.1, from coordinate 9,306 downwards.
AGGCGCACAACAACTTTGACGCGCATTCAGCGGCGTTTAAAATGACATCAAGTATGAGCCCTGGGCTGCTGGCGTCGCCGATTTTGACAAGCGTCGCTTCCGGACATGCCTCCGCAAACTGCAAAGAGAGGTCGTCGGTCGATTTTCTGCCGGCGGCTACGACTATATTGTTAAAGTCGCCAATGACCTTAACAGTGCCCTGATGTGCGACCAAGAGCTCCGGCGGACGAATCTCCTCTATTTTGCATTGCGTATGTACTTTTATGCCAAGCTCTTTGATCGAATTCAGCAGAAAATACCTGCGGCTTTTTACAAGCTCCGACGCTATTTCGTCGCACAATTCAAATAAAGAAACCTCTTTGCCTCTGGTCGCCAGATATTCGGCGGTTTCACATCCTACCAGGCCGCCCCCCAGGATGGCGACACTGTGACCTACTAAGTCAGCCCCTTTTACAAAAATGTCATCCCCCGTGAAGACGCATTCCCCATCAATACCCTTGATAAGTGGCACGGCAGGAACGCTTCCCGTAGCCAAGATGATGTAATCCGGACGCTCACTGCGAATCAGATCGGCGTCCACACATTTGTTCAGATGAATCGGCACATTAAAGTGCTCAAGCATCTTTTCCCGATACGAGACCACACGTCGTATGTTCTCCTTGTGGGGTGGCATCTGCGCAAAACGGATCAACCCACCAACGAAACCTGACTTTTCATAAATCAAAGGTTTTATTCCACTCTGGGCGAGCCGGCACGCCACTTCAAGGCCTGCCGGGCCTGCCCCTACGATTAAGATTTTCTTTTCTTTGAGGCCTTCAGGAGCCTGTGGGAAACGGAGGGTGAGCTCCCTGCCAAGCCGTGGGTTTTGGACACACCTTATGCGTTTCTGCGACACATGCCCTTTACAGCCCTGGTTGCAGCCGATGCACTCGCACGTTGGCAATGGGTTTTCTCCGGTGTATTTATTGAGCAGTTCAGGATCGGAGAGGTTCGCCCTGCCCATCGCCACAAAATCGGCTAAGCCATCCTCGACGATTTTCTCCGCCTCAGGGACGCTCACTATCCTGTTGACGGCTATCACGGGTATTTTAAGCGCATTCTTTATCGACACTGAGGCTTCCACGTTGAAGCAATCCGGCAGATCCATCGGCGCCGAAATATATTGGAACGACGACGCCATGCCTATAGATACATGGATCGCGTCGGCACCTGCCTGCTCTAGCAACTGCACCACCCGAATCGTTCCGTCGAGTTTTCTACCCCCGTCGACCATTTCGTCACTGCTTATCCTGAAAATGACTGGAAAATCCTCCGCGCACTTTACCTTTATTGCCCTCACTATTTCGACCGAAAGTCGACTCCTGCCGACATCATCTCCGCCATAACTGTCCTTCCGCATGTTGTACAACGGCGACATGAACTGGGCGATTTCATGCGCGTGACCACCGTGAATTTCCACTCCGTCTACGCCCCAGTCCATGCATCGCCTGGCTCCCGCCGCATAGCTTCCTATGAGCTCCCCTATTAAATTTTCGTCGTAATCTTCGGGCAGTGTGAGCTCGCCGCCTCGCCCAGCCTGCAACGCCGCTGGATGCAGTTGGCAAAAAAGCCTGCCATCGTATTCGTGTACCACCTCCGCCATCTTGCGCCAACCCGCTTCGAACCTGTCGTCGGATATCGCGGGACGTCCCGCGCTGGGCTTTCCGTGAGGGCTGCCCGGCATGACTATGAGGCCGACTCCACCCCGCGCCCGCTCGCGGACGTACTCCAGGATGTCGTCGCCTATGGAACCGTCGGACTCGCAAAAATACGTGCACATGGACGGGAGCACAATCCTGTTCTTGACCTGAACCCTGCCTATGCGCGAGGGGGTGAATATCTTTTTTTTCATCGAATCGTCTCCGTTTGTCACAAAAATTATAGTAAATTGCGGCACCCTCCGAGAAAATGGAGGGCACCTGGGCCGTCTGCAACGTTCGGAACCCGCTCTAGCTAACGAGAGTTGTCTTTTTGAATATTAGAGGTTTAACTATAGGGTAGAGCAATGCCACAATGCCGATAATCATAATAGCGGCGGTCATTGGGCGGCTGAAGACCTTGGTAAAGCTGCCGGCGCTCATGGCAACGGCTCTGCGCAGATTATTCTCGCACATAGTGCCCAATACGAGACCGAGTATTAGGGCAGCATTGTTGAATTTGCATGCGGAAAACACCAGCCCCGCCACGCCCGCTATGACCATGAGCTTCACATCCACGATGGCGTTTTTCGTCGAAAAAGCCCCGATCACCGCGAGCAACATTATGGTCGTGCCGAGATAGCTGTAGGGTATGGAGAGTATTTTGGCGAACATCCTCGCCACTATCACGCACACGCCGACCATCAGAATATTTGTGATGATCATGGAGATAAAGGTGGCCGACAGGTACTGCGGCTGAGTCAACAGCAACAGAGGGCCCATCTGCACGCCTTTGAGGGTGAGGGCGGACATCATGATGGCAGCGGACGTTCCGCCTGGGATGCCCATCGTCAGCAGTGGCACCATGGAACCGCCGGTCGCGGCGTTGTTGGCGGTTTCGGATGCAGCGATCCCTTCCATAATACCGGTGCCGAAGCGCTCTGGATGCTTTGAAACCTTGACCTCACTCGCATAGCAGAGGAACGCCGCTATCGTGCTGCCCGCGCCCGGGAGGATGCCAACCGCCGTTCCCAGAAGCGATGAACGGATGATGGTCCACCTGATTTTCCACCACTCCGCCAGGGAGGGGAATACAGTCTTAGCCTGAGCCTGCTGGCGATTTTTTTCGTCGATCTTTATGCCCTTGTGAGACGCCGTTTGTTTGAGCACCTCCCCGATCGCAAAAAGCCCTATCATGACAGGGATCATCTCCACGCCGGAGCGCAATACGCTGTTCCCCCACGTAAAGCGCTGGTACGAGGAAATCGGATCGATACCCACGCATGCGAGGAACAGTCCGAGAAGCCCAGATATGATGCAGCGGTTGAGATTTTCGCTCTCGAGGCAGGTTAGGATAGAGAGCCCCAGAAAGCAGACCGCGAAGAGTTCTGATGGGCCGAAGGTCAGCGCCACCTTGATGAGCTGAGGGCTCATGAGAAACATGATGACAGCAGAAACCAGGCCACCTATCGCGGAACAGATGAGCGCTATGCCGAGAGCTTTGTCAGCCTCACCGCGCTGCGCCATCGGGAAGCCGTCGAATGTGGTGGCGGCGTTGGACGGCGTACCCGGTATTTTGAAAAGTATTGCGGTAATGCCCCCACCCGTGACCGCCGCGCAATAGACTGCGACCATGAACGCTATGGCCCCTACCGGATCCATGGAATACGTGAACCCGAGGCTCAGGGCGACCGCCATGCTGGAGCTGACGCCAGGCAAAGCGCCGAATACGACGCCGACTACGACTCCTGCAATCAGCAGCATCAGCGTGAATGGTTGCATGATTACGGATAATCCTGACGCTAATAACTCATCCATATCTCGACTTCTCCTTTGCTAAAATTGTACGATGGACTCGAGCCACAGCGAAAAACCCCGAAGAAACGGAATCGTTCCCCTGGGCAACAAAACGGAGAGGAACCCGGTGAACAGTATGTAAAGAAATATCACTACACCCAGCGAGATTGTCAGGATGGCCCAGTAATTCCTGGAACCGAGCAAGTAACTGTACAGGCAAGCAAACGCGAAGCACGCCGGGATAAAGCCCAGCGGCTCCAGCAAAAACGCGAGTGCAAGTATCAGGAGAATCCCGGCCAATAATTTACTTTTAGTAAAAGCGGCAATATTCCTCCCGATGATGTCAAAATTCATTTTCAGGTCGGCCGCCCTGTTGCTTTTGTATATTTTGAAGATGTTGATTCCGATGCAGACCAACAAAAGGATGATTATGCCCTGCGGCCACTGCTCTGCGCCCAGTTCCCTGCTGCTGGAGGCTGGCACAGTCGCGCCGATGAAGAAATAGGCGTAGATGAAAAACAGGAACATTGCTATATTTGCGACGAATTCAACGGTCAAAGAAAACGTCTCCTTCCTTGGAAGTCAGAGCGAAAGGGGAGGAGGGGATGCCAGCATTGCGAATCGTTTCCCCCCCTTTTAAACATGGGGTTCTTAAAGTAGAGGCAGTTTATTATTTAAACTTTGGAGAGAGGGCTCCGAGTTCGTCGAGGTATTTTTTATAAAAATCGAACTCCCCTTTGACAAACTCCTTAAATTCGGCGTTGCCCTTGTATCCGTCCCTCTCGTTATAGGCACCCGAGAGCAAAAAATCCTGCCACTCTTTTTTGTCTATAACCTGAGTAACGGCGTAATCGAGCGCATCAATGGCCTCCTGCGGAGTCCCTTTCCTCGTGAAAATACCCCTCCACGGTCCGAAGTAAGATTCAATGCCTAGCTCTTTAGAACACTCGACATTTGGGAGTATACTCAGGCGATTTTCGCTGAGGGCAAGCAGGGGAATTATATTTCCAGCTGCTATGAGCCCGCCAACTTCATCCGCGCCAGCCATGCCGAGGTGGAGGTGTCCTCCGGCCATTGCGGCGAACATTTCAGAACCGCCGCCGTACGAGATCTGCGCGATGTCGACGCCCTTTGTCGCCGCCTCGAACGCCACCGAGTCAGTTCCGGTTCTGGACATCATACCGACGGAAATTTCGCCGGGGTGGGCCTTGGCGTATTCAATCATTTCAGTGAAATTGGTGTATTTCCCCTCGGCAGCCTTTGCGGAAGCGCAGATCAAAAGGGTGGCGTGCACGAGCTGACAAACCGGCTCGGATTCTCCGAGGTAATCCATGGGGGCGTTGCCGAGGAAATACTGAATGACCTGGTTCTGCGTTCCGCAGTAGAAGGTATATCCGTCCGCGGGCTGTTTGAGTGCGTAATCGGTGCCGTTCCAACCGTTCGCGCCCTCTATGTTCGTGATGACAACTGGAACGCCAAGATAATCCTGAAGCAGACTCGCTATCGGACGCATTGTAGTATCAGTACCGCTGCCGACACCGAAAGTGACTATGAAATCTATCTTTCTGTCGAATTTCCACGCGGGTGCGGCCGAGGAAACGAGCGCACTACATACTACAAACGATATCGCGAGGGTCAGCGTCAATAAAACGGAAAGCGTACTTTTTTTCATGGATGCACATCTCCTTTTCATCATCAAAAAAATAGTTTTCTGTCCTCATCAGCGGAGGCACGAAGAATCACGATTTCCCAATATACCTGAGTCCTGCCTTATCAATCATCCACGACAGAACCATCGACGTGTAGCCTTGCCACTATGGGGCGCGGTTCAAACGGGAATCGCGTGCTGTCTCCTATGAGAATAGCGCCTATGCCGGGAGTGCTTGGAACGATCAAATACCCGTGACCGTCATATTTTACTTCGGATCTGACCACCTCACTTTTTGGAGGCTTGTCTTCTAGGGAGGGCAGCTCCTGTATCGCGAAGTTTGGAATACAGGCAGCAAGCTGAACACACGCTGCAGTGCTCACCGGGCTGAGTGGATTGTGCGGAACGACGCCTATGCCGAACGCCTCGGCGAGGGCGGCAACTTTTTTGGCGCCCGTAATGCCTCCGCACAGACAGACATCGGGCCTGACATAGTGCACAGCCCTTCTCTTTATCAGCATCGCAAACTCCTGGAGCGTATGCAGTCTCTCGCCCGTGGCTATCGGAATGTCAATATGATCGGCAACCCACTCCATCGAATCGAAATTATCGGGTGCTACTGGGTCTTCGTAAAACATAGGATGATATTGGGCTATGCCCCTGGCTAGAACGATTGCGTCGGCAGGGCTCAGTTTGCGGTGTATTTCCACACAAAGATCCACGCTGTCACCCAAAGCTTCGCGATATGTTCGAATGCGTTCTATGGCGAGGGATATCATCTGGGCGTGAGTTTCGCCATAAGGTACCGAGCGCGGCTCGTCTAGGAAAGGAGAAACGTGGCCGACCGCAGTGAAGCCTTGGCTTTTTGCATCAAGGCAGAGTTTGGTGACCTCTTCGACAGTTCCGCCTCGCGTATGGAAATACACCCTCGCACGATCGCGGGTCTTGCCTCCGAGGAGCTCGTACACCGGAACGCCAAAATGCTTACCCTTTATGTCCCACAGCGCTATATCGATTGCGCTCAAAGCACCCATTATGGCCGCTCCGCGAAAATGCTGAGTACGGTACATATACTGCCAGTGGTGCTCAATCGTCAAAGGGTCCTTACCTAAAAGGTAAGTGGCGAAACGATCAACTGCCGTGGCGGAAGCCTCAAGAAATCCCCAGGTTCCCGATTCACCCACTCCTTTTAAACCGGTATCCGTCTCTATTTCGACAAACAGATACTTGTTCACGAGAAGCGGTCTGATGGAAATAATTTTCATGCGCATTCCCCTTTAGAGTCATCTTCATTATTTTCAAATCAATCGAATCCGTCTGCAATTCCATCTCCTGCTGCGGACTAAAGAGGGAATTATCGTCCATTAATATCCGAGTTTTGCGAGCTGAGCTGCATAGTTATCTGGGATGACTTTTCCGGTTTCTTCCACCTCCTTTTCCACCTTACGCATCTTTTCCTGCTTATCCTGCGCTCCGGCTATGATTTGTTCCGCAAACTGAAGGGGTACTACAACGACTCCATTGCGGTCTCCCACGACGATATCCCCTGGATTGACAACCACGCCGCCGCAGCAAATCGGCACATTGATTTCGCCAAACCAGTTTTTTGTGCTCGTTCCGCAGGTAAGTGCACGGGCATAAATGGGAAAGCCGATCAGCTCGTTGCTCTCAATATCCCGAAATGCTCCGTCCATGACGACACCCGCAAGCCCCCGCATTTTGGCAACCTGGCTCCTGTGATCGCCCCAAAGAGCGTTATTGCCGCTACCCCTCCCGTCGATGACAAGGATGTCGCCCGGTTTCGCCATTGAGAGCGCTTTTGTCACCAGAAGACTGTCGCCCAGCGTAAGTCTCAGCGTAACGGCGGGCCCGACTATCTTTTGAGTGGTAACCATAGGCTTAATGTGATAATCCATCGCGTTGTAGATAGGAGCCCCATCAGCAAGCTCCGGTGCCGTAAACGCGCTCAGCTTTCCAATCAAGCTCTTCTCAGCTCTTGGGATATCCTCTACCATTCGTGACCCAAATTTCTGCGACATTGATAAACTCCTTTCTGTGTATTTTTGAATTCGCTGCCTTACGGGCGGTATCCTTGATATATATGTATCCTGGATACAATACTTCACGCAAAAACAATTACTATATATTTGTCATCACAGCCTTCTCCTAAAGACCCGGCTGTTACAATTTGTATGTTTTGGGAGAATTTCTCAGATGCTCAATAATGCGAGCTACCGCTAAGTCGGCATCCCGAGCCTCTAAGGCATCAACCAAAAGTTTATGCTCGGCCACCGCGACATTATGTCTTTTAGGATGGAGATACTTTGAAACAACTACTCTTCTCAGAATTTCACGAACGCGAATATTGAGGGCTTCTAGGTTTTTGCACTTGCCAATAGCAAACATAGTTGCATTGAATAGATCTACATTCGCCATCAATTTATCTGGATCTGTCAGTGCTTCGCCCTCCTCGATAATTCTACGCAATCGCTGAATGTTCTCTGGCTTTACGTTTTTCGTGGCTCGCCTGATGATCAATGATTCTATAAGGATACGCACCTCTTGAAGGTCGTCGACTTCATCTGTGGCAACTTCAGCCACCACTGTCCCGTGATGCGGATAGTAGACCACAAAATTTTCGACCTCCAGTTTTCGCAATGCTTCGCGGACAGGAGTCCTACTCGTTCCAAACTGCCTAGCAAGCTGTTCTTCCTGGAGGCGATCCCCAGGCTTGAATTCACCGCTTAAAATTTTCTGGCGAATGGCCAAATACACTTCTTCGCGGATAGGTCTCATTCGTTCAGCTGAAATTTTGTCCATGGCGATCACTATCAATCAGTATCCTGGATACAAGTTGATAGCGCACCTCCACTTCATTGCACACTGACATATTCTAAATTTATACACCGAACACTTTACCATCTAATAATACTCTAATCTCTTTTCATTAATTTGTCAATATGTCAAATTTTACCACGCGCGTTTATCTCGGATTCACAGCCAACACTTCTGCCACCGAAGAACCCTTCCCACGCTTGATTTCAAGAGGCACCCCATCAGGCAACCACACCCAATCTTTTTTGTCCACTACCGGTTTTACTCCCCTGAAGTATGATTCTTCTATAGCGCTTTTTACATCTTCGACCACGATACCGATGTGGGTTATCCCCTGTTTTTCCGGCTCGCCCACTTCAAAACTCGAAACTGAGGTCAGTTGAATTCCGCCGTGCAGCCACACCTGCTTTACCTTCCCATCCTGCTCGTCCGTACGGTATGGCTCCATGCCGAATACCTCCCCGAAATATTTGACATACCAGCCGATGTTCCTCACGTGAATTGCCACATGTTCGACGTACCCCTTTGTTCCGGACATTTTCAAGCCCCCTTTTGGCGATTGGTTTGCGCATCACAACACTCAATAATCTACGTTCACTTGAATTTGTGTATTCAATCACGATATCCCTATTCTGTCAATAACGTAAATCCCCAATTCCAGGGCAAACGCATGAGAATCGTAAATCATTGCTATCACTGAATTGATAAATTTTATGTTCAAAATAGTCAATTGAGTATTTACAATGCTTTAGCCCTTCCTGATGCGTTTGCCCTGTCCCCAATTCCCCAATGGGTGCAACAAAATTTTATAGGTTTTTATTGACAGAAATGAGGTGAAGAAAATAGAATAACGGCATGTAGAAAAGAGGTGCCGTAGGATTGATAAAGAATTAAATCCTTACTTGCACAGTGGTGCTAAAATCCTTAATCTAAGCCATAAAATTCTCTGTAGCGTAGCGTTTTAGGATTTCGAAAAGCCAATCCAGAAGTATTTCTACTTTTGCGAGGTTATCGGCCAGCGGATTCATTACAAATGCGAACAGATTCAAGTAACCATTGCAAATGGTCGCGGATAAAGCTTGTGTGAGCATAAAGGAAGTTTTTGAGCAAATAATGAACGCGATTCACTCTGTTCAAAGGATTGTCCTTATCGTTGAGAAGCTTGATTTCGCGTGAATCAAACGCAATACTCTTTAGTTGCAGTTCTTTAACCAATTTTCTACTACCCTCAGTATTTACTTTTGGACGCGCCGTACTCCAGCTCCGCCAGTGTGACGGAGGACAGTTTGACCTCATGGGCATTCATGGTTTCAAAAATATTCATCACGCTCCGCGGGCGTTTATTGATGA
>JAISQE010000086.1 GCA_031274425.1 Synergistaceae bacterium | reverse complement strand
GTAGAGCAACTAAATTTGAAAAATATTCTGAAGGCACACTAACAAAGTCTGAAACCGTTAATTATGATGAAGATGGTAAAATTATTGGTGGTTACCAACCTTGATAACTCGATATCGGGGCCAGCCGAGGTGTGTCACGAAAGATTTGGATGACGGGCCTAACGTGTTGATGAATTTTCATGAAGGTACTGATATCAACGAATGAAAATCATTCATCAACACGTTGACCCAGGGCAAACGCATCAGAATCTCTTAATCTTTGGCGTGACTTAATTAATAAATTTTCGCGTTTAAATTATATAATTTAGTTATAGCAAAGATTCATAGAGTCTGATGCGTTTGCCCTGCTCTTCCCGATGCGTTTGCCCTGGGCGAAAACGATGCCGGTGTTGACATATTTCAAAAGCAAAGTATAATTACCCTTCATTAAATCTCCTTTATTGTTGTTTAACATTAGAATGATGTAGCGCAACCTGATTCGAGCCGGCGCGGCGGCGTTTCGGCGCGGGGCGACTCGAGATGGCGGCTTGAATGACTTGAGAGGCTTGAGCTTGAGAGACTTGAAATAGAGAGATTTGAGTATAGAGAGACTTGAGATAGAGGTGAGGTCCTTGTGGATTTATCTGCTGAGGCGCTTGATGCAAATGGCCGCCGTTCTCATGGTCGTCTCGCTGATCGTCTTTTTCGTTATGAGCTTCACCGGAGACCCCGTTCTGATGGTGGTTCCGCCCAACGCCACCGACCTGGAGATCGAGGAGGCGCGCCGTTCTCTCGGGCTCGACAAACCCTTATGGATTCAATATTTCGTTTTCGTGAAGAACCTGACCCAGGGAGACATGGGAAGGTCTTACATATTCAAGCAGCCCGTTTCGAAGCTGGTCACGGAGCGAATGCCCGCCACGTTCGAGATGGTGGGGTGCGCCGTTTTGTTCGCGCTGCTGGTGGCCGTTCCAGCGGGCGTTTACGCGGCCGCCAGGCCGAATTCTTTTTTAAGCCGCGCCATCATGGGAGGATCGCTTTTCGGCATATCGCTGCCCTCTTTTTGGGTCGGAATCCTGTTGATCTATTTCTTCGCCGTGGAGCTCGGCCTTTTGCCCTCCTCGGGGCGCGGCGGCACGCGGCTTTTGTTCGGAGTGCCTTGGTCGTTCCTCACATGGGACGGGCTGAGGCATCTGGTCCTTCCGTCGGTCACCTTGGCGTTGGGGACCCTCGCCGTGTTGCTGCGGCTCATCCGCGCCCAGATGAGGGAGGTCCTTCGGCAGGACTTCGTCAAATTCGCCCGAGCCAAAGGCGTTTCCTCCAGGCAACTGCTTTTCTCCCATGCTCTCAAAAACGCGCTGATCCCGGTCGTGACGTTTTTCGGCCTTCAGGTGGGGAACATGATAGCGTTCGCTACCGTCACCGAGACGATTTTTGCCTGGCCTGGGATGGGGAAGCTCCTGGTGGACTCCATCAACGCTTCCGACCGGCCGGTAATCGTCGCGTACCTGATGATCGTGTCCGCCATCTTCGTGGGGATCAATTTCATCATCGACGTGGTCTACACCTTTATCGACCCCAGGATCGACCTGAGATGAAGACATTCGTTCAAGCCCATGTCTCCGGTTGCGTCCCGACAAAGCGCCGCGAGGGGTTCCAGGGGAGCCAGCGAGAACCCCAAAGGGGTCGAGCGGGCTCCGCCCCCCTGGGCTTGGATGTTTACAGATGAAGGCGCTGAACGAATTTCTCCGCTCGGAGTTCTTCTTTCATTTTAGGCGCGAAAAAATCGCCGTCGCGGGAAGCGTGATCGTCGTTTTTTTCATCCTGACGGCGCTTTTCGGGCCTTTGCTGGTTCCGCAAAACCCCTACAACCTTCAGTCGCTGGAGCTCAAAAACGCCTATAAGCCGCCGGCGTGGCTCGAAGGAGGCGAGGCCGCGTTCCTGTTGGGAAGCGACGAGCAGGGGCGCGACATGTTGAGCGGCATCGTGTACGGGACGCGCATTTCCCTGTTTCTGGGCGTCGGGGTCATGGCCGCCTCCTGTCTGGTGGGGACGCTTGTGGGCTTGTACGCGGGATACGCGGGGGGAAGGGCGGACACGTTGCTGATGAGGATCGTCGACGTTCAGCTCTCGTTTCCCGCGATGCTGGTGGCGCTTTTCATCATGTCCGCCTTTGGACGCGGGCTTGAAAAACTCTTCATAGCGCTGACCCTGGTCGGCTGGGTGCAGTACGCGCGAACGGTGCGGGGGGCCGTGCTGGCGGAGCGCGGCAAGGAATATATCGACGCGTCGCGCCTGATAGGGCTTTCGCCGTTTCTGGTGGTGACGCGCCACGTCCTCCCCAACGTGACGACCTCCCTGATCGTCATCGCCACGATTCACGTGGGAAACGTGATTCTGACGGAGGCCACGCTGAGCTACCTGGGCGTCGGCGTGCCGGTGACGGAGCCGTCGCTGGGGCTGCTGGTGAAAAACGGGTACGACGTGCTGTTCAGCGGAATATGGTGGATCTCCGTCCTGCCGGGCTGTTTTATCATGATATTGGTCTTCGGCATCAATCTTTTGGGAGATTTTCTCCGGGACGAGCTGAACCCGAAGCTCAAGTGAGAGGCGAGGAGGCCGTTATGGGGAATGCGCTGCTGGAAATCGAAGGCCTCAAAACCCAGTTCCATCTTTTTGCGGGCACGGTGAAGGCGCTGGACGGCATCGACCTGACGCTGAAAGAGCGGGAGATACTGGGGCTCGTGGGAGAGTCCGGGGGAGGGAAGTCCGTCGCCGCGTACTCGATCCTGCGTCTGATCGACCCTCCGGGGGAGATCGCCTCGGGGCGGGTCCTCTTCGAGGGGGCGGACCTGCTGGAGAAAAGCGAGGCCGAAATGCGCCGGATCCGCGGCAAAGATATATCCATGATCTTCCAAGATCCCCTGACGGCTTTGAATCCGCTCCACACCATCCACGACCAGATCGACGAAATGCTGCGGCTCCATACGTCGCTGGGCGCGAGGGAGCGGCTGGAGAAGATCCTCTCCCTGCTGCGGGAAGTGGGGATCTCGAACCCGGAGGACCGTTTGCGAGCCTACCCGCACCAGTTCTCGGGCGGCATGCTGCAGCGCGTGGTCATCGCCATCGCCTTGGCCGCGCGCCCCAAACTGATCATCGCGGACGAGCCCACGACGGCCCTGGACGTCACCGTCCAGGCTCAGATTCTGCGTTTGATGGAAGGGGTCGTGAAAAATCATGGCGCGGCCCTCATTCTGATCACCCACGATCTGGCGGTCGTTTCGGGCTTGACCGAACGGGTGGCCGTGATGTACTGCGGGCGCATCGTCGAGGAGGGGCCCACGGATTTGGTCATTCACTCCCCGCTCCACCCCTACACGAAAGGGCTCCTGAACTCGATACCCCGTATGGGAAAAAAGTCCGGCCGCCTTCCTCAGATTTCCGGGATGGTGCCGAATTTGCTGGAGCTTCCCGACGGTTGCGCCTTTGCCGCGCGATGCCCGGACGCGTCCGAAAAATGTTTGCGGGCCGCGCCGCCCATGCGCCCGGCGGGCCCAGGCCGGAAAACGGCCTGCCACCTTCACGCCGGAGGCGAAGCGGAACGATGACGACGGACAGGCTCAACCTCCTTGAGGTGAAGGATTTGGTTCAATATTTCGAACTGCCGCTGTCCTGGGTGGATAAGTGCCTGGGGAAGGAGCGGCGACTGGTTCACGCGGTCAATGGCGTCAGCTTCGAGATCGAGCCGGGCGAGGTGTTCAGCTTGGTGGGAGAATCGGGATGCGGAAAATCCACCATCGCCAGGACGGTGGTGCGCCTGCTCGCCCCCAGAAGCGGCGAGATCGTTTTCGAGGGCAAAGAGATCGGACGCCTGAACGACCGAGAACTGAGGCCCGTTCGCCGGGAAATCCAGATGGTCTTTCAGAACCCTTACGCGTCGCTGGACCCTCGGCAGAGGGTCGGAGAGATTCTGATGGAGCCTCTTCTTTTTCATGGGATTGCCGAAAGCAAAGAAGAGGCTGTGGAGCGAGTGTCGCGTTTGATGGACATCATCGGGCTGCACCGAGACCAGGCGGACCGTTACCCGCACCAGTTTTCGGGCGGGCAGCGCCAACGCGTCGGCATAGCCCGCGCGCTGGCGACCAATCCGAAGCTGATCGTCGCGGACGAGCCGGTCTCCGCTCTGGACGTGTCCATACAGGCTCAGATATTGAACCTGATGATGGACCTCCGTCGGGAATTTCACCTGTCGTACCTCTTCATCTCGCACAATCTGGCCGTCGTGCGTCACGTGACGGACAGGGTGGGCATCATGTACCTGGGTTTCATAGTGGAACAGGCCCGCTGCGACGATATTTTCGAGCGTCCCCTGCACCCCTACACGCAAGCGCTGCTGGACGCCGCGCCCTCGGTGGACAAGAGCCGCATCCAGGCCCCGCTCTCCGGCGACGTTCCGAGCCCGATGATCCTGCCGCCGGGGTGCGTGTTCGCGTCGCGTTGCCCGAGGCGCGAAAAACTCTGCGACGAAGAGCGCCCGACCCTGAAAAAAACCGGACTTCGTCAGGTGGCGTGCCACTTTGCGGAATGTTGACAGGGGGGATGCGCATATAAAATATGGAATGCGAAAATATGGAATGCGCGTGAGCGTTTCGGTCCGCACTTTTTGATTCTATGCACGATATAAACGTGAACTCTGGAGGGTGAAAATTTATGAAGACGAAAAATATGAAGACGAGAAATATGTGGCGTCGCGCAAAATCCGTAAGGCTCTTTATTTTGTTGTGGGTCGTGCTGTTGTCCGCGTCCGCCGCTTGGGCGGCGGAGAAAAGCATCGTCGTCGGCCTGGCGTCGGACACGCTGTTCCTCGACCCGCAGCAGCAGAACGAGACCATCACCAACGCGATAACCCAGCATGTGTACGAATCGCTCATCGCCGCCAGCCCCGACGGGAGCGAGCTGGTCCCCACGCTGGCCGAATCCTGGGAGATCGCCCCGGACCAGCTTACATGGACTTTCCATTTGCGCAAGGGCGTCAAATTTTCCGACGGAACGCCTTTCACCGCGGAGGACGTAAAATTCACCTTCGAACGGGCCGGAAAGTTTCTCGTCAAGAACCGGGTCGGTTCGATCAAGGACATCGAGGTCGTGGACGATCACACCCTCAAGATCGTCACGAAAATGCCGGACGCGGTCCTGCTGGATAACCTGGAGCTGCTCAAAATCATGAGCAAGGCGTATACAGAAAAAGTCGGCGACGACGAGGTCAACTTGAAGCCCATGGGCACAGGCCCCTATGTCTGCGTCGAGTGGGTCAAGGAAGACCATATCACCCTCGAGGCCAACAAAAATTATTGGGGCGGCGCGCCCGCGATCTCTCACGTGCGTTTTCGCCCGATCACCAACGCCGCGACGCGTACGGCCGCCCTTTTGACCGGCGAGGTGGACCTTATCGAGGACATCCCGGTGCGCGACGTCGATCGCGTGAAAAAAACCGAGGGAATCAAGGTGTCCGAACGCCCCGGCATGCGTCTGATCTATATGCACATCGACGCCAACCGCGAGCCGACGCCGGGCATAGACGGCCCCGTCAACCCAATGAAGGACGTGCGGGTGCGGCGGGCGATGTCCCTGGGAATCGACCGCCAGGCCATAGTCGACGTCATCATGAACGGCAACGGCTACCCGACGGGCCAGATGCTGATCGAGGGCAAACGCGGCTATCTCAAGGACCTTCCGGTCCCGGAGCACAACCCGGACAAAGCGAAGGAGCTCTTGAAAGAGGCGGGATACGAGAAGGGCTTCAAGGTCAAGCTCGACGCGCCGAACGGGCGTTATCCCAACGACGCTCAGGTTGCGCAGGCGATAGCGAGCCAACTCGCGAAGGTCGGAATCGAGATAGACCCGATACTCCATCCGAAGTCGACGTTTTTCGACTACGTTCGCCCCGGCGACAAATCGAGCCTCGTCATGACCGGATGGTCGGAGGAGATCGACACCGGCGCGATGGCCAACACCCTCTTTTACACGAGGGGAAAGAACCCCGCCAAGGGAGCCTCCAACCGTTGCCACTATTCCAACGACGAGTACGACCGGTTGATCGACGAAGCGGACCAGACCGCGGACGTGGCGAAACGCGCCGAGCTTCTGACGGAGAGCACTCGCGTCATTCTGGATGACGTGGGCATTATCCCCTTATTTTTCAACCAGGACATTTACGGCAGCAAGGCAAAGGTAAAATTCACGCCGCGCGCGAACAAATACATCCTGGCCTACGAACTGGACGTCGAGGAGTGATAACAAGCCCTTAGGACGCGCAACAAGGGCAGGAGAAGCGCGCCGGCAACGCGTCGAGCGGTCACCGGCAAGCGAGCCCCGTCGCCCAATAGCCATGACGCAAAGCGGCCCGGAGGAGCCAGTTCCGGGCCGCTTTTTTAGATTGAACCGCGAGCGTAAAAACCATCGTCGGCGGGCTATTGATCACCGCCGGCACTTTTGACCGCCTGTCCCAAAAGCGTGGGCAAGGCGGCTCCGCCGCCGTTATCATACACTCCAATATCGATTGCGTGTTTCCACAATTTCTACAAATCCTTTTGATAGTATT
>JAISQE010000192.1 GCA_031274425.1 Synergistaceae bacterium | reverse complement strand
GAATCTACAACGACATTCGTAAGAAACAATTTGTATAAAACTGTATTTACTCTATAATCCTTGAATAAGCGTCAACTGCGTCCGATCGCGCACGCATTCAATCCTCCAATTCCAATTCTTCGACCTCTTCGATGTTCACCACCTTGTGGACGGTGGAATATTCCTCCGGGCCGAGGCCGCGGTGTTCGTACGCGAGAATGAGGAGAATCTATTTCCGTAGGAACAGAGAGGGAGATATATGCAATTTAGTTTTATGATACCATATCGCCTAATTTCAGCAATTGTAATACCTACTTCGGCCAACTTGTCCGGAAGTGGTCATACTCAAAATACCATACTAACGTAAAGGGAGCGGATATCCCATGAGGCCCGTACCGAACAAGCCGATCGAAGCGCATAAATCCGTGTTGGGAGGCGCTGTCCCGCTGATCTGCGTTCCTCTCGTCGGGAAAAGCAGGGAAGACGTCCTGGCCGAAACGCGCGACCTCGCCAATCTCGCGCCCGACATTATCGAACTGCGGATCGACGCGTGGGACTGCGTCGAAAACGCCGCCGAGGCGACTGGCCTCATCTCCGAGGTCCGCGATGAGGTGAGGGATCTGCCGATGATTCTAACCTGCCGGGGTCATTGGGAAGGGGGCGTCAAAGAGGTTTCGGAACCCATGAAATCCGCCGTCTACGAGGCGGCAATAGATAAAGGTCTTGTCGATTTCGTCGACAAAGAACTGTCGTACGGCCCGGCGGTCCTCTCCCGTCTGAAGAAGCGCGCGAACGCAAAAGGGGTCTCCCTGATCGTCTCCTACCACGATTTTAAGAGAACGCCCTCGAAGGAGTTCATTTACTCGCAACTGACGCAACAGATACGTTATGGAGCGGACGTCGCGAAGGTAGCGCTGATGCCGCAAAAAGAAGAGGACGTTTTGGCCCTTTTGAGCGCGACCCTAGCGATACGCCGGGATTTTCCCGACGTGCCGCTGATCGCGATGTCCATGGGAGCGCTGGGAACGCACAGCCGCGTCGTGGGGGGGCTGTACGGCTCCGACCTGACCTTCGCGGTGGGCAGCGCCGCCTCGGCTCCCGGACAGATCCCCGTGGCGCGGATGAGGAGCGCCTTCGATCTGATGTATCCGAGGTAAATTATCGTTTCTCGGCGATCAAATCTCGCGCCGCGCCCACGATGGCCCTCGCCGCCGCGGCGAAAATCAGGGTATCCATCGAGTAGGCGAAGAAGGTGAACCCCTGTTCCAGTCTCTTTTTCATTTCCTCCGGCGAGGAGACGAAAATGCCGGCGATTTTTCCCCACTTCTTGCATGTCGCCAACACCTTGTCCACCGCTTCGACTATTTTGGGGTGGAAGAAGTCTCCCGGAATGCCCAGCGACAGCGACAAATCGTAAGGCCCGACGAAAATCAAGTCGATATCTTTTATGGCGGCGATTTTCTCCACGTCCCGAACGGCCTGTTCCGTTTCGCACTGCACCATGCGCAACAAATCGGCGTTGGCTTCCGCTATGTAATCGAGAATAGGCGCGCTCCCGTACGCGGCGGCCCGAGTGCCGGCAAAGCCGCGGCAACCGAGGGGAGGGTACAGCGTGGCGTCGATGAAAGACCGCGCCGTGGCCACGTCGTTCACCTGCGGAGCCAGAACGCCGCTCACCCCGATGTCCAGCGTACGCAGAACGGTCGTCCTCTCGACGTTGGTCAGCCGGGCGAGAACGTCCATGCCGCTTCCCTCCGCGGCCCGCATCTGTCCCATGATCGAATTGGGCGCGCCCGGAGCGTGTTCCATGTCGAGAATCACGAAATCGAACCCGCTGCGCCCGATGATTTCCACCAAGTCGGCGCTGTCCGTTCCCACGAAGGTCCCCAGAACCGTCGCGCCATTCAATAATTTTTTCTTGAGCGTCGAACGAATGATCATTGCTCGTCATGTCCCCCTCGAAATCAAAATACATGTTAAGCTGATATCATATCTCAAATTGAGGGTTTCACTCGAAAAATTTTCGTCGGGGGCCATGACACGGAGACATATATAATCTGCTGTGGATAAACTCAATTTCGGGGAGGGGTAATCATGTTTGACTTGAAATCGATGGATCAAATGCAGCTCGACGCCGTTCGGGAGATCGGCAACATTGGGGCTGGGCACGCCGCGGCCGCGTTATCCGAAATGATAGGCTATCCGATCGATATTGATATTCCCAAAGCGGAGCTTGTCTCCGTATACGATCTGGACAGTTACTACGACGACCCCGGCGCAAGCTACGCCGCCGTGTTCGCCGCTTCGGACGGCGTCGCCCCGTTGAACTTCATGCTTCTGCTCAGGGAAGACGCCGTTGCCGATATCGTGAGCCTGCTGGTCGCGAAACAATTTGGAACGCAAATGGACTCCTCCGCGATGACGCGGGAGATGGTCGACAGCGCGCTCGGAGAGATTGGCAACATCCTGCTGGGTTCTTTTTTAAACTCGGTCAATAGCCTGCTGGGATTGACCAGCGGAATCACGACGCCGGGAGTGACGCACGACATGCTCGCCTCCATTTTGAGCGTCGTCGCCGCGATGTTCGGCCAGTACGGCGACATCGCGCTCGTGACCAAATCGAATCTCAACGTCATGTCCAATGAGCGGGCGCGCTCGCTGGACGCAAACATTTTATTGGCGAGCGAACCCCACGTGCTGGAAATGCTTTTGAAAAAGCTGGGCGTCATCAGCGAAGCATAGGGTCGCTCTTGCTATCCGAATTGCTTTGCCCTATCATGTAGCCTTGTGTTTTATGGTTCGCTATATGCCTTGGAGGAAGTAGATTATGGTTTCATGAACAACCAAACTTTTTGTTACAATTTTTTCACGCGGCAAAAATGGGAAAAAGCCTACGGTTACGATTTTTGCTTGAACGGCGGCATCGGTATTCCACCCTTTAGATTTACAGGAGATCTCGCTTAATGGAAAATACAGTCGAAAAACGCCCCGAAAATAAAATGGGCGTGATGCCTGTTCACAGGCTTTTGCTCTCTATGTCGATCCCAATGATGATTTCCATGTTGGTGCAGGCGGGTTATAACGTCGTTGACAGTGTTTTTGTCGCGCAAATCAACGAAAACGCTCTCACGGCCGTTTCGCTGGCTTTCCCCATACAAATTCTCATGATCGGGGTCGGAGTCGGAACAGGCGTCGGCCTCAACGCTTTTCTATCGAAAAGCCTTGGGGAAAAAAAATTCGACAACGTGAACAAATCGGCGGCCAACGGCATCCTTCTTTCCTGGATAAGCTGCGCGGTGTTCATGCTCGTCGGGTTTCTGGCCTCTTCTGCGTTTTTCCGCACGCAAACGGACATTCAGGAAATTATCGCGTATGGGCGGGATTATCTGTCGGTCATCTGCGTTTTTTCGTTCGGGATATTCAATCAGGTCCTGTTCGAGCGGTTGTTGATATCCACGGGGAAAACTTTTTACGCCATGATCTCGCAGACCGTCGGGGCGGTCATCAACATCATATTGGACCCCATCATGATATTCGGATTATTGGGATTCCCAAGGTGGGACGTGTCGGGCGCGGCCATCGCGACGGTGATCGGTCAGACCGCCGGCGCCGCCCTCGCGTTTTATTTCAACCTCCGCAAAAACCACGAAATCAAATTGTCCGTGAAAAATTTTACCTTGAACGGCGGGATCATCAAGAGGATTTACGCCGTGGGGCTGCCCTCCATCATGATGGGGTCGCTGGGCTCGGTCATGACCTACGGGCTCAACAACATCCTCATATCCTTCACGCCCACGGCGGCCGCGGTCTTTGGCGTCTATTTCAAACTGCAGAGCTTCATCTTCATGCCCGTTTTCGGCTTAAACAACGGAATGGTGCCCATCATCGCCTACAACTTCGGGGCGAGAAAAAAGGAGCGCATCGTCGCGGCCTTCAAGCTCGCGTTGATGTACGCGGTGGGGATCATGCTGATCGGCACGGGGATTTTTCAGGTTTTTCCGGGCAGATTGCTCGCGATGTTCAACGCGACCGAGGCGATGATGTCGCTTGGCGTGCCCGCGTTGCGGATCATCAGCATTCATTTTTTGTTCGCCGGCTTCTGCGTCGCCTTCCTTTCCGTGTTTCAGGCGCTGGGAAACGGAATGGAAAGCCTCTTCCTGGCCGGCTCCAGACAGTTGCTTTTCCTCTTGCCGACGGCGTGGCTCTTATCCTTGATCGGCGACGTGAACCTCATCTGGTGGGCGTTTCCGGCGGCCGAGGCCGCAACTATGGCGTTGGGGGCTTTTTTTATAAAGCGCGTATACGACGATAAAATCAAAACGATCTGAGGGACGGTTGTTTACAAATTTCGGGAGGCAGAGTTTGTGGGCAAGAAAAAAATCCTGATTGTCGAGGACGATATTTCCATCGCCGAGATCGAGCGCGATTTTCTCGAAATCAACGGGTTCGACAGCTTCATCGTGACGAACGGAACCGACGGACTGCGGGAGGCGGCGTCCGGCGAGTATCATTTGATTCTTCTCGATCTGATGCTGCCCGGCCTCGACGGGTACGAGGTCACCAGGAGAATCAGGGACTCCGTGGACATCCCCATCTTGATGGTGACGGCGAAAACGGAGGAGTTCGACAAAATACGCGGCCTCGGGCTCGGAGCCGACGACTATATTTCGAAACCCTTTTCCCCTACGGAACTCGTGGCCAGGGTGAAGGCCAACATCGCGCAGTACGAGAGGCTGACCGGAGGCCAATCCGCCAAAAGCGACGAGATCGCCGCGGGCAACGTCAGAATAAATCTAAAAGCGCGCCGGGTCTACGTCGACGAAAACGAAATCGACCTGAAAAACAAGGAATACGAGCTATTGCTGTTTCTCGTCTCCAACCCGGATACCGTTTTCAGCAAGGAGTCCCTCTACGAGCGCATCTGGGGCATGGACGCGATGGGCGACATCGCTACGGTCGCGGTCCACATCAACAGACTGCGCGAGAAAATCGAACGAGATTCCGCCAATCCCATCTACATTCAAACCGTTTGGGGGGCAGGCTACAGATTCAAACCCTCGTTCCGCGCTCAGAAGCAAACAACCGAGTAACGGACAAAGTTTGTAATTCAAGACTCAAGAGGAAAGACAGTGAAATCGGAAAGCTTTTTTACGCTTCCCCGAGAGCGGACGGGGGATGTTTCGCGCACGCTGCGAAACTTGAAAAACGCGACAGTGCTGGGGATCAACCCGCCCGTCTATGATTTTTCGTGGTTCGATCTCTGGTCGAAACCCGTGGGGCTTCTTTGCCTCTTGCGGACACTGAGGCGCGAGGGCAACGACGTGCGCCTCGTCGACTGCCTTTACGAAGGGCGCACGAAACCCCTGGACTTCGGTCGCTGGAAGGCCCAGCGGCTGCCCGTCGAAAAACCCGAACCCTATAAGAACATCCCCCGCCGTTACTATCGTTTCGGCCTGAACGGCGCGGCCTTTCGAAACCGTATCGCGTCATGCCCAAGGCCGGACGCGATCTTCGTGACGTCGGCGATGACATACTGGTACGAGGGAGTCTTCGAGGCGGTAAAAACGGCGAAGGAGGTTTTTCCCGACGTGCCGGTGGTTCTGGGAGGGGCCTACGCGCGCCTTTGCCCCCAGCACGCGCTCCGCAGCGGAGCGGACTTCATCCAAACCGAGCCGTTTTTGTGCTCCGCCTATGACGCGTCTCCCGCGCTGGACCTTTACGACGCGCCCTCCTACGGCGTCCTCATCACCTCCCGAGGGTGCCCCATGCACTGCGATTATTGCGCGGCCTACAAACTGTGGCCGGGGTTCGAGCAACGCCCCCTCCAGGACGTCTTCGCCGACCTTGCCGGGCAAATGTCCCTCCCCACCGTGACGGACATGGCGTTTTACGACGACGCCTTGCTCCTGAACAAAGAACGCCACTTCTATCCTCTATGCCGCCATCTCCGCGAACGTTACCCGAAGCTGCGTCTGCACACGCCCAACGGCCTCCACGTCGCGCAGTTGGACGAGGAATGCTGCCGGACTCTTTTCCGAACGGGTTTTCGAACGATACGACTGAGCCTGGAGGGTACGGACGACTTCATCGGCAAAGCAAGTTCCGACAAGGTGGCGGCGTCGGACTACGAACGCGCCGTCGCGTCGCTGCTCCGCGCCGGATACGAGCCGGACGATATCGAGACTTACATTCTGGTGGGGTTGCCCGGGCAGGACGCCGGGAGCGTACGCGCCTCTATCGAAGCGGTGAGAGGGCTTGGAGCCCGCCCCAAACTGGCGGAGTTTTCCCCTATCCCCGGAACGCCGCTATTCGAGGCGTCTCTGAGGCTGACGCCCCGGATAGCGGACGAGCCCCTGCTGCACAACAACACGATCTACGCGCAATACGTAGCGCGGACTCTGACGCCCGAGGAGCTTCAAGGTCTGAAAGATCTGGCGAAAAGACGATAAACGGTACTCGCCCTTTCGGCGACAGCGCCCCGTTTTTTGTATTCCCACGTACCGTGATACAAAGAGGTCCCGGAACATCGGGAAGCTGCTTGGGGTATGCCCCCGAAAGGGGGTGATTGCGTGGAAGAGAAAATAAAACTAGTAGTCGCTATACTACAGCTCCTACTAGCCCTCGCGGAACTAATCCGCATTCTCAAAGCGTAATTCCTTCACGTTAGGGCGTAAGCCCGAGGTGGGGGTCAACCGCCCCGCTTCGGCAACCCAAAAACGTCCGTCTGAGCCTCTCCCAGACGGGCATTTCTACAACATCATTATAATACAGTCACGTTTTCTTGCAAGGGTCTGCCTTACATTTTTTGTGCTCGCTTTCAGGAAAAGAAACCCACGTACCGTGATACAATAATATCAGGAGAGGTCCCGGAACATCGGGAAGCTGTCTGGGGTACGCCCCCGAAAGGGGGTGATTGCGTGGCGAAAATTATAGCAATAATAAAACTCGTATTAGCGTTGATAGCACTAATACGAGCCATCGCGGAACTAATCCGCATTCTCAACGCGTAATTCCTTCACGTTAGGGCGTAAGTCCGAGGTGAGGATAACGGCCCCGCTTCGGCAACCCAAAAACGTCCGTCTGAGCCTCTCCCAGGCGGGCATTTCTACAACGTCATTATAATACAGTCACGTTTTCTTGAGATCGGAAGAGCGTCGTGTAGGGAAAGAGTGTTCCTTAGCGTGTTGTTGTCGGG
>JAISQE010000188.1 GCA_031274425.1 Synergistaceae bacterium | reverse complement strand
TCGTCATAGTTGGCCAGATATTGCGCGTCGTCCGGCGCCTTGGTTTTGCCTTTGATGGTGACGGTACGGAGAGACCGAAGGCTTGCCGCCTCAAGTTTTTCTATCTCGGCAAGCGTCGCCGCTTCGCGCCGCGAAAAAAGCGCCGCGGCCCGTTCTTCCAAGCCTCGGCGCTCTACGCGCTTCTTTCGTATCATTCCCATGCTTTTTACCCCCTCACGCGAATATCGCTATATACTTGTAAATGACAGGCGTCTCAGAAATCCAGTTGTAGTTGGCTGTTATCGTCGTGCCCTGCGGCGCGAGGACGGTCACGACCTGGGCGTCCACGTCCGAGATAAACCAGTTGCCGGTCTGGATATTTATGCCGTTGGCAAAAAGCGCGATAGATTGGTCTTTCACGTAATGGGACAGTCTGTAGGATTTCGCCGAACCAGTTCCGACGCCTACGGTCTCGTTCGTGACGCTGTCTTCTTTCGTTTCCAACTCGATTTTGACCGTCGCGACGGTTTGATTTGCGAGCTGTTCCGGCGGAATCGAGTAAACGAACCGCGACTGCTCCTGCCCGTTGACGGACTGGCGGTTCTCCGACAGCGTCATCTGCCGCCAGTCTTCCGACTCCCAGCCGTATTCGTAATTGACCGACACAAGCGACCCGGCTGCCGCCGTGAGGGTGATCGTCCCCGCCGCCGTATCCGCCGTGAAGTTATAAACCTGAACGCCGTCCACATACGCCTGAACGGTATCCAACTTAATCCCGCCCTGGTGAACGAACGTGTAGGCCTGCGGCGCGCCGGTACCTGTCCCGACAACCTCCCTAGTCGCGTAGGTGGTCTCGTTGCGGAACGCGACGTAAGCGCGGATCGACGCGTTGACCAACGGTTGATGATACAGCGTGAGGTTACAAACGCTCAGGTCATCGTGCCAGTCCTCAGTTAAGGAGACGACGCTCACCGTCCCGATTTCGCTTGTCGAGGACGCTCCGTCCGGCGTGTAGGTCAGAGCGGCGCTGGAGATAGCCGCCGCGTCGCTGTTGGGTGTGACGACCGTCAAGGTCGCCCTCAACTGCATAGAACCAACATCCGTTCCTATTAACTCCTCCGGGTCGCCCCATTCCGTCCACGTCGATCCTCCGTCGGCGCTTGTCCGCGCCTCCGTGAGAACGGAGCCCCCGCCCGTCGTGTCCGTTCGCGTGTCGACTACCTTGAGTACGCCGTTTATCGTGAAGGTCGGAGACGCCTCTACCTGAGTCAAAACCGTCTGATTGGATATAGCATTACCGACGACAGATACGCTCGGCATGTCGCCCTCCGGGTCTTCCGCCCAGAGCGCGTAGGCGAGGCCGATCCGTTGCCCGGTGAACGACGGAACGCTTGTGACGGCGGGGAGGTCTTCGGGCGCGTTGCCCTCGGCGAGAAGAGAATCCACGGTTAGTTTTTGCGTGGGCAGCGCCGCCGTTGAGCCGTCGGAGTTGAGTTTGACCCATGTCTCGCTCAATAAAAAGGCCACCGCCCGCGAGGTGTTCTCCGGCGCTTCGCCCGCGATCGTGAATCCGTTGATCGTCGTCGCCAGCGAGTAGTCCAGTCCGTAGGTTGGCGGGATGATGATCAGCCCGCTCGCGTCGGAGGTCAGCGCGTGCTGGCCGTAGCGGATAGGTTCGATTGTCGTTATGTTCGCCATTTACGCCACCTCCTCAAGGTATTCTTCGGTCGCTATGAAGGCGAAGCCTGTGCCGCCGGCACCGCCGCCACTTCCTGGATAACCTTGATTGGTTGAAATCCCTCCGTTGCCGCCGCCACCGCCGCCGAATCCGGCTCCACCGCCGCCGCCGCCTTTGCCGCCGTTGCCGACGCTTCCGCCGCCGGTGCCGTCGTTGCCAGTGCCGTTTACGCCCGCTCCAGCTCCGCCAATGCCGCCGTTGCCGTTGTTAAGACCCGCGCCATTGAAACCGCCGCCGCCTGCGCTCCCTCCCTTATTGTTGCCACCTCCACCACCGCCGCCGCCACCGCCGCCGCCGGTAGAGATAGATGACGCCGAAGCCCTTAGTTGTCTGGCGATAAGGATCACGTTAGGAGCGCTCCGGCCATAGTTGTCTGGGTAATAGGTGTCGTAGTGCCGTGCTTGTCCCCCAAATCCAGGGCCACCGCCCGCTCCGCCTATAGGGTTTCCATAACTGGCCGTAGCCGGCCCGCCGCCGCCTGATCCCACTACGCCGGCACTCCCGCTGACCCCTCCGGCATTGGCTCCGGGTCCGCCGCTACCGGCGGCGCCTCCTTTGCCGTCACCGGCAAAATCCGACCCGATGCGGGCCGCGTCGCTTGTCCAGAGCACGCCGCCGCAAGTCAGGAACACGTTGCCGGTCAAAACGAACTTATCCAGTATGTCGGAGTGCGTGAGTCGCAGGCTGTCCGTTCTCATGGGCCCGGTCAGGACGGTGATGACCTTGCCGTTGATCGTGCAGTCGTTTTTGACCCGGAACGCCGCCATTCCGCCGCCGGAGGTCGTATCCCACGCGTGCGGGGTAATGGTCGCGCCAGCGGGGACGGCCAGACTGTTGAAGTTCGGCACGGAAATCATCTGGACGTAATAATTGGCGATTGTCGCGGCGTCGAGATTAAATTCGTTGCCGTCGTCAATCACCGCCCGGTCGAGCGTTATGCTCGCGCCGTTGACCTCCATGATTCGCCTGAAGGCGTACTTGCCCAAAAGCGATTCGTCCGCGGCTTTCTTGAGCGAGACGTGCAGCATGACCTCTTGCCCGACGGCAAGGGAACCATAAATTCCGGCCGCTTGTACGCCAATGGTGATATTGCCCGAACTAGCCACCGCTGTGACGAGCGCTGTCGTGTTGATATTTACCGTTCCCGTCGGCAGAGTCACATTGCCGAAGGAACCGTCGCCGAATCCGCCGACGTCCTTGGCGTTCAGCGTCCCCTGGTGCGGGGCCGTCGGCACGACCGGCGTGCCGCTGCCCGCCGAGTGGCGGAAACAGAACTCGTCAAGCTGCCCGACGAACCCGCCCAAACACGCCTCGGTCGGCGTGATCGTCGCGTCAGGCGTCATCGCCTGAGTAAACGCCAGGACACCGTTGAGGAAAAGCGAAGCAGACCCGCCGGAGAGCCTCAGCATGACGTGTGTAAACACGTTCGCGCTCTGCGCTCCGCCGCTCGTCTGACTCAGTCCCAACGCCACCGAGGACAGGACTAATTGGAGCGAAGAGTTGAACCCCAGCGTCAGAACAGCGCCCGTCCCATCGAGAAGCTGGAAAACGTTACCCGCCGCCGAGCTTGTCGGGCGTAGAAACATCTCGAGTTCGTAGTCGCCTCCGCTGTTTAGGTTCCAAATGCCGGTGACGTTCGTGCCTTTGATATAGTCCGTCGCTCCCGCGAACTGTGGGCAGCGGTAGCCCGCCCAGGGAGTACCGGCGACCACGGCGTCGTTCGGGAGTTCCGTGCCGACGAATTTGGGGTTGCCCTGTTTGCTCCAAGTTTCAATCCCCGTTTCATCCCTGAGCCCGCTGTTGGGCTCGCCGAAGTAGGGAAAATCAAAATGCGTCAACGATTTGGTACTGCCCCATTCAAGCCTGCTCATTTACTTCACCCCCAGCGTCACAAGACCGTTCGCGCCAATGGCGATGTCGCCGACGGTGGAGTAATTTTGAGTGTTGTCGACGGTCACGACAGGCGCGACATCGTAGGCGGCATCGGCGATCGTTCCGCGCCACGTGATGGACGGATTCCATGTAGCCGTCATATCCCGCGACGGGCCCGCGACCTGTCCGTCCTGTACTTGCGCGTCCATGCGCGTCAGCAGCGCCCCAGGAGTCTGGTAACTGTGGATCAGCGGGGCGGCCAAGGCAAGGCGATAGTTGCCGTTCGTGTTGTTTATGCCGATTATTATCACGTCTTCTTCGTTCAGGTTGTCCGAGATGTGATAGTTGGTGTTCGGTATAATACCAGCGGTCGGCGATATGACAAGAAACGTCGTTCCGCTGGTCGCCTGCGAGACGGACGCGCTGAACCGGTCGAGCGTAATGCGATCTTTGAAGTCCTCGACCAGCATGTTCGAGTAATCCGGGTAAAGCTCCAGCGCTTCAAGGGACATGATGATGTTGCCCACCGTCTCGTAAAGACTCACGATGTCCTTCTGAATCACGTCGATGTCGCTTCCCCCGGCGCTCTGCCAGATATAGTCATAGTCCGCCATCGACGCTTTCGCGAGCACCTGTCCCGTGAGCCCGCCTGAAGGAGGACTGCTTCTGCTGGTATCCTGCCACGCCACATCAAAGTCGTCCGGCCCGACCTTCACGGGTATCTGCCCGATCATCCCCCCCTGCGGCAATCCGCCCGTCAATGAGATGATGCGGGCCAGACTGGTCTGAAGTTGCAGCAGGAGCGTAGCGAGGTCCCCGTTGTCTATGGCGTCCCCCTGTTGCGAGGCGATGAGTTCCCCCAGCACCGCCGCCATAGTGGTGGCCTGCCTCAGCGCTTTGTTTGCGAGCGCGCTGTTCGCGATCGATCCCTGAATGTGCCCCTGGGGCCTCAGTGTCGGCCCGGCCCACACGTCCTGCGACACAAGATGAGCCTGCGGGTCGACCGCGAACGGTTTAAAATCATTGGTTCCCGGCATGTTTCCCATACCTCCTATTTTGCGAATTTTCCTGTATCCCACACACCTGTGGCGGGTGTCGCGTCTCTGTCCCACATCAGGATGGGGCCGCCGATCACCAGCTCGTAATTCACCTTTACTCCTGTCGGCCTGAGCGGAAGTTTTTCGTCTCGCAGAATTGCCCGGAGGATCGTGTCGTCCTCCTCCGCGATGATGATCATGTCCATCGACATGTCTTGATTGTCGATGATCACAAGTTTTATTTCTCCGTTAAACGCGGTGTCCCAAACTTGATAGGCGTTGTCTACCGTTCCGTCCCAATGGTTCGCGGCTATCTTGGCCTTGATGAGCCAACGGTAAGGTTCGTCCGGCAGCCGGGCAAGCCCGGTCGGGGGATCGTCGGGGCCGCGCCAGATTCCCATGTCCCAGCCGTTCGTCTTGCGGTCGTCCCAGGTGAAGTACACCCCGTCCAGCGGCGGGTAAACCTCCCGGCTTATCCCCACCCACTCGCCGATTCGATCGAGCTCCTCCCCGGCCGCCGTGTTGACGTTATACTCGCGCGTGGCGAGGATGTACGCCTGATTTTCCATATCGACGACAGGCGTGACGATATGCTCCAGGACGGCCAGAAATTTCGGCCGGCGATGCTCCCACGTCGGGAGCGCCATGTATCGTTCTTTCTTGTAGGGCTTGTAAATCTCGTAACTGAGATCGCCGTTAACTGTCCATCGAGTCGGGCGCGATTTCGGCGGGAGTATCGTGTCGGCCAGCTTGAGCCAGATTTCGAGGTATAGTTTGCCGTTGATGAAATTCCAGCGGGTTTCGAAACGGCCTTTAAGCCAGTTCGGCTTCCACCTCTGGTGATCCCAGAACGTAGCGGAATTATCCCAATGGAGCCACTCCGCCGCCGTCATTTTGGACCGCGAGGCGAACGTGGGTTTGAACCGCTCCGTCCACTCCCAAAGCTGCCAGGGATTTACGTCCCAGAACGCCGCGGGATTGTCCCACAGCAACGGCCACAGGACGGACGCGCCCGGCGTTATTTCTATTCTCGCCTGTAAGATTTTCTCATCGGCCAAGGGGTTCCGTACCTCCCTTCATGGCGAGGTCCGCTTAATTGTCGATCTGAATCGACAGTTCGGAGGGTTTGAACTTGATGTTCACGTCTCCCACGACGAAATCTCGCGGAGCGGTCAGTTGCGCCCAATACAGGTAATTTCCCGCGACCGGCGCGTCGAAAAGGCCGATGTGCCCAACGCTCCCCCAGTCCTCCTGGGGGTCGGGAAACTGAGCCTCCGAGATATTGAAAATCGTCCCTGAAGTTCCCCCCGACACGACCTGCGAATTAGGAGAATTGGTTCCCGACCAGTCGTGCAGGGTACAGTTGATTGCCGCGCGCGCGTAGCTCGGCGCGGCAGGCTCGGACCCCGGCGCGGCATCCGTTGGTTTCGATGTGAACAGCGCGACGTAAACGACCGTCGGCGGCTCATACGGCTGCCCGCGAAACAAAAAATCCAGAAGCCGGTTTTCCATGGCGTTGCTCATATTCGGCATTGTCAATCACCTCCATCGATGATCACGGTCACATTGTCCCTAAGAATCCTCGCCAACTCGTCGAACGCGACGGGAACGTTACCGCCGCTCCATGTCGTCCCGTTGTCCGTCGACACCTCGATCAGCGATACGTTGTACGTCGGCGCGTAGGTTGAGGTATCACCCGCGAAGATCGGGGCGTACATGCGGTTGATCAGGGCCGGTTCTCCAATTTTCAGACCATCGGCCCAGGCCGCCAAATTTTTAGCGATGGCGATCGCGGATTCTGCGTCGTAGCGCGGTGTTATCGTGATCGTTACTCGGACCCATACGTCGATAATGTCGGGGCGCATAAAACGGATGGTTCCCTTTATGCCCAGCGCGTCCGTCACCTCCGCGGACACGTCGCCGAACGTCCCTGTTCCGGGGGTTTTCCTGATTCTTATCGCCTCGGCGACCTCGTTCACGTCGCCGCCTTCCACGACCAGACAAATCGAATGTCCGGGGATCCCGTTCTCGTCCGGCTCGTCCTGGTTGTTCTCGTAGAGCATGGCTTTATTGACTCCGAACACGTTCAGGACCGAGCCTAAAATTCCATCGTTCACGGTCAGGGAGGGAAGCGCCGTCGAATGACGTTGACGGAGCCTCAGCTCGAAATCGCTTTCAACCGGCACGCCCGGCGACGAGGCCGCCATGTTCTCTACCGATTGCCAGCCCCGCGTCGGCGTTGTGATGCCCGTAAGGTCGCCCTCGAGAATGCGGATGTCCCCGTATTCCCGCGCCGTGGCGGTGACCGTGATTTCCCCGGTCTCGGGGATCGTCACGACCTGCGGCAGGTCCCATTTATTTTTGAAGTCGTCTTCCACGATACCGCGCCGTATCGTGGTCCCGGCCTGCCCCACGACGCGAACGTCCACCGTCGATTTCGTTGCGGAACGTCGTTGTATCCCGTTGATTTTGACCATACGGGATAGCCCCACGCCGACCGCACTGCCCACGCCGAACGAGTGATAGGCCGCCGCGATAGCCTGCGCCGTTTCGGTCAGCGCGAAGGCGAAAATATCGATCATCTGTCCGTCCTGGGAGTCCGGCTCCAGGTAGATATCTTCTCCGAAAATAGCCCTCATGCCGTCGGCCATGTACTGCCTGTACTCGTCGAACGTCGGGACCGTTATACCGTGCTCGTCGATAACCACGCTCGGCACCATCCTCACCTCCCGTACATGGGAATCGTCTCGTAGAGCGCGTCCGTGACGACCTGTTTCCCGTAGACAGTCGTGACCTCGGCGCGAACTTCGGCCGTGCGCGTCTCGCCGTTGAAGTTGTAATCGAACGAATCCAGCGACAGTACGCCCCTGGTCTGGATGATCCTGCTCCTGAGAGCGCGCGCGTACGTGTCGCGCGTGTACTTGCCGAGAACCTCCTCGCGGTATGGAGTGCCCTCGCGCATGTCGAGGAACCACTCGCGGGTAAATAGGCGCAGGCGCGTCAGAATGTTTTGAGCGACCATCTCGGGTTCATCCCTGAAATAGTCGCTCCCGCCATGACCGAACGTCATATCGTAGTTTTTGTCGAGTTTTCGATACCTCATCTCATTTCAGCACCTCAGTCGAAATGGACCCACGAGTAATGTTCCGCTACGCGCGACCCGCAGGCCACGGGGTCGTTATGCCGGCCTACCTGCAGACCGTCGATATAAAAAAGCGGACTTCCGGCCGCCAGGTAGGAGTCGTGACATTCGGGCAGCGCCGGGCAGCAATGCACCGCCCAGTGGTGCGTTTGAAGATGTACCGGGATACCGTCGATGTAAAACCAGTTGGATCCTTGGTCGTTGGGACGCGGCACCCAACACCCGTGTCCCGTGCCCAGCGCCCCCAGGAACGTCACCTCTTCGGCTCCGGACATTCCTAACAATGGCGACGCCACGACGTTATTTTCAGGCATTACCTCCACCTCCCGGATGCGGTTGGATGCTGGGAGGATAAAACGTCTCGCTCTGCTGGATTCCGTCCCATCGTTGCGCCCGCACCACGAACCGCTGCTCGATGTCGAACGTCATATTGCGGCATTTCATGTTGATGTCTTTTTCGGGGGTGATCTCCATCCAGCAGTCTCCGTCGTTGTGGCGCAATTGGACATTATGAATATGAGGCGACGCCACGGAGTACGGCGGGGTGATTTTCATGACCTGCGAGAACGGCCCCACTATGGCGAAAGCGTTGGAAAGATCGTGAAGCCGAGTCTCCACCGCCTCCTGTATCCCGCCGGATTGATGCCACGCGTCGAAACACCGGTCGGCAAACACGACGATGCACTCGTCCCCCTTCCTGATCGGGAAGGTCAGGGTGAAATCCCCGCCGCGGGGAAAAAACACCGGGACATCCACCATCAGAGGAAGCTCCGCCGAATCGAACGTCCCATCGGACTTGCGGATGGGTTCCTTGCCGGCCGCTTGCACCGTAACCGTTATCGCGTTTGGGTCGTAGCTCTGGATGATGCCGGGGCAGCAAACGCGCATCCCGACCGTCAGCGCTTCGGATAACGCCCTGAATTTTTCAACGTCGTCCTGCTCTCGTTCCTGACGTGATTGCATAATCTCACCTCTATTTTTTTATGTCCGTAGCCGTGCCCGACGTGTCGTCCATCGCCACGCCGATGATCTCGCATTCCCAAACGTTGCCCCACGTGTCCCCCTTGTAGCGGCACTGGATCACTCTATAAATTCCGTCGGATGCCAGTTTCGCGGGAGGCTCGGATTTTTTCTCTTTATGCTTGCCCTTCCCGCCGCCTTGCGACGCCTCCTCGATGTCGCCCTCGATCTTGATCGTGCTCGCGATGTGGATTTCCGAGTTGAGCAGACATCGAACTTGAATACCTTTGTTCGTTTGTTTGGGGCTGTCGATCATTCCGGTTGACGGGGATATGAGAAACGCTTGTCCGGGTATCGCCTCTTTTCTCGGAACGATATCGATGCGCCCATCCTGAATGCTCCACGTCGTGCCCGTCGTTTTGCATATATCGGCTATCACGTCGCGGCTGGCCCGAAAAACCGTTTTCCCGCGGGGGAGTTTTTCGTCGCCGAGGTCCGGGCAGTAGCCCAGCTCGATGCCGAATTCCTTCATCGGCTCGAGGGCCGCGTCGAGGATATCTTTTTGCGTCGCGCCGGCCGCGAGAGTCTTGTTTGTCATGGAGTAGATATACCCCTCGTCGCCGTCGCCCATCGTGATTTCGAGGATTTTATCTACGACGCGCTCGCGGAGCCTCCGCACCTGTATAATGTTGCCCTTGTAAATCAGGCCCATTTTCGCTTTGTACCCGGCGTTCAAGATCACCGTGTCGAACTCGTCTTTGATTTTTTGGGCCGTATCGTCGGCAAGGTTCCAGATTTTGACCTGCGCCTTGTTCGGCGTTTCGGTGTCGGTCTTGAGGACATCGAACGCTATCTTCAGCCCGGACAGCTCGACCCCTTCGCCGCCCGCCCTCCCGACGATAAGAGAGATATCGCGGAGCCATTGGTCATGCTGCGCCATCCGCGTCGTCCTCCGTCACGAAAAATAAGTTGCCGGCGCCGCCTAGATTATCGAAGCCGGGGCACTCATCGGACCCGCTCACGTAGGCGATCAGTTTGCCGTTGAACCCCAGGTATTCGAATTGCGCCAGCAAATCACACCCCGTGACCAGTGGAATGCCGGTTATGATCGGTTCCCGTGTTTCAGCGTCGGCGATGTCGACAACCCAGAACTGCATTTGTTCGGCGGCGCTCCAGTGGAGATTCAGCGCGTAGTGAACGCCGCCGAGGACGATGGAGAACGACTGCGGCACTGGAGTTAAAGGTATTTTGAATATGCCCATCACGCCGCCTCCTAACCCAAAGCACTTTTCAGCATGGATCTCTTCGGCGCGGCCGATGTCCCGTCCGCGTTCGTCGCTTGCTTCTCTCCGCCCTGCTGAGAGGATTGCGTTACCGCGGCTTTTTTCTGCGCCGACGCAGGAACGCTCACCGTTTGCGTTTCGACGAGGATGACCTCGACGCAATCAAGCGTCAAGATCAGGCTGTTTTCCGTTTCCACGCTCGTCGTTTCAGTAATGTCGCGGATCAGCATGTTTTTATACTCGCGCTTGCCGGTGATGATATCGAACGGCTCTCGGGATTCCTGGAGTTCACGTACTTTATCGTACGTGTCTCGCGGCGCGTTCTCGTCGCCCAGCGCTCCTTGGCCGACAATGACCGTAACCTCCTGAGGGAGCTTGTAGGCGTGGTCGGATATGTCCGCGCCCGTTTGCACGGGGTGCGCCGTGATTTCCAATTTGTCGCTGTGGCGCTCCTCGACGGTCACGTCGAACGCGATGCCGCCGACGGAACGCACCGTTGCGGGCTCCGCCATCACTCAGCCCCCCTCCCGGCATACGGGGAAACAACCGGCGGCGTGTATCGCGTCGCGTCGTCCTGGTGCGAGGCTACTCTGTCCGCCACGTCTTCCGGGTCGCCGCTTCCCTCGACCGTTATTTTCACATCGTTGTTCACGTTGTTGTTCTGCTGAATGTTCGTGGTGTTCGTCTCGACCTTACCGGCCTTTGTAGGCTCCGTGACTATCGGGGGTTTTTCGACCTCGACGTTACCGGCTGCGAGAGGCGGCGTTTCGACTCCGGCGTTTTGAGCGGTCGGCGCGGGTTGAGCGGAAGGCGTAGATTGAGCGGGGTTTTCAGGTTGGGGCATATTCTCAGATTGATCAGGTTGAGTGGAAGGCGCCTGGTTCTGTGAAGATGCGCCTGACTCCGCTTGTTGCTTCTTTCGCTCGGCTAATTCTTTTTGGTAGCCCTCTTCGTCGAATGTTGTGGCATCAGTGTAAATGCCGCCCCCCGCATCAAACGATTCGCGTTTCGTGTATTTTTCCCTGAGAACACGATCTTCCATATCCGCTTTTTCTTCTTCCGCGCTCTTCCCAAAACCGGTCACCTTTTTAACCCAGTTCCAAGCATCTTGCAATATGCCGATCAATCCGCCGATAACTCCCGTTATGATTTGGACAGCGACGGACAACGCGTCTTTGGCGATATCCACAGCTTTCGTTATCCCGCTGAAAACCAGCTCGACAAAGCTCTTGAGCGAATTAAACGTGACCTGTACGTCAACGCCAAAAGCTTTGAGTATGAAATTCACGATGTCTTCAAAAACACTGATAGCGCCAAGCACGACAGCCTTGATGCCATCGAACACGCTTTTGACGATATTCCCGGCAGCTTCAATCGCGCCGGTAAAGTCGCCCTTGAACAGCGAACTGACAAGATCGACCGCCCCGCGAAACACGTCCACGAAGGGCTCAACGAGGTTCCGCGCCGTCTCGATGATATCGCCGAATACGTTCTCGACCACCGAGACGAGGCCCGACAAATCGACGCCGAACATGTCGCCGATGAGTTTTACCGCATTGCTGAATACGCCAAGCAGTTGTTGACCTATTCCTTCGGCAATCGAGACAAGCCCGCCCAGGGCTCTTTCCAGTCCGGCGTTGATTGCTTCCCTGTCACCGCTGAATAGTCCTTTTAAAAATCCGAACGCGCCGATAATCGCGTCCCCGACGCCCGCAAGCTGGGTCTTGAATCCATCGAAAATGCCCGTAAAATCGAGGCGCTCCCAAACCCAAGCGGCGAATTCTTTGAGCTTATCCCAAAGTTCCTGAACCACCGCCGCGGCGGCCATGATGTCGTCCACCCACGGCCCCCAGTCGATCAGCGATTCGCCGCCCTCCAGGTAGGTCATCAGGTCGTCCCAAAGAAGAAAGAGCGCGGTTATCGCCCCAACGACCAAACCGATCGGAGTGAGAAGCCATCCGAGATTGAGCAGCTTGAACGCCGCCGCGAGGCCCACTACGCTGAGAATCAGTTTCTGCGTATCGTCGTCCAGCGTCTCCCACCAGTCGGCCAGGCGGGAGAAGATCATTCCGAATCTGGAGAATGTCGACGACATGAAATTGGACATGCGCTCGATGAAGGACATCACTGTCTGGATGGTTTTTTTCACCGTATCGGCGTGTTCCAGAAACCATTTTCGCAGAGCGATGAAGCTCTCCTTCATTTTCAGGATGAAGCCGGTCATTACGGAGCGCATGATCATCTGGGAGAGTTTCCCGAACTTCCCTATTTCGTCCATCAGGTCAGACGATGCCTGAGCCGCCGTCGCGAGATCGACGCCCGCCGCGTTCGCGAATGCGTCGTACTCGTCCTTGAGCGCCGAAATGTCAGAGGTCATCGTGGTAACGATGGTCGGGTCGAGGCGAAACTTCCGCGCGTAGGCGAGCTGCTGCGCCTTGTCCATCTTTTTCAGAGCGTCGCCGACCTCGTAAAACAAAGCCGTGCTGCTCTTGATTTTTCCGTTGGAATCCTTGATTTTGATGCCCAGCTTATCGAACGCCTCTTGAGATTCCTTCATTCCGCTGGCCGCTTGCCCGGCGGCGCGGGAGATGCCCAGCAACGCGGAACGCGCGGCCTCGGCGCTGCTGTCCGTCTGCGAGGCGATAAACTCCAGTTTGTCCAGCTCTGAAACGGATGTCCCCGCGCGAATGGCCGCGTCGGAGAGGCTATCCAGGTTGGCGGCCATACCAAGAACAGCTCCTTGAACCAGCCCTTGCGCCGCTTTGAAGGCGAGCGTGATTCCACCGACGACTTTAACCGTGTTGAGCACAGCGTTTTTAAAAGAATTCAGCCCGCTAAGTTCAGGTTTGACACCCAGCCCTATTAAAAAAGAGTCAAGAAGCGTCATGCGTTGCCTCCGTTTTGCGCCTTGTAAAATTCACGCCAGCGCCGCTCGTTTTCCGCTTGCACATTCAGAGCGTTGTTCATTCGCCGAAAATCTTCCAGCGAATAGGTCCCGTCCTTAGCTTCGCTCAGTTTGGCGAGTCCCGCGAGGATAGGTCGCCAGATGATTTCTTCGCCGCCGGGGAGATCTGCGAGAACTGGGCTGCCCATTCCGATAGCGTGGTTTTCAAATTCGATGGGAGCCCGCGAGTAAAACCCTCAAGGTTAGCCTTGATGACGTACCAGCAGATTGTCAGCATTTCAATGATGCCCATGTCCTCGAACATGAGCGCCCCGTTCGTGGCCGTCATTCGAACCCAGGTTTTACCTTCTTGCTTCGACGCCACCGACAGACAGGTCGAGATGATGTAGCGCAAGTCCTCGTCCTTTAGGCCGCTCACAGCGTCCAGAAACTTATCCAGCGAAGAAATGTTAAGCTCGCCCGCATTCATGCTCGCGATATCGGTAAAGCCCTTCAAAATCGGCACAAGCCGCTTGGCCACGTAGAGCTGAGAAAAAGCGTCGAGGACGCCCGCCCTATAACGCGTCGCCCCCGACTCATACTCGATCTCGAATTCCACGGTTTTATTGTTCGGTCCCATGATCTATCCCTACTCTCTCGATAGTCCCGATCCGAGGACGACAGCCGTTGCGCGTCCCCTGAACGTCCAAGCCATCGTTCCGCCCGCCGCCGCGTAATTCACGTCCGACTGCCGGATATAAGCCGCGTCCGATATGGTCAGATCGTCGCCGCGCACAACGTCGCGTATCGAGATGACGTTATCTCCCCAGGTCGCCGAGGATTGACTCTGCGAGTTGATGAGCTGCTGAAGCTGCGCGTTGACGGGAGAGGTTTTGAGGAGCGTGACCGTAACCGTGCAGGTTCGCCCCTGCTCCATCAGGCTGTGCATGATCACCCCGTCCGCGCCCGTCACGGTCTCGGTCATGTCGGCGTCGGCAACGACCGTGATTCCCTCCGGAGCGTTGCCGCCCTTGAGCGAGAACGAACCGCCGGAGCCGGAGATCGAAGCTGTTATGTCGAGAAAACTATATGCAGGCATCGTTGTACCTCCCTTTACATGCTACTATAAAAGATAACAAGTGTATTTGATTCGCCTATAAATTGCGCTATCGATTCACAAAAACGATTGCTTCCACAAAATGGACAGCACCCGCCAACTTGACCGCAATTTGAATTGGAGGGGCTTTGCGTTGCTCCCTCTCGCTCTGCGCCTGTAGTGCCAGTTCCTCTGTCCAGACGTAATAGCCGGCCTTGAGAATGTCTCCGCGATGAAGCTCGCCGAACCCGTCGGCATTCCACGGGAGATTCCGCCCGATGAGACCGTTCCTGACGCCCTCCTCGCAAACCGCCTTGACGACCGCGGTGAGTATCGAGATGCCTTCCTCCGTCTGCGGAATTTTCGTCGCCGACGTGTAAAGGACGTTCCAAAGTTCCGTTTGAATCGCGTCGGCCAGCCAGTCGAGCCCGTGAATCTCGTCAAAGAACGCGCCGGAAGCCATGACGCCTTCTTGAAGGATGGCCGTGTCATTGTTGTAATAAACAAAGACGTTGCAGTTCTTTTTAGCGATGGACTGCGCTTGAGATTCCGTAATCTGCTCGTAGGCGATACCCGGCTCCTGTTTGAACTTGAGCGTGATGGTCGTCATGGAACCGTTGAAGTTGACCGTGAACGCCCGCCCGAAAAGAGAGGTTATGGCAAAGGGGATCGTCGAGCAATACTGAGTCACCGCCCGGTTGAGCCCCAGCTTTTTGAGTTGGGACGCAATGTCCGTCGTGAACGTGCCGTCGAGAATACGCGTGTCGGACACCGTGATGCCGTACATCCGCATACGCTCGGACGCCTCTATGAACTTGGCCACCTCGATATGCTCGTCGTCTGTTATCGCGGTCTTGGCCGCGAACGTAAGCCCATACCACGCGGAGGAGGCATCGGCCAAGACCGCTACGGCGTCTTCCGGCTCTTCGGCGTCATAACCGGGGATAGGCGGAAGCGATGTATCGGCGGTTCCCTTGAGCTGCGCCGCGATATTCGTTCCGTCGCCGGTTCCGGCATCGAGATAGCCGATGGATGCCGAGGCGCCGGTCTCAGTTGTGGTAAACGTGAAACGGTCGTCGCCCCAGACGCAGGTCAGGCCGTAGGTGGCGATTGCCGCCGAGATGATTGAAGCCACGCCGTTGAGGTTCGTCTGCAAATGGAAATCGAGGTCCTCGATTTGCCGGACTACCCCGCCGTCGTTGATCGAAAACTGTCCGTCCGTGACGCTCGTCCAGTTGGCCATCGTTTGCTCGTTGTCCGCGAGAATCCCGCATTTGAGCGACGCGGGGGAATTCTGCGCCACCCAGCGCCCGATCGCCAGTTGAGGCGGCGTCGGAGACTGCATGAAGTAATTGAGCGCCGCTTCGTACTCCGGGGCGTCCAGTCCGAAATCCCCGGCAACCGTTTCGATCGATGTATAAAAGCGTATTCGCTCGCCGGCGTCGATAACATCGCTATCGCCGAGAATAAGCAAAATTCCGAAGCTTTTGCGCGGCGCCGCCCTCGGCGTCATATTCACCGAGACGCTGACGACGCGCCCAACAGAAAGCGCTTTGTTCGCCATGATTCAATCCTCCTGTTCGTTTTTCAATTCGCGTGTTCGCGGACGCGATCCGTATCGAACTCGTCTTTGAGCTGATTCCCCGTATGGACGTCCGCCAGAATAACGCCGTCGGCACGAAGCAAATTGAGAATTTGATACGCGCCCGCAATGTCGATCGTTGTGCGAATGGTCAAATCGACGCGTCGCAGCCATTTTTCATTTACCAGTTCCGGTAGTTGGATCGGGGCGTCGATCCATGTCACGGCGACCCCGGACGCTCGAAGCGCGTCCCGGTTTTGCCGGATGTGAAGAGCCCGCCGGATCATATCCGCCACGTCGTCGGCGCCGGGACCGTAGATGGATACCAACACGTTTTTAGCCGTTTGGTCATAGACGACGCTTTCTCCGTCGCCTTCTCCATAATGATGTTCGACGGGGTAATTCGTAGCGTCGCCATTCATGACCTGAAAGGCCGCCCACGTTGCCGACGAGCCCGGCGTTGGACCGGGGTCTTCCTGAAACGCGGGGCGTACCAGATTGCCGGGGAGCCCGGAGATTTGAGAGATAACGTTTTGCCAGAGATTTTCGATTTCGATTCGTGTGATCGCGCCCGATTCGCGCAGTATTCCTCCAGTCGCCGACGTGTTATCCATTGTCGTACCCCTCCGTCCGCAGGGCGAGCAGAGCCTGAACCTGCCAATACCCGGCGCCGTACTCCCAGACGTTGCAGAGTACGACCTGATAGCGGCTCCCGCCCCACAGGATTTCATCCGCGACATGCGACTCTCCGACCGTGCGCAGGGGTTCCCGGCACCAGGCGGTAATCCCGCCGGTCAGTCGGTCGCCCTGCGCCAGACGTTCGAGGTCGCGATTGTTCATAGGCTGGATAACTCCATCCAGAGTCAGGAGCTCATCCGTGACCGTCGCCCGCCCATCGTCGCCCACGTCGCGCGCCCGTCGGGCGACCTGAAAAGTGGAGTTGAAGTCGGGGTCGTCCAGCACGTCCGCAACGTCGAGGTTCGCCATTAATCGCCCACCTCCGACTCATGTACAATGACGTAGCTGATGGACTTGCGTAACTGGCCGGTATCGATCAGGGGCGTCACGTCGGAATCCGGGTTTTCCCCGTGTTTGCGGTTTTTCGCCCGTCGCGTCGAGGGGGCGTTCGGCGGCCAGTCGTTATCTGTGAACATCCCACGGACGCTTGTCTCCGCGATAAGGCCGGCGGAGTCGAGCGCCTTCTGCGGATCGTAGAATGATTCTTTAACAGCGTCCACGCAGGCTTTTTCGAGAATTTTAATGACTTTCTCTTGTGCCTTGTAAACACCGGGATGGAGAAACGGGCGCGCTGGAATGCCTCGAACCGCCGAACCGTTTTCGTGAATCGCTGCGAGGTAGGCGTTGTTTAATGAAGAGCCGTCTCTCGCCGCCTTGGACTCAGGGATGCCGACCAGTACCCGGCGGTCCCCCAGCTTCTTCAGCGAGTCTCTTATCCTGTCGGCCAATTGAGCTATCTGTACTGCCGCGTCTGGCATGAGTTGTTCACCTGCATTCCTCCGGCTCCGAATTGTTTGATCAGGTCCCAGAGCTGACGCCCGAACTCCGTCTCCGCGTAGTTGCCCGCGCCTTCATAGGCCATCGTGGAATAAGACTCGGTTTTCGAGACGGAACCGACGGTTTTGCTTCCGCCCGTCACGGGACCGCCCCCGCCCTTGCCGTAGGATTTCTCTTTTTGGATGGCGTACTCCAGCGAGAGATTATGCGCCGCGTAAAGCGCGATCCCGTGACGGTAGAGCGCCCCCCACCTGGACCTGACAATCATCATCTCTCCCAGCGATAGCCAATACTCGACTCGGGCGTCGCTGAATTTCTCCACGTCGGAGAACTCAGGGAAAATCTCGCGAAATTCGCCCGGCGTCATCGTCGCCATGCGGGATCACCTCAGCTTTCGCTTTTCTCCTTATCCTCTTGTTCGAGCGTCGCGTTCGAGGACGCCGCCGCTTTTTCAAACTCGGAGACCTTCGCTTCCAGTTCCGCGATACGTTTTTTCGCCGCGGTCAATTGCTTTTTCAGCGAAGCCGATGCCCCTTTTTGATCATCCTCTCCCACATTGCCCAACACCCGAATCTCACCCGACGACAAAAGGCCTCGAATCAGCGGATGCCTCAATGTCTCCTCGTTTACCTCATACGTCTCGCCTTTGGCAAAAGGCCCGCCGGGAACCGATTTCCCGACGGGCCTTAGAAACTGCAGGGTCTTCTTACTCATGGCTTGCCTCACGCGGCATTCTGAGTGATGCCGTCCAGGTAGTGAATCGTCTGGGGATACACGACCTCGACTCCGCCCATGCGTCCGTAGTAGGCAAATTTAACCTTCAAAAGGTCGTACTGCACGTTCGTCCGCAGAAGAGGAGTAATGGGCAAACGGACGTAATTTTCTTTCGGAGTGTAGGCCACGGCGCGCCCCGTGCGGATATCCCCAACCTCCGTTCCGATGTCGTCGAGCCACTTGACGGGCAGGATTTTAAACTCGCGCATAGTGGTCATCGAGAAGATATTGTTTTCCTTCACGTAGGTCATCACGGACTTTTCTCCCGCCTGAGATATAGGGCTCAGCAGGGGCGCAAACGCGTCCGGAGGCAGCAGAAGGTGCGACGGAGGAACGGCAAGCCCGGATTTCTTCCACGCCGCTTCCAACACCCCGTTAATATCGGCCAGGATTTCCAGCGGCGTCTTGTTCGCCCATAGAGGAGAACCCGCCGCGCCGTCCGCGGCCATATCGACGACGACATCCGCGCTGTTGGCCAGCCCCGTCAGTTCGAGGTCGGAATCTCCGACATAGGCCAACTCGTCCGCGTCCATCTGGTGTTTGGCCTGCACCGCGTCGATCTTCATCTGGTCGACGGAGCGCCCCAACTGCTGCGCGCTCTCCAGCTCCGGCAGATCGTAATCCACGCCCATTGCCCACAGAGGGAATGGATTAACGTCCTTTTTCAGGTCGATCTGCGCCGCGCCGATAACGTTGCCCCCTTTTGAAAACCAGTTCTTGCCGCCCGACTTCGGGCCGCCGACGCCGCCGAGTTCGTTCCACATGAAGGACGTGTATTCGTCACCGACCGTCACGTCGGAACGGACAGGGAGATCGCGGTGATACGTGAACTCCATCAACGGTTCATGGATACGCGGGTCGAGTCTTTCTAGCTCTCCGACCAGAAATGCCCCCGTGCTGTCGTAAAACTGGCGCGTGTAAGCTCCTTTGGAATCCCTAAACTTATGCAACCGCATTCTTATCACCTCACCTAGATATTGAACTCGATTTCGGCGATGCCGTCCACGGAGGCGTCGCCGGTGAAATACGCGCCGGCTATCTGCGTCGCGTTCGCGGACGCCGCGCTAATGGAGCCAAGCGGAACGCCGGTTCCTGACGTTATGACATATACCGCGCCTCGCGCCGCCGGAGTCCCGGCCGCCACCTCCACGGTCATGTACCCGCGACGCATGACGGTCGCGACGGTTCCGACCTGGAGCGGTTCGTCCTCTCCATCGATGGAGCCGATACCCTGAGTTGGGTAGGGGCGCACCACAAAACCAAGAATTTTTGCCGCGAGCGCGGCTGTCTCGGCAGCGACGATCTCCCCCTCAGTATTGAGCGCGACTGGGCTTCCAACGTACAGTTCAACCGTTGTCCCCTCCGCGACAACCTTGCTCTCCAGCGTATTCCCGCCCTCATGAACGCGGGACAGCGCACCAGGGTAGCCCCTGTCGAGATTCTTAAAATACGTTTTCGCTCCCATTACTTTGCACCTCCATTTTCTTTAGCCCAAGCTTCGCGATAAATTTTCTGCAGGTCCGAGCCACTCATCGGGTGTTCCGTCTTCTTGTCCTTCATGGATCCGTCGCCGAAAACCAAAGCGGAAGAACTGAACGACGCGTTGTTCACTTCCCGCGCCATCTCGGACCCGACGCGAAACGCCGTATCGACCAGCGACATCGGCGCCTTTGCGATGTCTTTCGCGTGCTTGCCGAGCGCCGATTTGATCACGACCGCCGCCGACCCTCCGGTTTTCACGGCGTTGGTCAGTGCCGCCAATTTCAGGCTCGGCATAGCATTCTTCGCGTCGCCCTCCGGGACGTCGATCCCCGGCGATAGAATCTCCGCTCGTTCGACAACCTCTTCGGGGGGCATCTCATCCTCGACGATAACTTCCTCTTCGCCATCTCCGTTTTCGGCTTTTGTTTCTTCATCGCCCGCCGGTTCGGCCGGCGCGGCTTTTGTCTCCGTCGCCTCATCGCCGCCAGGGAGATGTTTCATAATCTCGGCCAATGTCTCCTCGATCTTGGATATCCGGGCCTCGATCGCGTCATCTCCCCCAGCGGGCGACGTCGGTTCGGGGTCCGCGTCAGTAGCGGGCGCGGGAGTCCCTCCAGCCATCAGTCCCTTTAACATTTCCACCAGCTTCCCGAGCGCGCCCACGTCTACGGAATCGCCCGTTTTTACCTCTTCCTTCTTTTCTTCCAAATCAATCGCCTCCTTATCAGGTTTTTCGTCTCCTATTGCGCAGGCGGGCCCCGCCCGCCCCTCGTCTACCAACGCCACGTGATTGCCGATTATCCGAGATTGCTCCCCCCTTCCGGCTTCCGTCTCTCTGTATTCGGACTCGAACCCGATCGAAATCTCCGTCCGTCCCATCTGCACGGACTGAATCGCGTTACGGTCATAAATCATCAGGTCGCCGATCAGGAACCCCGCCGCTTCCCCCTCGCCCCTGTGGACGTTCATCACCGTACCGACGGCGATGTCCTGGTAGTTGTCGGGCGTCACCTGCTGATGGAATCCATTCAGAAGCGGTTTACCGTTGAATGACGCCACAGTGTCCTCGCTGAACAGCACCGACTCGGGGCGCGTCATGATGACTTTGCCTCTGACAGGCGTCACCTCCGGGGCCTCCTGCGCCAAATACTCGAGCTCGCCCACGCGGGCGAGAGGCACATCCTTGCACAGCAGGAATCCATCCGGCGTGATGTAGCGCGTGTTGCCGATCCGTTCCTTCGCGTAAAAAATGCTGCTCACCTTTTCACCTCGCTTTCGGGCAATAAAAAAGGCCCCCGTCAGGGAGCCCGTGTACGTTTCGATTCAGTTTCAGCAAAGTTTGCTCACGCCGAGCGGCGTCAATACAACCGGCATTGTTGAGGCGGTAAGCAGCTTTTCTTCCCTCATTTTATCCAGTACCCAGAGAAGCGCCTTTTCTTCGATTTGG
>JAISQE010000177.1 GCA_031274425.1 Synergistaceae bacterium | reverse complement strand
CGATGCAATCAATATTATGCGACATAAATTTCAGGGTGACTGGAATTATACTATAGCGCCGCAAAATAGTGATAATGAAAATCAAGAGTTGTAAATTTTATTTTCAAGCACTGCCTTATTGCGGCAAACTTTTATTGACGCTTTTGCAAGATTTATTGCAATCCACGCTCGCCACCCAGGTTGCATTTACTTTTTCAATCGAGGGAATTGAATTGAACGCTTCCGCCGTCTTATTGTGTTTTACACTTGCCAACCGCATACAACTCGTGTAGAGTTGTATGCGGCATCGAGAAAATAATTCGTCAAAGGAGTGATATCGATGACAATGGCAGTAGTGTGGCTTTCTCTCTTTGTGATCCTTCTGATCTTTCTTTTTCCGATGGCCGCGCGCGCGGCGGAGTTGCCGTCGCTCAAGGTGCTTTCGACGCCCTCGTGTCCCGCTTGCGCTCAGATGTCCAGAGTTGTGGATGAGATCGACAGTCAGTAC
The DNA here is from genome assembly GCA_031274425.1 of Synergistaceae bacterium. Lineage (GTDB taxonomy): Bacteria > Synergistota > Synergistia > Synergistales > Aminobacteriaceae > JAISLU01. The sequence goes on along the minus strand of JAISQE010000177.1, from coordinate 3,323 downwards.
GGAGGCAAGCTCGCGACCGAGAAGGTCAACCTCTACGAGCATCGCGACATCGCCAAACAATACAACGTGCGTTACGTTCCCCATCTGCTTTTCGTCGACGGAACCGGTAACGTCGTCAAGGAAAAGATCGGCTATGTCCCCCTCGACGAGGTCTTGAAAACCTTTCGGGAAGCGGGCATCGACGTCGAATAGCGAAAGCGCCCCCTGCCCGGCGGGGGGCTTTAAATTTTATTTTTCAGCCGGCCCTCCGTCGGGTCGTTTGCGCCTGACGAGTAGGTTTGAACGGCCATCCCGCAGATACACTCGACGGCAAGGTCGGCTTGGCCTGCCAGACTCACGTGAAGAGCCCCCAGGGTCCGTCGATAGCGTTCTGTTTCCCCGTCGTAGACCATCCCGTCCGAGAAGATGTCGTTCGAAACGATCACCAGGTTCTCCGCCTTCGCCCTCAAGAGCATGAGCTCTTCATAAATTTTTGCGCCGACGAGTTTTGAGTGAGTTGGGCTTTTGTTTTCGCGTCGCCCGAACATCTCGTTCGCCAAAAGCGTCCCCAGGCATTCCAGCAAAATTGTGGAGGCGGGCGCGAGCCGGGGGATGATCCCCGAGATGTCCACGTCCCGTTCCAGGGTCTCGAAACCTTTGTTTTTGCGTGCCCTCTGGTGGTGTAGGACGCGTTTTTCCATCTCTTGATCGCAGACGCGAGCTGTGGCAAGATACACGAGAGGGGCGCGGGCGTCAGGGACGCACGCGTCGGCGAAGGCTTTCGACAACACGTACTCCTCGGCCCAGGCGCTTTTTCCGCTGCGCGCGGCCCCAGAGACAAAAACGAACATCGACCTCGCCTCCAACTCGAAAAAATTTGGGCATCCGCGCCCTCAAGGCCGCGTACCCGAAAGAAAGGATGTTTTCCCTTTTACAATGTCTATTATAGCGGCGACGGCGATCGCGTTCGCGTTTTTGACGGTGCTCCCCATGCCGCGGGTTCAGTGGACCGCGGACCGCCTCCGGTACTTTCCCGTCGTGATGCCCCTGGTCGGGGTCGTGGTGGGACTCATGGGGACGGGGCTTTTTACGGGGCTTTTTTACTGGAGGGTGTCGCCCCTGCTGCGGGGCGCGCTGATGGCGCTTTTTTACTTATGCGTCACGGGGGGGCTTCACATGGACGGCTTCATGGACACGTGCGACGCGGTCTTTTCCCGAGAGGACCGGAAAACCCGGCTCGAAATACTTTCCGACACCCACTCCGGGGCCTTCGCCGTCATGGGATGCGTCGCCGTGCTGTTGTTGAAGGCCGGGATTTTTTCCGAGTTGTTCGGCGGGACGGAGCCCCATTTTAACGTCCTCCTCGTTTTGACGATGATTCCCATCTACTCGCGCATCGGGCTGGGAACGTTGTTTTATCTGCCCTTCGCGCGGAAGGACGGGCTCGCTCGGACCCTGGGGGACACGCGCGTTCCCGGAGATCGTTTCGTCCTGTACGCGCTCCTGGGCGTCTGCTTCGTTCCGTTCCTAGGGCTGAAATGGCTCATTGTTCCCCTTGTGAGCGGGCTTTTCCTCTACCGTTACCGTCTTTACTGCGTCGAAGCCTTCGGGGGAATCACCGGAGACCTGATGGGCGCTTCCCTCGAGTTGTCGGAGACCTTGACGCTCTTGGCGCTCGCGGCCGTGAAGGGGTAAATCCATGCACCTGATTATCGGCGGCAAGTACATGGGAAAACTGGAGTACGCGAAAAAACTTTACGGAGAGGACGTCTCCGTCTGCGACCTCGGCACGGCGGCACCGGAAGAGATGTTCGAGGCGCGCGTCGTCGTCAACCTGCAGGAGGGAGCGCGGAGCTTGTTGAAAAAAGGAGAATCCGTCCGGGAATTCTTCGAGCTCAACCTGGGTGTTATGAAAGGCACGGTACTGATCGGCGACGAGATCGGAGGCGGCATCGTACCCGTCGATCCTTTCGAACGGCTGTGGCGCGACGAAACGGGATTTCTTTATCAAATGTTGGCGTCCCGCGCGGACATCGTGGATCGGATTTGGGCGGGATTGCCCAGTCGCCTGAAAGGATGAAGTAAGTTTGAAAGATAAAATAAGGATGAAAAAGGCATGAATAAGAAACTCGTATTCTTCGATATCGACGGGACGCTGGTCAGCCACGTCGGAAAGAGTCACGTGCCGGAGCCCACGGCCGAGGCGGTGAAACGACTCAGGCAAAACGGCCACACGCCGGCCATCGCCACGGCCCGCAACCTGGCGCTGACGCGCAAAACCGCGGCCTTTTTCGGAATCGACCTCCTGGTGTGCTGCAACGGCGCTTACGTGGCGCGGGGTGACGACGACATCCGCGATACGTACTTGGACGAGGGATTCACAGGGGTTTTTCGGGCGGAGGCGTTTTCCGTCTCCCCCAACGCCTACGCGCTCGACATCCGAAACGTCTACACCGAGATGAACGAGGACTATTTCGAGGCATTCATCCTCGATCAAGCGGGCTACGACTGCAAAAAAAACCTCGCCGCCATAGAGCGGGTCCAACTGGCCTATATTTTCGCCCCCCTACCCGACCGCTGGCGCGGACACGAGGGCGTCGAGACGATCGAGACCCCTCGCTACACGGAGTTCCGCCCCCCCCGCGTCTCGAAGTGGAGCGGCATCGTCGCGGCGGCGGCGGCGGCGGGGTTCGATCTCGGGGACGTGGTGACGGTGGGGGACGGACTGAACGACATCGAGATGGTGCGCAACGCCCCCCTCGGCCTCGCGGTGGGGGCCGCCAACACGGAGCTGAAGGCGGTGGCGGACCTGGTGACCGAGGACATCGACCAGGGCGGTATCCTCTCCGCGTTCCTCAAACTGGATATGATATGAACGGCCGACACTCGTTGCATTGAATCGGCGCTCCACATTGGTTCCCTCAACAGTACACGGACCCGGCGGCCTATACGCCTTCGAGTTCGCTGAGGCGTGAGAGAGCTTTGGGTCCGAGTTGGTTGGGCACCTCTATCAAAATGACGTTCGCCATGCTTGACGGTGGTATCGCCATAACTGAGTATACCTGTATCGGGGTCCTGCGCCAGCGCAGCCTGAATGGAGATCAATGCTTTAGAGCGTTTCCCGGACCAATTATTTTCAAATGGGTTTTCGTCGCCCCAGTAAGGAATCGCTGTAAAATCAAGGTTTGCGGTGTCAGACAGGAGTCCGTGCTCGGCAAAAATGCAGTTTAGCGATTTCATAAATGCAATGTTGTCTTTACGCTCTACAGCAGCGGAGTAGGCGCTATACCATGTGGTCTTGGGAAGGACATTGAGCCCCGCAAACATTCCGAGTCCCCGATCCA
>JAISQE010000132.1 GCA_031274425.1 Synergistaceae bacterium | reverse complement strand
GACACTTTTGATGATGCTTGTAAGAGGGAGAATTTTGCGTATACTGTGACGTATAACAACAATATTATATCAATTTTAACATAGTTACGGAACAGATTTACAAATTTATTTTGGTAACGCGATGCGAGCCGCCGGCCGCAATCCGGCGGCTCGTACGCGGGGATTTCCTACAGCCTGGCGACCCCCGTTTTGCGCGCGGCCTCGCCTACGGCCTTCGCCACGGCCGGAACCACACGAGCGTCCAGCGCCTGGGGCAAAATATAGTCCGCGGTCAGTTCTTTATCGCTCACCAAACCCGCCAGCGCGTAAGCCGCGGCCAACTTCATCTCCTCGTTGACGCATTTCGCGCGCACGTCCAGCGCTCCCCTGAAGATCCCCGGAAATCCCATGCAGTTGTTGACCTGATTGGGGAAATCGCTGCGTCCCGTGGCCACGACGGTGGCCCCCGCCGCCTTCGCCGCGTCGGGAAAGATCTCGGGGGTGGGGTTGGCCATAGCGAAAAGAACCGAGCCCTTCGCCATGGTCTTCACCATATCGCCGGTGACGGTATCCGGCGCCGAGACGCCCATGAAGACGTCCGCACCCTTCAGAACGTCGGCCAGGTTCCCCTGCTCTTTCGCGGGGTTGGTGACGTCGGCCATCTCCTCCTTGGACGGGTTCATGCCGGCGGAGCGTCCCTTGTAAATGGCCCCGCTGCGGTCGCACAGGATGACGTTTTTGGCCCCAGCGGACAGCAGAAACTTGCAAATAGCCGTCCCCGCAGCGCCCGCGCCGTTCAGCACGATCTTCACGTCCGCCAGCTTCTTGTCCACGATTTTCAAGGCGTTCAAAAGCCCCGCGAAGGTGATGACCGCCGTCCCGTGCTGGTCATCGTGGAAAACGGGAATGTCGCATTTCGCCTGTAGCTTGCGCTCTATCTCGAAGCAACGGGGGGCGGATATGTCCTCTAGGTTGATGCCTCCCAGTCCGGGCGTGAGAAGCCAGGCCGTCTCGACGATCGTGTCTACGTCGTGGGTGCGCAGCGCCAAGGGGAAGGAATCGATGTCCGCGAAACGCTTGAAGAGGACGCTTTTGCCCTCCATGACGGGAAGCGACGCCTCGGGGCCGATGTCGCCCAAGCCCAGCACCGCGCTGCCGTCCGTAATGACGGCGACGGTGTTCCACTTGGAGGTGACCTCGTACACCGCGTCGGGATTGCGCGCGATCTCCCGGCAAGGCTCAGCCACGCCTGGCGTGTAAGCCAGCGAGAGGTCGTCCATGCTCTCCACCGGCATCTTGCTTCCCGTAAAAAGCTTTCCCTTGGCTGCGCGGTGGGCAGCCAGCGACCTGGCGGCGATATCCATACTATTCATTCGAACGGTCCTCCTATTTTAAAGCTGCCGGATAACCCTCGTCCTCGAGGATCGCGGCCACTTTCTCCGGCGCGTCCGTATTCACCCGCACCTCTTTGACGTCCAACGCGACCTCGTAACCGGAAAACCCTGCTCCATCCAGGGCCTTCGAGATCGCTTTCACGCAATGCTCGCAAGACATATCGGGAACGGAAAATACTTTTTTCACCATCACGAACCTCCTGTCGAATTTACAAACTTATACCACATAATCAGCGCAATCAGCTCAGAAGCATGTCGCGCATTTTTCCGACGCCCACGGTCGCCGTTTCTTTGATGATGGTGAAGTTCCGAGGCAGCCGCATCTCCACCTCTTTCGGATCGACGAGGAACGCCCTCGTCTCCGGGCGCAGGGACGTGGCCAACCCCGCCGCGGGATACACCACCAGCGACGACCCGATGACCGCGAAGATATCGGCTTCCCGGACCTGACGTTCGGCCTCCATGATCAAGGGGACGGCCTCGCCGAACCAGACGATATGGGGGCGCAGTTGCGTCCCGTCCTCGCCCGTCTGCCCCCAGGCGATATCTCCGTAGCCGATGTCCCAGACGCGCGTCTCGTCTCCCACGCTCCGCGCTTTCGTCAGTTCCCCGTGCAGGTGCAGGATCTTCGTGCTGCCGGCCCGTTCGTGCAGATCGTCTATGTTTTGCGTGACGATATATACGTCGAAATGCTTTTCCAGCTCCGCCAGTATCCTATGCGCTTCGTTGGGGACTATCGTCGCCAGTTGACGCCGCCGTTGGTTATAGAATTCGAGCACCAGTTTGGGATTTTTATGCCACCCGTCGATGCTGGCGACCTCCATGACGTCGTATTCCTCCCAGAGTCCGTTGTTGTCCCGAAACGTCTTCATTCCGCTTTCCGCGCTTATTCCCGACCCGGTCAAAACCACCAGTTTTTTTTTCATGTTCGCCTCCTTTTTTTGTTCCCCTACGGAACCCTCCCCAGATCCAATTCAGATCCAATCCAATCCAATTCAGAATCCCAAATCGGCGCCGCAGGCATTTAATTTAATATTTTAGCAGGCGTCGCTGTTCAGTGTGTTTATGATATTATAAGGGCAATTTCCCGAAAGTCGAACGCGCGCGTCGAATCCAAGGGGCCGAACGGGCTCTGCTTCCTTGGGGTTGAATGCTTACTAAAAATTCAGAGGGGGGTCTTCGTCGTGACTTTGAGAAGTCATACCGTCACCAAGGGGGCGGACCGCGCTCCGCATCGCTCTTTGTTCAACGCCTGCGGGTTCACCGCGGAGGAAATAAGCCGTCCGCTGATCGGCGTGATCTACGCCTTCAGCGAAATCGTGCCCGGACACATTCATCTGGACAAACTGGCGGAGGCCGCGAAGGCGGGGGTCTACATGGCGGGGGGGACGCCGATACTGATGCCGGTGATCGGCGTGTGCGACGGCATCGTCATGGGGCACGGCGGCATGAGGTACTCGCTGGCCTCCCGCGAGCTGATCGCGGATTCGGTCGAAACCATGGCCATGGCGCACTGTATGGACGGGCTCGTCTTGATCCCCAACTGCGACAAAATCATCCCCGGCATGATCATGGCCGCGTCCCGCATCAACATTCCCTCCGTGCTGGTCTCCGGCGGCCCCATGTTGGCGGGCAGGAAGGACGACCCCAAAGAGGGTTTCAAGGCCATCAACCTCAACACGAACTTCGAGGCGGTGGGCGCCTACAAGGCCGGACTGATCGACGACGCCGAGCTCCGCCGCATCGAGGAGACGTCGTGCCCCAGTTGTGGTTCCTGCTCCGGCATGTACACGGCCAACTCCATGAACTGCCTGGCCGAGGCCGTCGGCATCGCTCTCCCCGGCAACGGCACGGTGCCCGCCGTCTACGCGGCCCGCACCCAGCTCGCCAAACGCGCGGGCATGAAGGTGATGGAGCTGTTGGAACGCGACATCAAACCCCGCGACATCATCAACGAAAAATCCATCAAAAACGCTCTGGCGGTGGACATGGCTCTGGGCTGCTCCACGAACAGCGTGCTGCACCTTCTGGCCATCGCCAACGAGGCCGAGATTTCCCTGAACCTGGACAAAATCAACGAGATCAGCGGCAAGGTCCCCAATCTCTGCCATCTGGCGCCCGCGGGGCCCCATCACGTTCAAGACCTCTACGAGGCGGGCGGCCTTCCCGTGGTGATGAAGCAGCTCGCCGGAGCCGGACACCTGGACGACTCCGCCATGACCGCCACGGGCCAAACCGTAGGGGACAACGTGCGCGACGCCGTCAACAGAAACCCCCAGGTCGTTCGGCCGCTGAATAACCCCTACAGCGCCGCCGGCGGCATCGCCGTCCTGTGGGGGAACATCGCGCGCGACGGCTGCGTCGTCAAGCAAAGCGCGGTCGCGCCCGAAATGATGGTCCACTCCGGCCCGGCCCGGGTCTTCGACTCGGAGGAACAGGCGATCGACGCCATCTACGGGGGCAAAATCACGGCGGGCGACGTGGTGGTCATCCGCTACGAGGGCCCAAGAGGCGGCCCCGGCATGCGCGAAATGCTGGCGCCTACCTCGGCGCTGGCGGGCATGCGGCTCGACAAAAGCGTCGCGCTCATCACCGACGGCCGATTTTCGGGCGCGTCCCGGGGCGCGTCCATCGGGCACGTCTCTCCCGAGGCCGCGGAAGGGGGGTCGATAGCCTTGCTCAGAGAGGGCGACATCATTGAGATCGATATCCCGAAACACAGCGTCAACGCCCGGGTGTCGGAGGAGGAGCTTCAAGCCAGGTCGAAAAACCACGCGCTTCCGGCTCCTAGGGTCAAAAGCGGCTGGCTTGCCCGCTATTCGAGCCAAGTGAGCTCCGCGAGCACCGGAGCCGTAATGCGCTTCAACGGCCTGGCGGGCAAATCGTAAAACTCGATACAAAACAAATTTGGAAGGGTGTATGTATATGTATGTGAATATGAAAAAGTGTTTGAGTACGGCAATGGCGTTGGTGTTTCTTTTCGCGACGATGGGGACGGGCTGGGCCGCCATCGACCTGAAGCTCGGTCACGCCATCAACGAAAAGGACGTCTTTCACGAAGCGGCGCTGAAATTCGAGGAGCTGGTGGAGGCGCGCACGAACGGGGAGGTCACGGTGACGATCTACCCGAACGCGAAACTTGGCGACGAGCGCAACCTGCTGGAGAGCCTCAAGATGGGAACGGTGGACATGGGCATCATCACCGGAGGCCCGGTGATCAATTTCCTCCCGAGCTTCGGGGTTCTAGACCTGCCGTTTCTCTTTTCGACTCCGGAACACGCGTACAAAGTCCTGGACGGTCCCATAGGGGAAGGGTTTTTCCAGGAGATGGAGAAGCTGGGCTGGAAGGGCCTCGCCTACGGGGAGAGGGGCTTCCGCAACCTGACCAACAGCGTTCGTCCCGTCGAGAAGCCGGAGGACGTCAAGGGTCTGAAAATCCGCGTCATGCAGAACCCGATCTACATCGACTCCTTCACGGCGCTGGGGGCGAACGCCGTCCCGATGGCCTGGACCGAGGCTCTGACGGCGCTGCAGCAGGGCACCATCGACGGCCAGGAAAATCCGTTGAACGTCATAGCGGCCTACAACATCAACGAGTCGAATAAGTACCTCTCCATAACCCGTCACGCGTACGCTCCCAACGTGATCCTCATGAGCATGAGGACGTGGAATAAGCTCTCGCCCGAACAGCAAAAGATCGCGTCCGACAGCGCCCTCGAGGCCGCGAAATACAACCGGGACCTGGACAACAACATGGAGGCCGAGTGGCTTCAGTCTTTGAAGGACAAGGGAATGCAGGTCTCGGAGCCCGACCTTTCTCTTTTCAGAGACGCGGTCAAGAGCGTCTATGAGAAGTACGAGCAAGAGTACGGGAAAGAGCTCATCCAGTCTATACTGGACACGAAGTAAGGACCATGGAGCCGGTCGAATTTCGACGTCGTTCGTTTCTGGGGCGTTTGAGCCACGGGGTGAACTTGGTTTGCGAGGCGGGTTTGTTCGCGACGCTGACGTTGATGACCGTAGTGACGATCCTGCAGATCGTCTGTAGAATTTGGTTCAAAGCGCTGACCTGGTCGGAGGAGGCGACGTGCTTTTTACTGGTCTTCGCCTCCTTCCTGGGAACGACCGTGGCCTTCAAACGAGGAGCCAATATCGCCGTCAATTTCATGCTCGACGTGTTGCCGAAACCCGTCAGAAAAATCGTCATGATCGCGATAGAACTGGTGGGGATGATTTTCTTCGGGGCGACAGGGTGGTATGGCGCGGTGCTCTGCATCGCGGAGAGGATGCAGATGGCGTCGTCGATGCCGATATCCATGGCTTGGATGTACCTGGTCTTCCCCCTTACCGGAGCGGTGGCGATCCTGCATCTGGCGGTTCACGTCGAGAACTTGCTCAAATACGGCGCGCCCATCGAGGAGGCGGCGTAAATGGGCGTGGCGCTGATCGTCTCGTTTTTGCTGTTGCTCGTTTTCGGCGTCCCCATAGCGCTCTCCATCGGGGTCTCGGCCATGCTGGTCATGGTCCTTTCGGACATGCCCCTCGAAGCGCTGCCTCAAACGCTCTTTTCTGGAGTGAATTCGTTTTCGCTGGTGGCGGTGCCGTTTTTCGTGATGGCCGGCGACATTCTGGCTCGGGGTGGCATATCCGACCGCATCGTGGTGTTCGCGGAGGCCGCCATGGGACGGATACGGGGAGGACTCTCCATCGTCTCCATCGTGGCGTCGATGTTCGTCGCCGCCATATCCGGCAGCGGGGCCGCCACCACCGCAGCGGTGGGTTCCGCGCTCCTGCCGCAGCTCAAGCGCAAGGGTTACGACCTGGACTTTTCGGCGGCGCTCATCGCCTCCGCCGGCACGATAGGGGTCGTCATCCCGCCGAGCGTTCCGATGGTGCTTTACGCGGTCATCGTCGGGGTTCCGGTCAGCAAACTCTTCATGGCGGGCTTCACCCCAGGTTTTCTGATGGGCGGCATCCTGGTCGTCTACGCCCTCTACGTGGCGAAGAAACGCAATTATCCGGCGAGCGATCCGGTGGACTCGAAGGAGAAGCGCAAGCGATTCATCGACGCGCTTTGGGGCCTGATGACTCCGGTGCTTATATTGGGCGGCATTTTCTCCGGCTATTTCACGCCGTCGGAGGCCGCGGCGGTGGCCGTCGCCTATTCGCTCTTCGTCGCGGTGTTCGTTTACAAGGCGCTGAATTTGAAGACGGCCTACCGTCTCATCGTCAACTCCGGCGTCACCAGCGCGCTGATCATGTTCATCATATCGACGTCGAAGATCTTCGGATGGCAGCTTGCGTTTTACGAGATCCCCGACAAGATCGCGTCCGCCGTGCTGCAGATGACGGGCGGCGCTCCGTTTATGGTCTACCTCGTGATCACGCTCATCATTCTTGTCGCGGGGATGTTCATGGAGACCGCGTCCGCCCTGATCATCCTGACCCCGATCTTTCTGCCGGCCATCGCCGGCGTGGGCGGAAACCTCATTCACTTCGGGATCATTATCGTCGTGGGGCTTGCCATTGGGATGGCGACGCCTCCCGTGGCCATCGACATCTACGTGGCGAGCGCGATAACGGGCCTGACGATCGAGGAGGTAAGCCGCCCCATTTTACCGATGGTCGTGGCGCTGATTCTGGTCCTGTTCGCGGTGACCTACGCTCCCTGGCTCTCGCTGGCGTTGCCGCGGCTTGTCTACGGATCGTTGTGAGTTGTCGGCGAAAAAATCTTGCGCTAAAAACCCCCCTGAGAAATCAGGGGGGTGATTAATCTTGAAATTTAAGCGTGTAAGCGATTTTTCTTTTTGACAAAATCCCTTACTTGCACATGGATATAAACCCGTCATATACATAAGCATTAACGCAGTGTTATTGCTCTCATAAGTTGTCAGAGAAATGCTCAGAGAAATTGCTGCGAACCGCTCTCGTAATTTGTCAAAACACAAAATGTCGCGGGGATGGAGCCAATGTGATAGCGCTTCGTAATCGCGCCCAAAACCACATCGGGGCCGATGTTACTCGCTTGCGCTTGATCTACTCCCCATGCTTTTTCCCGATGCGTTTGCCCTGTCTTTATGTCAGATCTTTATTGACAATATCGAGTTTTGCTTGTAAAGTTCACCGAATAAACGAAGAGGGTCTAAAAATCGAAATTAGATACCTCTTATTCCGTTTTAATCAATAAATTGCTTTATATTTTTGACTAATTGGAGGTAAGTTCGACATGAGGAAGGTTATGGGAAGAATTTTGGCAGTGGCGTTCGTTGCGACGTTTTGTTGGGGCAACGCGGCTTTTGGAGCCGCGGGCGAGGCGATCAAGGTGGGCGTCATCGCTCCGCTCACCGGCGGAGTATCCATGTATGGAAGCCTGCTTCGCAACGGCGTGGAGTTCTACACGAAGATTTTCAACAACGCCGGCGGCGTCGACGGCCGCAAGATCGAACTGGTCATTTACGACGATAAAGGCGACCCCACGGAAGCCTTGAACGCCTACAACAAACTGGTCACGGCCGACGAGGTCGCGGCTTTCATCGGGCCGGTGACCAGCGCCCCCACCTTCGGCGTGGCGGAGGCCTCAGCGGTCGACAACATCCCCGGCATCACGGGCACCGCTACCCACCCGGACGTGACCAGCTACGGCAAGAACTACTTCCGCGCCTGCTTCGAAGACCCCTTCCAGGGCGGGACGATGGCGCGGTTCTCCGCCGGGGCGCTGGGCGCGAAGACGGCGGCGGTCATCTATAACGTTTCCGACGCTTACTCTACCGGGCTTTACAACGCGTTTAACGCAAGCGCGGCCGAAATCGGCCTCAAGGTCGTGGCCGCCGAAAGCTACACCACCGACGACGTGGACTTCAACGCGCAGCTTACGCGCATAGCGGAACTCGCCCCCGACGTTCTGTTTTTGCCGGACTACTACAATAGGGTATACCTCCTCTGCTCGCAGGCGAGGAAGGCCGGCATCACCGCCACGTTCCTCGGCGTGGACGGGGCCGACGGCATTTTGGAGATAGAGGGCGCGGATATTTCGGTTTTCGAGGGACTGCACTTCGCGAACCATTATTTCAGCGACGACCCCTCGCCGCTCGTGCAGGATTTCCGCAAGAACTACGAGGCCGATTTCGGCACGATCCCGAATTCGCTTGCGGCGCTCGGTTACGACGCCGCCCTCATTCTCTTCGACGCCATCAAGAAGGCCGCCGCGGACGGCGTGGAAATAGGGGCGACCCCCGAATCGTATCAGGCGATCATCGATAAAATGGCCGCCACCAACCTCGACTGCGTGACGGGCCACATTGCCTTCAAAGACAACAACCCCGTGAAAGAGGTGGCGATCACCAAGATTCAGGGCGGCGCTTACAGTTTCGCCGCAAAATATTGAGTTATTTATAAGGCGGAACTCCTCTTCGAGCGAGATCGGGGAGGTCGGAAGGATCGCTTGGGCGATCTCCGTCTTCGGGAAGGATTGTTTTGCATGACACTCGTGTACCTGTTAATCAACGGTCTTCAGATAGGGAGCATCTACGCGCTTGTGGCGCTGGGATACAGCATGGTCTACGGCATCGTGAAACTCGTCAATTTCGCCCACGGCGACATTATCATGGTCGGCGCGTACAGCACCTGGTATCTCATGTCCCGCTTCTCCGTTCCCGCGTGGCTGGCGGCGCTGGCCTCCGTCGCCATTTGCTCCGCCCTCGGCGTGCTGATAGAGAAGATAGCTTACAAGCCGCTGCGCAAATCCGGCAGGCTCTCTCTTTTGGTGACGGCTATCGGGGTGAGCCTATTGTTGCAAAATACGATGCAACTGCTGTTTTCGGCAAACCCGAGGATGTTCACGAACATCTTCACCGGAACGGTGACCATCGGCGAAAGGCAGTTCTCGAGCGCCACGACTCTGACGATAGGAGTGTCGATTTTTCTCATGACGGGGCTCACTCTGTTGGTGAAAAAAACCAAGATCGGCAAAGCCATGAGGACCGTTTCGGAGGACAACGAGACCGCGCAGCTCATGGGGGTCAACGTGAACAACACGATATCCTTTACCTTCGCGCTGGGCTCGGGGCTGGCCGCCGTGGGGGCGGTCTTCTACTGTTGCTCCTATTCCCAGATACAGCCCACGATGGGTTCGATGCTGGGCCTTAAGGCGTTCGTGGCGGCGGTGCTCGGAGGCATCGGATCCCTTCCGGGAGCGATGACCGGCGGGTTGTGCATCGGAATCGCCGAAAGCCTCACAAAGGGATATATCAGCTCGCAATTGACTGATGCGGTGGTGTTCGGGATATTGATCTTCGTGCTGCTGATAAGGCCCTCCGGGATATTCGGCCGACCTCGAAACGAAAAGGTGTGAACCCGAAATGGCGACTCGACTCCTGAAAAAGACTTCATTTAGATATGCGCTCAACGCGACGGCGGCCGCGGGACTGTACATCGTCTTGATGGCCCTCATCGACGCCAAAGTTTTGAATCGCTACCAGGCTCTGATGCTCATTCCCATAGGTTTCAATATTATTTTGGCGGTGAGCCTCAACCTCTCGGCCGGATTTTTGGGCCAGCTTCCGTTGGGGCACGCCGGATTCATGTCGGTGGGAGCTTATGCCGCGGCTCTTTTTTCGATGGCGGTCAACCTCCCCACCAATGTGGAACTTCCTCTGGCGCTCGTCGTCGGCGGGCTCACGGCGGCGGTTTTCGGCGTGGTCATCGGCCTGCCGGCGCTTCGGCTCAGGGGCGATTACCTGGCCATCATCACGCTGGGTTTCGGCGAGATCATAAGGGTGATCATCCTGAACCTGAAGTTTACGGGCGGCGCTTACGGCCTCAAGGGCATCGGCAGACAGACGACCGTCACGTGGGTTTACATCTCCGTGCTCGTCACGTTATTCGTCATCAGCACGCTCATAAAATCGCGTCACGGCCGCGCCATTCTCTCCATTCGCGAAGACGAGATCGCCGCCGAGGCGTCGGGGATTCCCACCACCTATTACAAGGTTTTGGCCTTTACGGTCTCGGCGGGGTTCGCGGGAGTGGCCGGAGGTCTTTACGCCCATTACCTCAGCATCTTGGACCCCTCCAGTTTCGGGTTCATGCGGTCGGCGGAGATCCTTGTGATCGTGGTTCTGGGCGGGCTCGGTTCCCTGTTCGGCTCGGTGGCGGCGGCGACGGTTTTGACGATTCTGCCGGAGCTCCTGCGGGGTTTCGCGGAATACCGCATGGTCATCTACTCGCTGCTGTTGGTGGTGGTCATGATTTTCAAACCCTCCGGCCTCTGCGGGCGCTACGAGTTCTCTCTGGGGGACGCTTTGGATAAATTTTCCATGCTGATGCGCGGCAGGCTTCCGCAAAAACAGGCCCCCGCAAAAGGGAAGTGAATCCAGTGACGCCTATTCTCGATGTCTCGAATTTGGGGATAAATTTCGGCGGCCTTCAGGCGCTGGACGACTTCAACATTCAGGTGCAGAACCGCGAGATCGTGGGGCTCATCGGCCCCAACGGCGCGGGCAAAACCACGGTCTTCAACCTGCTCACCAACGTCTACCAACCCTCCAGGGGCGGAATACGGCTGACGGGCGAAAACACTCTCGGAAAAAGCACCCACGAGATCACGCAGCACGGCATAGCCCGGACTTTTCAGAACATCCGGTTGTTCAAGTCTCTTTCGGTAGTAGACAACGTGAGGATCGCGTTGCACAACAGCATGACCTATTCCCTGCTGGAGGGCTGCCTGCGCTTGCCCTCCTATTGGAAGCAGGAAGCCGCGGCGACCGAGCTCAGCCGGAAACTTCTTGCCGTGTTCGATATGGAGGACATGGCGGACGCCCCGGCCCAAAGCCTTCCTTACGGCGCTCAGCGCCGCCTGGAGATCGCGCGGGCTCTGGCGACGAACCCGAAAGTATTGCTGCTGGACGAGCCCGCCGCCGGGATGAATCCGTCAGAGACGGCGGAGCTCATGCGCACGATCCACGACGTCCGCGACAAATTCGACGTGGCGATCATTTTGATCGAACATGATATGAGTCTCGTTATGGGGATCTGCGAGCGTATTCTGGTCTTGAATTACGGCCTGATCATCGCTCAGGGGACGCCCGACGAGATCAGAAACAATCCGCTGGTTATCGAGGCATACCTCGGGCAGCAAAGAGGAGAATGAGGGGGAACAAAAATCATGCTGAAAGTGGAAAATCTGAATGTGTACTACGGCGCCATTCACGCCGTCAAGAACGTTTCTTTCGAGGTGGCTCAAGGCGAGATCGTCACCCTGATCGGCGCGAACGGAGCGGGCAAGAGCACGATTCTGAAAACTGTCTCGGGGCTTCTGCGCTCGAAGGGCGGCAGGATAAGTTTTATGGGCGAGGACATCAGCTCGACCGAGACGTATAAGCTCACGCAAAAGGGCCTCTCCCACGTGCCGGAGGGGCGGAGGATCTTTCAGCAGCTCATCGTGGAGGAAAACCTTGAAATGGGCGGATACATACAGGGGAAGGAAAAAAACAGGAGAACCATGGGGGATGTCTACCAAAGGTTTCCCCGCGTGAAAGAGAGAAAACGGCAAATTGCGGGCACCCTCTCGGGCGGGGAACAGCAGATGCTGGCCTTGGGGCGTTCGATGATGTCTCTTCCGCGGCTCGTGATGATGGACGAGCCCTCGATGGGCCTTGCCCCCGTGCTGGTGCAGCAGATATTCGACATCATCAAGGAACTCAACAAGGCGGGAGTGACGATACTGCTCGTGGAGCAGAACGCCCGAATGGCGCTTTCGGTAGCCCACCGGGGCTACGTGCTCGAAACGGGCAGAATCGCGCTGGAAGCGGACGCGAAAAAGCTCCTGAACAACGACGAGGTAAAAAAAGCCTACTTGGGCGGATAAAAGCCCCTGAAGCGGGGGGAGGCGGCAAACGCGCCCCCCGTATTGCCGTTACGTCACGTTACCCCCTTCTAATTAAAATAAAGCATACGAAATAAAGCATACTTGCGGCTTTGGGAAGCCCCGAGTAGTGACAAATAAGTTGCGATTTATGCTAAAATGCTCTTGTTGACGTCCCTGAGATTACAGTTTCGGTCGTTGTTATTTTGTTGTTGTTGTTGTTGTTGTTGTTGTCATTTTTAGGAAGGGGTTGTTTTAGTAGTGAAGAAGTCAGTAGTGTTGGCGTTGTTGGTTGTGGCAGTGGTATGTTCCGCATTGCCCGCGATGGCGTGGGATCCTGCGAAGCAAAAAAATTTGGGGCAGGATCACGTCAAAATGCAGTGGTACCTTTTGGATTACGGTACGAGAGACGGAGTTCCTTTCGCGGTTTCCCGAAAATACTACACGAACGAGTCCATCAAACAGCAGACCATCGACCTCCTGATGTCGAAGTACGGAATCGCGGCGGATGTGGCCGGCAGCATCTATTTTACCGAGTATGAGTACGAGTACAGCAAGGACGGAAAACAGTTTGCCGTGACGTACCTGCGCCACTACGACATGTTGGGCAACGAGATCTACGGAACGGTCTACGACGACTCCACTGAGACCACGAAAAAGGTCTTCGCGGCCGTCGATCCCCAATCCACTCCGGGCAAGGGCGTAGCTCTGGCCCTGCCCAAGCCTTCAGCCCAAACCGCAAAGAAAAAGTAGTCATCTCAAACCACCGCGTACCCTATACGAAGCCGAAGAGGAATGTTCCTCTTCGGCTTTTTCGATACCGGCCGCGTCGAAAACGTCGAGCGGGCTCCGCCTATGGGCTTGAACGTTTCGATTAAAGTTTCAATAAGCGAACTTATTGTGCTAAGATGATAGATGATGGAAACGTCGCTCCGGCTTTTCGATGTCGCACGGTGGTCGATTTTATCTCTCTCTGTGGTGGGGCGCATTCGGTTCGAGGGAAAGTTTGTAGGAGCCAACTAAAATGTATAGAAAATTTTTCTCGGTACGCGATCTCTTATTTGTTTTGGGGCTGCTCTTCGCCCTTTCCGTCTTTTATTTTTTCACGACGCGCCGGACGGAAGAGGGCGAAAGGTACGCGGAGATCAGCGTGGACGGCCAGGTAAGCGCCACGGTCGCGCTGGATGAAAACGGGCTCTACACTCCCGCCGGCCGGCCGGCCGTGCGGATCGCCGTTCGAAATGGAGCGATCGGATTTATTCGTTCCGATTGCCCGGACAAAATATGCATCCATTTCGGGTTTCTGTCGACGCCGGGGCAGTCGGCCGTGTGCCTTCCGAACAAAGTCGTCGTCCGCGTCGCGGCGGGAGCAAGAAAAACGGAAGAAAGAAAAACGCTGGACAGCGCCACCTATTGACCCGGCGAAGGAGATTGAAATTGAAATTGAAATTGAAGATGAAGAAGTTCACCTTGCGGGAGACCACAACCCTCGCTCTCATGTTGTCCATGATCTTCGTGCTTTCCATCATTGAGGGCATGTTTCCCCCTCTGCCGTTTCACATGCGTTTCGGACTCTCGAACGTGGTGACGATGTACGCGCTCTTTTTTATCGGCAAACGCGCCGCGTTCACTCTGGCCGCGCTGAAATCCCTCTCCATTCTCGTGATGAGAGGGCCGATCGCGGGGCTATTGAGCCTCAGCGGCGGCGTGCTTTCGCTGCTGGTGATCGCGCTGCTGGCGGCGGCGTGGCGGAGCGCTTCGTATTTCCTGCTCAGCATCGCCGGGGCCGTCACGCACAACATGACGCAGCTTCTCGTCGCGTCGTGGCTGACGTCGACCAATCTCTTGCTGCTCCTCCTTCCGGTGATGGCCGTTGCGGGGATCCTTGCCGGCAGCCTGACGGCCGTGTTGCTCCGCGTCGTGATGCCCCTTTTCAAAAACGCCCCTGTTCGGGACGCGGCCGTCAAAGACGCCCGGAGTTCGCAGACATGAGCCGTCGAACGTATCGCGTCCTCGCCGCCCTGTTGTTCGCGGCGCTCGTGCCGCTGGCCCTTTGGGCCTGGAACAGGGACGGAGGCTCTCGGGGAAAACCTCGCAAATTTTCCGCGGAGTTTTTCGACACGTTCAACACCCTCGTCTCGTTCACGGCCTTCGTGAAAGACGACGCCGAGTTCGAGCGATACTCCAACATTCTCCACGAGGAAATGAGCCGCCTGCACCGCTTGTTCGACATCTACAACAGCTACGACGGCCTGGTCAACATGAAAACCCTCAACGACGCCGCCGGAACCGCTCCGATGCGGGTCGACCCGTCCATCGCGGAGCTTCTCGAAATCGCTCGAAACGCCTATGACGACACGGGCGGGGCCGTCAACGCGGCGTTGGGGCCCGTCCTCTCGATCTGGCACGACCATCGCGAAAGGGCCCTGGCGAACGGCGAAGACGCCTCCGTACCGTCACGATCGGAACTGATCGCCGCGGGCTCGCATATCTCCGTCCATGACATCGTCATCGACCGCGAACGATCGACGGTTTTTTTGCGTTACGACGACATGCGCCTCGACGTGGGGGCCCTGGCGAAAGGTTACGCGGTGCAAAAAACGGTGGAGCTGCTCCGTAAGTCCGGCCTGCAATCGGGACTGATCAACGCGGGCGGAAACGTGGCGGTCATCGGCGAGCCGCTGGACGGGCGCGAGACGTGGAGCATCGGCGTGCGCGCTCCCAGCGACGGCGACGTCTCGAAAATACTCGACGTTCTTTATCTCTCGAACGGCTCGGTCGTCACCAGCGGGAACGACCAGCGTTATTTCACGGCGGAAGGCCGGCGCTACCACCACATCATCGACCCGAAGACGCTCTTTCCGGCCGACGGCGTGCGGGCCGTGACCGTCTTTCACCCGGACTCCGCCACCGCGGATATTCTCTCGACAGCCGCTTTCATCCTCCCCAGGGACGAGGCCCGATCCCTGATCGCGAGACATGGGGCGGAGGCTATATGGCTCATGTCGGACGGAACGAAACTCGCGACCCCCGGCTATCTTCGCCTGTCCCAGCTCGGCGGAAGCGCCGCCGAAAAAGAAGGGAGCGGGAAACCATGAGGGCGACAAAATCTCTCAAATATCTTAAATTTCTCAAATATCTTAAACTTCTCAAATCTCTTAAATTTCTCAAATATCTATCTCTCTATCGCCGCTACGCCTTTGCCCGGGCGAGAGGTCCCTAGGGCGCGCCCTGTGAAAAACGGCGCTTTACTCGAAAACAAGTTAAAGGAGGAACACACTATGAAGTTTCATCACCGCAAAATCGTTTCAATTCTGGCGGCCGCCTGCGCGGCGTTTGTTTTTGCCGCCGTCGCCGACGCCGCGACCTTCACCGTCGGCACCTACGAAGAGCTCTACAACCAGTTGAAGGCCATCAACCCGGACGGCGACCAATACGACGACACCAAAGACGAGAATATTCTGATCGAGCTGACGGCCGACCTGGACGTCAACGGGATGCCGGACCTCGGAGCGTTGACGGACGAGGATACCGGGTCCACCCTCACGATATCGAGACCGAACGTCACGATCGACGGCAAAGATCATACGATCACCTCACGAGGCTACCCCTCTTTCCATGTAGAAGGGAACAGGGACGCGGCCGGCGGCCCGCTGGAGGGAATCGTGATCCAGAACGTCACGGTGGACGGCGCCGGTTATCAGTTGAAGATGGGCGGCGGCATGTTCTTCGAGAACAAGGCCGAGATCGCGTTGAAGAACGCCGTCGTCAAAAACGGCAGCGCGAAAATGGGCGGGGGCGGCGGTGTCTACGCCGGGCCTCATGGCAGCGCCTTCGGGCCGACGCTTACGATCGAAGACTGCGTTTTTGAGGGCAACAAGACCGAGGCCGGAGCGGGCGGCGCGATACTGGGGTTTTACGCGAACCTGACGATCTCCAATTCCACCTTCGACGGAAACAACGCCCCGCTCGGCGGAGCGATCGCCCTGTACGGCAATGGAGCGAGGCTCAAAGTGACGGGCAGTTCCAGCTTCACGGACAACGTGGCCACGCATTCCGGCGGGGCCGTCCACGTTTTTTACGCGTCCGGCAGGGCGGCCTCCCGCGGAACCCCCGTCATCAGCACGACGGACGTCGACGCGGACATCTCCGCGACGTTCTCCGGCAATGAGGCGGCCGTGGCCGGCACCGAAGACTACATATTCGGCGTCGCTTACGATCCCACGTACACAGGCAGCGACGTCGCCTCAACCCCGCCAAGCAAGTTGAAGGTGAATGGGGACGCCGTTCCCGCCACTCTTTTCGCCGACGCGGACCGTACCAAACACTTCACGGGCTCCATTATTCCGATCAGCACGTACAGGCAGCTGCAGGAAGCCCTCGGCTACGCAAAATACGTGAACGGGGAATTCGAAACGGACGAGGAAGGGCACGGCATCGTCACGGAGGGAACCGTCGAGGACGGAGATATCGTCTATCTCACCGGCGACCTTGTTTCGGACCCGACCAATCCCAACGCCGCCGTGGTGGACGACATCACCGGGGCCACCGTCTACGTCACGAAAAACGTGAACATCTTCGGCAACGGGCACGAGATCGACGGCAAGGGATTCCCGGTCTTCAACGTCGAGGGCGTCACGGACTCCGAGCCGGAGGTCGCCGTGAGCCTCTCCAATCTGAAGGTCAAAGAGGGCGGATATCAATTGAAGCTCGGCGGCGCTATCTTCGTCGAGGGCAACGCCCTTCTCAACGTTTACAACTCGACTTTCACCGGCTGCACCGCCGACAGCTCGGGCGGCGGCACGGTCGGCGGGGGCGGGGGCGCGATATACCTGGAACCGCACGGCAAAGGCACCCCCAAACTTTATGCCGCGAACAACACGTTCACCGGCAACAAAGCCGCGAAGGGAACGGGCGGCGCTATCTCCGCCTACATGGGAAACATCACCCTCGTGAACAACCAGTTTATCGGCAACGAGGCCGCGTCCGGGGGCGCGGTCGGAGCTAAGGGCGTCGGGAAACTCGACATTCAAGCCGGCAATGTTTTCACCGGCAACAAGGCCACGTATGCGGGCGGAGCCGTGGATATCCACCACGGCAGGAGTTTCTACAAGAGGACGATAAGCGACGACTCCAGGATCGAGACGACGTTCACCGGCGTTTCCACGTTCGAGAACAACACGGCCCAGTGGGGCGACGCGGTCGCTTTCAGCCGCTACTACGACTCCTATTACAAAGGCAATAAAGGAGAAGCCCCGACGATCGCCTTCGGTCCGGCCACCGGCGCGAGCATGGATATTACGATCGTCAGCGACCTGACCTTCTACGACATCTACCGGACGGAAGACGAGCCGATCATCGACGATGGCGATGATGATGATGATGGCGATGGCGATGGCGATGGCGATGACGGAGTCAAAAAGAGCGGGGGAAGCAGCGGCTGCGACGTGGGCATAAGGGCGTTCGCCGGGCTGGGGTTCGTCGGCCTGGCGAAGACAGCCAAGACCTTGATCAAAAGATAGCAAACGGGTAAACGTTCAAGTTCAAGCCCCAGGGGGGCAGACCCGTTCGGCTCCTTCGGAGTCCTTCCCTTCGGGGTCCTCACTGGCCCCCCTGAACCCCTTTGTTAGCCGCTGATCGCGTGGGGCTTGAACGGATGCCCAAACGGCAAAAACCATATCGTCCTCCGAGGGAAAGAATCCTCCGGAGGACGATTTTTGATCATGACGTTTCGCGGCGTTCTCTAGGCGTGAACGGATACTTTTTTCGATCTTATTTTTTCGACCTTATCGACGCGATCTTCGCGACGACCTCCCGGGACGTGGCTTTTATGGTCTCGCTGGTCCCGTCTTTGCCGCCGGGTTTCGTCAGGGCGGACCCCAACCCCACGCCCACGGCGCCGGCCTTGAACCAGACCTCCAGGTTGTCGAGAGCGACCCCGCCCACCGCCAGCATTTTCGCGTTGGGAAGCGGGCCTCGCGCCGCCTTGATGAACTGGGGCCCCAGCACCTCGCCGGGGAAGACCTTTACGATATCGGAGCCGCACTCGAAGGCCTTCATGACCTCCGTGACTGTGCCGACGCCGGGAATATAGGGCACGCCGTAACGGTTGCAGACGCGGGCGACATCCTCGCTGAAACAATGGGCGAAGATGAACTCCGCGCCGGCCAGCATACAGGCTCGCGCCGTCTCGGGGTCGGCGACGGTGCCCGCACCCAGAAGCAGGCCCTTTTTGCCCAACTGCGCCGTCATCTGAGCCATGATCTCGATAGCGCCCTTGTGGGTCATGGAAACCTCGATCACGGGAATTCCCCCGTCGAAAATGGCCTCCGCGGCCATGACGCCATACTCGATATTGTCCACCCGGATAATGCCGACGACGCCCACGTCCTCTATTTTCTGAAGCACCTCGTATTTGCGTATCATTGCGCGCCCTCCTTTATTGAAACTCAGGGGGGCGGAGCCCGTTCGCTCGTCTCGCTGGCCCCCCTGAAACCCCTGATTCAAGGAAGAGCTTTATATCCCAGCCATTCCTTGAAATACAAGCCCGCTAGCGGGCCAGCCAGCCGCCGTCGACGGCCAAAGTGTGCCCCGTGACGTAATCCGACGCTTTCGACGCCAGAAAAACCACCGTTCCTTTGAGGTCGTCGGGGATTCCCCAGCGGCCGGCCGGGATGCGGCCCAAAATCTCCTTGCTGCGCGCGGGGTCCTTCTGGAGGGCCTCGGTGTTGTCGGTAGCCATATAACCGGGCGCAATGGCGTTGACCTGGATGTTGAACTTTGCCAGCTCGTTGGCCATGAGCTTCGTCAGGCCCGCTACGCCGCTCTTGCTGGCGGTGTAGGAGGGCACGCGGATCCCCCCTTGGAACGAGAGCATCGACGCGACGCTCACGATCTTGCCTCCGCGGCCTTGCCGTTCCATCCGGCGCGCCGCGGCCTGCGAGAAAAAGAAGACGCTCTTGAGGTTGATGTTGAGGACGTCGTCCCAGTCCTTCTCGGTGAAGTCGAGCATATCCGCCCGCCGGATGATCCCCGCGTTGTTCACAAGGATGTCGACGCTGCCGAGCTTTTTGACCGTCTCGTCCACGATCGCGGAAATTTTGTCCTGGGAGGTCAGGTCCGCCTCCGCGTACAGAAACCTGCGCCCCAGCGACGTCACGCTTTTTTCCAGCTCCGGCATCGCGACGGGACCAACCCCGACGACGTCCGCCCCCGCCTCCGCCAAACCCTCGGCCATGCCGAAGCCCA
>JAISQE010000203.1 GCA_031274425.1 Synergistaceae bacterium | reverse complement strand
CAAATTTGGAGAATCTTGTATATGCGGGAAATAGCAGAGTTTTATGAGCTTTTTTGCTTATTTAAAGGAAAGGTAAAATCCATTAATGCTTACGTATCCGGCCACCCCGGTAAAGAGGGTGTAAAAAGGCGACCTCTGAAGGGAGATCGCCCGTATTATCCAAATGGCGGCCCCTTACGGAGCCGCCTGCATTAGCTTACTACTGCCACACGCGCTTACTGCTTAACTAGTCCTTTTTGCGGAAGAACAGAGGGGCCGCAAGAAGCAGGGCCAGTCCCGCAAAACCGGTGCTGCATCCGCCGCTGCCGCCGTCGTCGGTGTCGTCAGTGTCGCCGCCGCTCGGGGGAGGTGTTGTGGTGTCGACCGTGACCGTCGTGGTCCGCCGCGTGTAAACGCCAGCGGTGTCTTCCACGGTCACCGTGTACGTGCCGTCGGGCACGTTGTAGAACGTAGCGGTCGCCGTTCCGTCTGCCGCGGTCGGCGCCACAATGGGCGTAAAGCCGGGCACCGTTGCGCCATCCTGCGTAAGGGTGAAGGTCAGGTCCACTGTTGCCGCGGGCGCGGGAGAGATTATCGCCGTAGCCCTGATGTCGTCGGAATCCACCGGCGATGCTGTCAGCGCCGTCAGATCAGGCGTCGCGGGGGCCGTGGGGACACCGGTCTTCTCGTAGATGCTCGTCAGGGTACCGGTGAAAATCGGGTTCATCTCCGGGTCGCTCGTGAAGGTAATCTTATAAGAACCCTCCGGCAGATCGCTCAGGTCAAGCGTAACGGCGCTTCTCCCGCTCACTTCTTCGACGAGCGCGGTCTTCGGGTACGTATCCCCTTTGGCAAAGGTGTTGACCGGCAAATCTTTCACCCACGCCACAGTAGCGTAAAGCACAGTGCCCGTCGGAATGGGCTTGCCCCTGACTACCAGGAACTGACGAGCATCCTCTGGGCCCGCCGGCTCCGTGAAGATCGTCTCGTCGTACGTGAACGTGTAGTGCAATTTCGTGATATCCTGCGTCTCGACGCCGTCTTCATACCATCTCAGCAGGACCGAGTTGCTGTTGGGAATAGGCTCATACCCAATAAGGGTGTTAGTGGGCGACTTTGTTGTCGAGATCTCTACGTTCCGAAGTCCGGTGCTCACGTTGTAGGTGCCCAACGTGTTAACGCCAAAGGCATACACGCCAGGAACAGGAAGTCCATCCTCATCTTCTGCTACTTCAAACGCAGCGTCGTCATCGTCTCCAACGTATTCCACCACGTAGTCAGGCAGTGCGGACTCGGGGATGAGGAACAATACAGACTTCTCATCATCGACAATAGAGATATCATCAAGTCCCTCATCAGACTCAACTCCCATAACAGGGACTTCCGTCAGAGGCAACTTCACCGTCTCGGCTCCACTGCCGGCAAACGCGCCCTTGCCGATCGCCTCAAGGGCCGTAAGAGCCGCCAGGTCAAGTTCCTTCTCTTCCAGCTTCTTGATGTCCTTAAACGCGCCTTCCCCGATCGTCGTCAGCTTGGTGAGGCCCGTCAAATCCGGCAAAGAAAGCTTCGCCTGACGGGCAAAGGCCTCCTTGCCAATGGTCTTCAGACTTACGTCGCCCGAAAGGATAACCTCCTCAAGGATAGTCCCCGGCTTCGCTTCAACTTGGGGATCTGCAGTCGTATCAGCCTTAACAGCCGTCACGCCTGCGAATGCCCCATTGCCAATCGTCTCCAGCTTCGCAGCACCCGAAAGGTCAACCGTCTTCAGCTTGAGAGTGTTCTCAAACGCGCTCACACCGATCGTCTTCAGGTCCGCTTTGCCCGACAAATCAAGCGCCGTCAATGCAGTGCCGGAGAACGCCTTCTCGCCAATCGTATCAAGGCTAACGGCGGCCGAGAAGTCGACCTTCTTCAGGGTCGCAATTTCAAAAGCAGACTTACCAATCGTTACAAGGGTCTTCGGCAGAACGACCGTCTCAAGCTTCTCAAATCCCACGAAATTCTCCTCCGGGATCGTCTTGACGCCCGGCAGGGTGAAAGATGTCACAGTCGTAGAGGCAAGCGCAAGCGTCTTCAGGTTAAAAGTGAACTGGGCTTCACCCTCCGTTTCGGTCGACACAGTCGCCGCTCCCAAGTCGATTGTGGTCAACTTCCCCCCCAATTCCGTTAAAATATACGTCAGATCCTTATCCGTAAGAACGCCTGTCGGATTTGGCGCGAATGGAGTATCATTACCCGGAGCCGCCGCGGCTGTCACGGTAATGGACTTCACATCGCCTTTATTAGCATCCGTCCACTCCAAAGCCTTTTGTACATCAGCATTCTCCAAAAGCTGCTGTATGCCCCCCTTGAGCCCATCCGTGAGCACCCCGGGCAACTTGTCGTTGATCACCAGCGCGCCCGATGTTGCGTTCCACGTGCTGGTCACGGTCACCGCGGCAAGAGCGCTACCCGAAAACGCCAGCGTCAAAACGGCAACCAGGGCAGCGAGCTTCAAATATTTCTTACTCAATCCAAATTCCTCCTTCCAAAATCGAATCTGTCCAGGACAGCAAAACCCCCGGGCACATCCTTTTAACTTCATTCCACGCGCGTCCGTCCCGAAACCGGACCCCAAAACCCAAATCCTTCTCTATCCTTCCAACATCCCTCCCCGTATCCCTCCCCACAGGAGATTTTCCCTTGCCCCTTCGGGCCATTCCAGCCGCGACCGCCTGAAACCGGCGCGGATGTTGCCTGTTGTTGTGTTCCGTACTTTCGAAACCGTTCTCTCAAACCGACACGGACCCCACTTAATTGAAACACAGATCCGATGTTGAGTTCCTGCTTCATCGAGCGCCCCGCAGGGCTGCTTACGTGCTCTCCACAGGCTGTCACCGTCGAACTGACGGTCAAATTTGAAACAGGGAGATGAGGTTCACTCAGGGCTTCGCCCTGAAACCCACTCAGGGGCCCTAGCCCCTGAGAACCCCTTTATTCATCCTGGGATCCTTTTTTTCTTTTTTTATTCGCTTTTTCGAATCCCCGATAGCCTGCTCCCCGTTATCTTTGCCTTATACTCCAGCTGTCGCCTGAACTCATACGCGCTCGCCACCCTCGTCGGCCTCAGCGGATCACTCTTCCTCCGCTTTCCCTGCGCCTGCAAAAACTCCGGCGACGCCTCTATCATTCCATACGTTCGCGTCAGCTTCGTCGTCACCTTGTGCAGCGCATCGTTCCTGACGTTCGCCAATCTCGTCTGCAACCGCTCCAGCTTCCTCTGAGCCCTCCGAAAGTTCCGCGACGGCATCTTTTCCCCATCGCCCCCCACCTTCCGGCTCAAAGACCGCTTCAGCCTCCGCGCCCGCAAAAGCAGCGCCCCATGCTCCTTCGGGAGCTCCCCCGGCATACTGCCGTCCGATAACGTCACCATCGCCTCGTCGGAAAGCCGCAGCCCCACTTTCGGGCCGCTTTCGTCATGAATCGGCTCCCGATCGGCCATCTTCACCTGCACGGACACGTACCATCCCGCCGCCAGCCTGCTTATCGCCGCCCCGAGGATCTTTATCTCCCCCCCGAAACGCAACTCCTCCGCCAATCGCACCCAACCCAGGTTCGGAATCCGAATCTTTCGCCCCTCGATCACAAACTGATCGTTGGAAATTCGAAAACTTTCGTTGTGCGCCTTCTTTTTGAAGTTTGGGAACCCCGTCCGGCCCTTGAAAAAGTTTTCGAACGCCACCCCGAGGTCCTTTATCGCAAGCTGCGGCGCACACTTCGTCACCCCCAGCATCCACGGAAATTCCCGCCTCTTCACGGCATTGAGCTTCTTTCTCAGCTCCGCCTCGGACACCTGCTCCCCCGCCTCGTACATCCGTTTCCACTCCGCCAGAGCCCAATTCCACGCAAAACGCGCCACTCCGCAGGCCCGGACGAAATACGTCGCCTGTACGTCGTTGGGGTACATCCGTATCCGATGCGCCAGAATCATGCTCAAAGCCTCCCCTGCAGGGACCGATGCCTTTGGTGCTTCCCGTACACGCCCTTCCTTGCCGTTAAACGCCGTTCCCTGCCTTCGCTCTTTCAATCAGCAACATGAAGTTTTTCACGAATTTCAGGTCTGTGACGCTGATGTACCACGTAGAATTTGAAACTACCTGCCATTTTACATCGATTCGAAATTTTTGCAACTACCCCGGCAACGACAAATTCCTGCAGATTCAGCACGTCAGGGCCACTCGTTATACAGGCGCAAAAAAGGCACAATGCTCAGGGATAGACATGATACGTCGCCATCGCAGTTTGACGTTCATGAGGCATTTTAGAACACGTTCATGCTTTCTGTCAATCTATTTATCTTAAACGGGCAGGCGCAAAAGCAAAATTTCCTGAGAGGCTCGAACGGCGGCGGTTCCATGACGCCGCAGGGATACTCCCAAAATCTGCCGGTTCACGTCCGGGACACGGCAACAGGCCGATTTGTCCTGATACCGAAAGGAACGCGGATTTTGGGCGTCTGCAGCAGCGAGGTCAGCTTCGGACAGCGAAGGGTATTGCTCGTCTGGAACAGGCTGATCTTCCCCAACGGCGCGACCCTGAACATCGCCGGCAGCCCCGGAGTGGACCAGGCGGGATATTCGGGGCTTTCGGGGAAGGTGAACGAGTATTGGGGAACGATGTTCAAAACGGCGCTTCTGGCCTCGATGTTCGTCGCCGGAGCGGAGATCGTGTACGACAGGGATTCTCAGGGCAGCAACGAGAACAAAAGCCCCGGCGATATGGCCGCTGAAAGCGTGGCCGGATCCATCCTCGATCAGGCAATTTCAGCGAGCCTCAAAACAGAAAAATCCCCCGCGGCCTTTATCGGGATGCGGGGGACACGCCGCTTTGCGGCAGAGAAGGATACAATATCAGTTCATCAGGCCCCGGATTCTCTCCATGGGCAAACCGGCGCTTTCCGCGATAATGTCCGGCGATACTCCACGATGCAGCAGATTGCGCGCCACTTCGAGCTTGCCTTTTTCGATACCTTTTTCGATGCCTTCCTTGATGCCTTTTTCAATACCTTCCCTAATGCCCTGCTGTTTGCCTTCCCTAATGCCCTGCTGTTTGATTTCTCTGGCCAGTTCTCTCTCGCCCATAGGTATAAACACAATTTTCCCCTCCCCGGTCAGTTGTTGCCTGTATTCAACATACTGCGCTTCCAGTTTTTCGTCTTTCAGGTAGAGAATCCGCTCTATAAAAAGCAGCAAATCGCGCTTGTCGTCTCTGTTCCAGTCCCGTTCTCCGAGAAGTCTCACTGTTTCACGCAGGTAACTGTATTTCTGGAACTCATCTTTGCTCCGCAAAGAACACTTCGCCGCGTAAAGAACCAGGTCTATCGGATTGTCGCTCGAAACCAGCTCTTCGTCGTCCAGCTCCGGCAGCACAAGCTTATTATACTTGTAGATGCTTTCGGTGCCAAAGAGAGAATGCGAATAATATGCGGGTTCCTTCGCCGGACGTTGCTCGATAACTATGGCGAGCGCCACCGGCTCCCTGCGGTAGTGGGCGTAAATCAGGCATTGATAATGATACATCCTTTCCGCCAGGTTGCTGCCTCTGCCCTGTGCTTCGGTGTGCAGAATGGTCCACTCCGCGCCTGCGTTTTTCAGGGGCACTTCCAGCACGTAGTCCGCGAAATGCGGGCTGGTATGAAATTCCGGGTTCGCGGTGTTCAGAATGTCCCTGAATTCCTTGTCGAGCGGGCGCGGTCTGACCTCCCTGTCCGCCGCCTCGTAAAGCTCCGGCAAAGCCCTCTTGAGCAAAGGATAAAAGAAACGATCGATGAGGTCTTTCCACAGCCCGTCATGGTCAAAAGGCTTCCCCTTATCCGAGCCGTCGTCCGATTTTTCCATATCACCGGGTTGAACGTCAGTCATGTCCGCATCCGTCATGTCCGTATCCGTCATGGGCGATCTCCTCCCTCCAGGGCAAATTATAACGTATCTCCCTGGCTTGGCGTCAAACAGATGCCATCTTTCTGTCAATCTATTTATCTCATGCAGAGCGTAAAGCAAAAATCCCCGCCGGACTCGCCAAAAACTTTCGGCGATCGCTCAAAAGACGAAGGTTAAGGCTTTATATGCGCGACGGAAATAATTGTTTCGACATAAGCAGGAAGGTGGTATATGACAGAATCAGTGGAAAGTGTGCCGGTATTAAACTGGGACGGATTCACCAAAGTGGCGCGTTATTTTTTATCGCTCAACGGATATAAGTTTGAACCCAACTTAACAAAATGTTTTTTGTTGAATGTTGCTACTTTTGCCCCACGACCCCGAGCAGTGGCCGCGATATAAGCATCTGCAAACTCCTGTCTGGATTCCTGCGCCAATGTAATTGCTTCTATGACCGTATCCTTATCCAAAATTTTCATGTTGGGAATCGCCGTCATAGACTGCAATGCTTCTAATATTTTCTCATTGGGCCACTTCGCCCATACTTTTAACGTCCATGCCACTTCAAAAAACACTGGCGGACCCGTTATCAGTTCGACTTCTTTTTGAGCGCTCATACGGAAAAGTTTTTCGGCTGCGGCTCCCTGTGGTTCGTCATCTTCAACATAAAACCTCAAAAATACATTACTGTCTACGAAAATTTCTTCCATCAGGAGTTCTCCATAACATGTTCCGCTACGGCCTCAATGAAAAGGTCTTCTTCATTTTCCGGTAGTTTCTTCTTACCAAGACAACCTCTGAGGGAAAAAAAATCAACAGGCCTCCTGCATATAAAGGCTCCATCTACAATTTCGCAATACATTTTATCCCCGGCCTGAAGCATTAGCTTCTCCCTGAATTGCAGAGGAATTGTAATTTGTCCTTTGTCGGAGACAGTGATTAATTCCGGCAATATACGCATCTCCTCTAGATAAAATCGGAATATCTTGTTTGATTGGAAGCTAACATTATTCCTGTCAGAAGTCAATCTCTGTTAAGCCCAAATCCGCAACCTGGTGTCGAAACATGCCATCAGCATACGCTATAATACGGGCTGAAGGAACAATAACCCTGGAACAGGAATTCGATTAAGGAGAGGACAATCATGAAGAAGATCGAAGGGGTCTTCGCCCCTGTGGCGACGCCGTTCGGCGCGGATGGAAACATCGACTTCGGGAAGTATGCCGAGAACCTGGCAAAATTCAATAAAACGGGACTGGCGGGCATCGTTGCGCTGGGCAGCAACGGAGAATTCACCATGCTTTCCCACCAGGAAAAGCTGGACCTGATCCAGGCCGTACGCAAGGGCATCGACGGACTGCTGATCGCGGGCACGGGCTGCGAATCCCTGAAGGAGACGATCGAACTCACGAAGGGGGCCGCCGATCGTGGAGCGGACGCCGCGCTGGTGATCAACCCCTGCTACTACAAGCGCGACCTTGGCGAGGGGACTCTCGAAAAATTTTTCATCGCCGTCGCCGACGCCTCCCCCATTCCGCTGATGATCTACAACATGCCGGGGAACAGCGGCGTCAACCTGTCCTCGAATCTGGTCCTGAAGCTGGCCGCGCACGACAACATCACGGGGGTCAAGGACTCCGGCGGGAACATCGTCCAGATCTCGGAGATCCTCGCCGGCGCGCCCGAAGATTTTTCCGTGTTTGCCGGATCGGGAAGCTACCTGTTCGCGACGACGGCGCTGGGCGGCAAAGGCGGCACGCTGGCCGTGGCGAACGTCGCTCCGGACCTGTGCGCTGAACTCTACGCCCTGTGTGTGAAGGGGGAGTACGACAGAGCGCGCAAAATTCAGCTGGACATCCTGCAGCTCAACGCCTGCGTGACGAGCCGTTACGGCATCGGCGGAATGAAGGCCGCGATGGACCTCGCGGGATTTTTCGGCGGCCTGCCCCGCCCGCCCCTGCAGCCCGCGAACGACGCCGCGCGTGCCGACATCAGGGCGCAGGTCGAAAAACTGGGGCTGCTCGGCAAATACAGATAGCGCGAACAGCCC
>JAISQE010000155.1 GCA_031274425.1 Synergistaceae bacterium | reverse complement strand
GATCGTCCACTTGCCCTGTGGCGGGGAGAATCTCGACCTCGGGGTCGACGACGCCCGTCGGGCGTATCACCTGCTCGACGAGGCGCGAGGAGTTTTCGATTTCGTAATCGCCGGGCGTCGCCGAAACGAAAACCGCCGTGAGCATCTTTCCCTCGAACTCGCGCCACTCCAGCGGCCTGTTGTCCAGGCAGGACGGAAGGCGAAACCCGTTGTCCACCAAGACGACCTTGCGCGCCCGGTCTCCGTTGAACATGCCGCGCACCTGCGGCAAGGTGATGTGCGATTCGTCCACCATCAACAGAAAATCCTCGGGGAAGAAATCCACCAGCGTCCCGGGAGGATCCCCCTCCTCGCGGCCATCCAGGTAGCGCGAATAATTCTCTATCCCGGAGCAGTACCCCACCTCCGTCAGCATTTCCAAATCGTAGCGCGTGCGCATACGGATCCTCTGCGCCTCCAGAAATTTCCCCTCGTTCGTGAATCGCTCGACCATCTGCTCCAGTTCGGCTTCAATCAAGGGCTTCGAACGCTCGATCGCGTCGGTCTGAGTGACGTAGTGCTGCGCGGGGAAAATGGAGGACTCGGTCAAGCGCTCCACGCTCTTGCCCGTCACGGGGTGGATCAGGTCGATACGCTCGATCTCGTCGTCGAAAAAGGTCACGCGGATGCAATTCTCGTCGTAGGCGGGGAAGATCTCTATCGTATCTCCCCGGACGCGGAACTTTCCCGCCTCCAGGACCTGGTCGTTGCGCTCGTAATAATTCTCCATAAGATGCTGCATGAACGCTCGGTGCTCCCACCGGTCCCCCTGGGCAAAGGGGAAGATCGCCGATTCGTAGTTCTCCCGTTTCCCCAACCCGTAAATGCAGGAGACGCTGGCCACCACCAGGACGTCTCGGCGCTCCACCAGGGCTTTCGTCGCCGCTAGGCGCAGTCGCTCGATCCGTTCGTTGACCGACGCGTCTTTCTCGATGTACGTGTCGCTGGAGGGGATGTAGGCCTCGGGTTGGTAGTAGTCGTAATAACTGACGAAATAATGCACGGCGTTCTCAGGAAAGAAAAGCTTGAACTCGCTGTAAAGCTGAGCCGCCAAGGTCTTGTTGTGGGCCAGCACCAGGGTAGGGCGATTGATATTGGCGACGACGTTGGCCATCGTAAAGGTCTTGCCGCTGCCCGTAACGCCCAAGAGCGTCTGATAGCGGTCGCCTTTATTCAGTCCCTGCGTCAGCGCCTCAATGGCCTCCGGTTGGTCCCCCGCCGGCGGCCATTCGGAATGTAGCACAAAATTCTTTTCTATCAAAGCCTCAACCTCCCACCACATTATAACGCACCGAAGCGGCGGCCGTTCGGGCCTCGCCCAATCTTCCGCACCCAAAGCGGCGGTTCCGGGGTAAAATATAAACGCACGTTATTTAAGGAGGGGTTCGGATGAAAAATTCGATTCGCTGGATTGTGTTTTGGTGGATTCTGGCGGCGGGCGCCGCTCAGGCGGCCCCGTTTGCGGTGCCCTCGTCCGGGACGATTTCGCCCGCGGCGGTTCCGTCTAAGACGGTTCCGTCCACGACGGCTTCGCCCGAGACGATCTCGCCCGCGACGACCTCGGCGTCCTCCGATGGGCTTCCGGGGTATCTGACGTCCTCTTGGGAAAAACTTTCCTCCGCTCTGACGGAGGCCCTGAATTTGCAGGACAAACAGGAGAGTCTGCCGGAATCGACCTATTTCGGCGAGGACAAGAGCAGCAACGCGAAGAAAATTAACGCGCTTCTGAGTCAGGCGATCGAAATTTTGCTTCAAGGGGACGCCAACGACCTGCGGCGGCAGGCCATCAAACTGCGCACGGAGGTCCCGGTTCTGCGCCTGGAGCTGGACGGCCTGCGCAACAAACGCATCTCCGCGCCCGAGGCCTCCAAGCTGCCCTGGGTCCAGACGCGCCCCAAGATCGACGCGCGCGTCGAGGAGCTTAACGCGGAGATCAAGGACAAGGAGCGAACCATAGCGGACATCGACAAGAAGATCGCCGGCGCGCTGCGAGAGATGGGGCTCGACCTGGACGACGCCCAGATCGACGTGCTGCTGACTTCCGTGACGGGCGACGACCTTTTCCAGAACACGGTGATCTTCGCGAACGTCAAGCGCGTGGTGGAGAAGCTGGAGGAACTCTCCGGTGAGGACCGCGACAACCTGGAGATCAACCGCCGCTACACCGGCATGTATCTTGTGCTGAACGACCTTCTGATTCTCACGCAGGAGGGACTGGTCGAGAAAATCGACGGGAGCTACAAGCCTCAACTGACCGCCATTCGGACGGAGGCCGCAAAGCTTCGGACGGAGGCTCTGGGACGCTCCAAACAGGCCCAGTACAATGAAAGCCAAAGACAATCCTTCGAGGCCAACGCGAAGGCCAACGCCATGACGATCCGCGTGGCCGAGCTCTATACCTCGCTTCTGGAGAGTCAACGCGGAAGCGCCACGGCGACGCTCTCCGATCTGCGCCGCAACCGCGATCTGGCGGAAAACACCTATAAAACTGTGCGAAGCACCTCCGACTTGCGAAACTTGATTCGTTCGGGACTCGATTTGTTCGACTCCATCCAGAACCTGTCCATGCCCAGGCTTCAACCCTTCGAAAGCGAGGCGATCCGCAAGGAGTTCGAGGAGATCAATAAACGTTTGAAGAAGTAAGGGGGATCGGCGATGGAACGGCTGAAACGGGAAAACTACGCCGCCCAGGTGGACGGCAAGCTGGTGGATCTTTACGTGCTAAAAAACGCCGAGGGAATGGAGGTCGCCCTCTGCAACTGGGGGGCGCGTGTGTCCCAGATTCTGACGCCGGACAAGAACGGCCGACTGGACGACGTGACGCTCGGGTACGACACCTTGGCGGAGGCCAGAGCGGGGTTGGCGGAGATGGGCGCCGTCATTGGCCGCGTCGCCAACCGGATCGCGGGCGCTCGGTTCGAACTGGCCGGGCGCGTCTACCCGCTCGCCGCCAACGACGGACGGAACAACCTCCACAGCGGTCCGGTCGGATGCATGAACAGCATCTTCGACGTGACGCGAGCGGACAGCCGATCTCTCTCCCTTTCTCTTCTCCTCCCGGACGGCATGGACGGTTTTCCCGGCAACTGCATGCTTTCGGTGGTCTATACCCTGAGCGACGAGAACGACTTGATCGTCGATTACGACGCCGTCACCGACGCGACGACGATCGTCAACTTCTGCAATCACGCCTATTTCAACTTGGCGGGAACGGATCGAGACGCCCCGGATATTTTAGGCCATCGCCTGCAGCTGAACGCGCGGCGTTACACGCTCGCCGACCGAGAGCTGATACCCACGGGAGAGATCGCCCCTGTAGCGGGCACCCCCTTCGATTTCACGACGCCGCGCCCCATCGAGGAACGCATCGGCGACGATAACGAACAACTCGAGTTCGGGCGGGGTTACGACCATAACTTCGTGCTGGACAAAACGGACGAAACCTCTCCGGGGGTTCCCGTTTTCGCGGCCCGCCTTTCCGAGCCCATCTCGGGGCGCGTCATGGAGGTGTGGACGACGGAACCCGGAATTCAGCTCTACACCGGAAATTTTTTGCAAAGCGACGGCATGCGGGCCAAGTACGTCGGCAAAGGCGGACGTCCCATGTCCCATAGGGGCGCTCTCTGCCTGGAGACCCAGCGTTTCCCCGACGCCGTCCACCACCCGAACTTCCCCAGCATGGTTTTGAACCCAGGCGAGCGCTACCGCTCGACGACGGTCTTCAAGTTTCGCGTCTAACGGTGGCTTTGCGCGACGCGTGACGGATTATTCGACGACGTACGGGTTGTGCACGGATACGATTAAACTAGTCATAGTGGATCATACATTTTGGTACAAATTTATTGTGCCCGCAGTTGGGGCATTTCCATACGACTGGTTTTATATTCTCATCGCGCAAATCAACATACTCTATAAATTCTATACCTTCCATATCTTCTTGAGAGTTCAAAGTTCAAATGCTTCAAGCTGCAGTTGGCAGCTTGAAATCGTCGTTTGATTCCATCTTGGAACGAATTATTCGCACAATGCCTAAATCCGCCTTTTTCACAAACTGCACAAAAAAATCCCT
>JAISQE010000150.1 GCA_031274425.1 Synergistaceae bacterium | reverse complement strand
GAAGGAGAGTATTCCTGAGCCAAATGGGGCCTATCAATGGCTGTGCGGCAAGAAGCTAATTTTCACTGCCAACACTCACACCTAATTAGGATTCGTTTTGTGTCGTGAAAATCCATGATGACTTGAACAAAATAATTGCCGCAAATCATGTGTACGCACGATGGATTTTCCGGTAAAATTTCGTCGACAACGTCGACAACTATGTACGTCCCAATAGTCGCTATCAAAAGGTGTACTTTTTGACAAAATTCCAGATTACAATTCAAGGTTGAAATTTTGAAATGATTGTGGTGTAATACTTACCGAATATACAGTTATTTTGCTGTTGTGTAGCCAATAATGAAGCAACTATCAAAAGGCACACTTTTTGATAGTTGCTTATTTGTTTTCGACAGTCGGAGTTCCCGCAAGCGCCTGTAAAATGTGGCTTCTTTCAAGCGTTAGATTGCCGCGCTCCCACGCCCGGACGAGTTCGCGGATTTATCTCCCCCGCTGTTCTTTGCGGTAGGCCGCTATTTCATCCTCGATCTCCTTTTCCGTCAAAGGCGATCATCGCTTTAGCCTGCCGAACGGCCTTGACGACTTCCTCGAAGTTTTCGCCCGCAAAAAAGTTCATGATCTTTCCCCTCGATTTTTATACCGCACTATCCCGTGTCATCACGCGCATGGCTCCCGGCGCTTTAGATCGGGTCGTCGAAGGCGTCGGCTATCTCTCGGGGAGCGGCCTCCCCGGATTTCAGCTCCCTCAGAACGCTGAGGCTCAGGGGAATGGCGAGAAGAAAGGTGGCGATGTCCGATGCCGGTTGGCTGAGCTGAATGCCGAGCACCCCCAGGGACGGCGTCATGGCAAAGAGAAAGGCCACCAGAAAGACCCCCTGCCGCGTCAAGGCGAGGATGCTCGCTTTCACCGCCTTGCCTATGGTCTGCATCATCATGTTGTTCAGAATCACCCATCCCATCAGCGGAAAGGTGACGCACTGCAGACGGAGCGCCAGGGTCCCCACACGAATGACCTCGGCGTCGTCCCTGCGGAACACCGCGATGATCTGAGGGGCGAAAAAATACCCGACCACGGCGAGCGCCAACATCACCGCGGAGGAGGTTTTGAGGCAAAACCAGAACGCCCTCCTGACCCGGTCGTAACGGCCGGCCCCGTAGTTGAATCCGCAGACCGGCTGGAAGCCCTGTCCAAAACCGATGAGCGCGGAACTCGCGAAAAGGAACACTCGCTGCACGATGGAGACGGCCGCGATCACCGCGTCGCCGTAGCCCCCGGCAACCTGGTTCAGGCAGATAAAGGCCACGCTGGCGAACCCCTGGCGAAACAGGGAGGGAAGCCCGCCCCTCACGATTTCTTTGTAGGCGGAAAAACGAGGCGAGAAATTTTTGACGTGGATGCTGATGTTTCCCTTGCGGGTGCAGCCCACCAGCAGGAGCGCGCAGCTCACGAACTGACTGATGATGGTGGCCAAGGCCGCGCCTCCCACCCCCATGCCGAAGACGAAGATGAAAAGGGGATCCAGAGCGACGTTCAGCACCGCGCCGAAGATCATCCCGACCATGCCGTAAAGCGCGCTGCCCTGAAAGCGCAGGAGGTTGTTGAGCACCAGCGAGCCCGTCATCCAAGGCGCGCCGATCAGAATGTAGAACAGGTAGTCGCAGGCGTAGGGAAGGATGGTCTCCGTCGCGCCCAAAAACCGGGCGAAGGGCGCTATGCGGTAAAGGCCCAGCGCCGCCATCAGAGCGCCGGTGATCAAAGCGGACAGGAATCCGGTGGCGGCCATGGAAGACGCCTTGTCCCAGTTCTTGGCCCCCAATTGTCGGGAAATGTAGTTGCCGGAGCCGTGGCCGAAAAAGAAGCCCACCGCCTGGATGAACGCCATCAGCGAAAAAGAGACTCCCACCGCTCCGGTGGCGCTGGTGCCGATCGAACCCACGAAATAGGTGTCGGCCATATTGTAAAGCGCGGAAATCAACATGATGGAGATGGTGGGGATCGCCAGGCCGCACACCAGGCGCTCTACCGGCGCTTCGATCATGCGGGCGTATTTTTCGTCCCGCTCGTTGCTGTTTGCCAAAATATCGACACTCCCTCGCGAATAGCCGTCGCCGGCTGAAAACCACATCGTCAAACTCCACCGCGAAACTAGTTTAACACCAATCGAGCAAAGGAGAGAATTAAAGAGAGAATAAGGAGAGAATGTTATACTTGCATTGATAAAAATTGATAAAGACGAGCAACGAGACGACCTATTGGAGGTAGATGCGCGTGTATTGGACCACAGCACTACAGGTAGCGGGAGGAGTCGGGCTTTTCCTCTACGGCATCAAATTGATGAGCGAGGCGTTGCAGTTCATAGCGGGCGACCGTATGCGCCAACTGATCGGCACCCTGACCCGCACCCCCCTGAGGGGGGTTTTTGTGGGAATTCTCGTCACCATCCTCATCCAAAGCAGCAGCGGCACCACCGTCATGACCGTCAGTTTCGTCAACGCGGGGCTGATGACGCTGAATCAAGCGATCGGCATCATCATGGGGGCGAACATCGGAACCACCGTCACGGCTCAAATCATCGCCTTCAAGATCAAAGATTTGGCCCTCCCCTTCATCGCTCTGGGCGTCGCCCTGGTGATGTTCGGCAAATCCAAAAGACAGCGTTACGCCGGCAACGGCATCGTGGGGTTCGGGCTGCTCTTCATGGGCATGCAGACGATGGAAAGCGCCACCGCGTTTTTGGCGACGCGGCAGGAGCTTTTTCTGGCCC
This sequence comes from Synergistaceae bacterium, assembly GCA_031274425.1. Classification (GTDB taxonomy): domain Bacteria; phylum Synergistota; class Synergistia; order Synergistales; family Aminobacteriaceae; genus JAISLU01. Next base: position 6,560 of record JAISQE010000150.1, on the reverse strand, counting down.
TGAGCCGGCACCCCGTGTTGGGGGTTTTGGCCGGAACGTTCGTCACCATGCTCGTCCAGTCCAGCGCCGCCACCATCGGGTTGACCATGGCCATGGGCTCTCAGGGCCTTCTGGGCCTCGACGCGGCCATACCCATCATCCTGGGGGACAACATCGGCACCACCATCACGGCCGTTCTGGCCACGGTGGGGGTCAATCGCTCGGCCAAACAGGCGGCGGCGGCCCACGTGCTCTTCAATCTCTTCGGCGTCGTCATTTTCATGCTTTTCTTGCCCTTTTACAAAGAGATCGTCCTCTCCTCCGCGTCCGATCTCACCCGCCAGATGGCCAACGCCCACTCGATTTTCAACGTCACCAACACCATTCTTTTCCTGCCCTTCACGTCGCTTTTCGCCACATTGATACGAAAAATCCTCCCCTCCGACAACGCCCGCAAAACCCAAACCTCCGTCTACCTGGACAAAAAACTCATCGAAGCCTCCTCCACGGCGGCCGTGGAGGCCGTCAAGGACGAGCTGATCCACATGGGCGACATCGTGCTGGGCATGGCGGTCCTCGTTCGCAGGTGCTACACGGAGAAGGACACGGAGCGCATCTTCGCGGAGTTCTCCGAGTCCGAGGACGCGATCAACACGATCAACCGGGCTATCTCCTCCTACGCCTCCGAGATATGGCAGAGGGGCCTGTCCGGCGAGGTTTCCACGGTCCTGGGGTGTTACGTCAACGCCGCGGGGGACCTGGAGCGGGTGGGGGATCATTTCGAAAACTTGACGGAACTCAGCGAAACCCGCCTCGACGACGGAAAACATTTTTCGAACCAGGCCGCCGACGAGTTCTGGGACATGTACGGCACCGTCGAGAAGGCCCTCAACTACGCGCTGGACTCCCTCAAGCACGAGGACCTGACAAAAGCGGACTACGTCATCAAGGAGCTGGAAACCCAGATCGACGCCCAGGAAAAACAGTACCGCAGAAATCACATCGAGCGACTGAACCGGGGCGAGTGCGACCCCGAAAAGGGCGTGTCGTTCATCGACATCCTCAGCAACCTGGAGCGCATCGGCGACCACAGCCACAACATCGCCTATTTCACCCATGATATCGTCGCTTTGTCCAAACAAACCAAAGAGCTATAATAAAAATGTTAAAATCTTGCGAGCTCCGACGACGGCGACAAGGAACGGGGAAAAACTATGTGGAAAATACAATCCCATGTGGGCAAAATCGGCAAAGTCAGGGTCAGCAAGATCAGCTTGAAGATTCTTGTTTTTGTGCTGGTGGGCATCGTTTCGATCACGGCCGTTTTTTCTTACATGAGCGACCGCGTCATCCGGTCGGTCTACAATGATTTCTTCAACGACAAGACCCTGTTGATCAACCGTATCGTCGCCTCCCAGATCGAGGGCGACGATTTGCTTTCCTACATCGACGCGTTGCGGCGGGATCGGGAATTCCAGAAACGACAGATCGAGTTTTACCAGGCAAGACAAAAACTGATTGAGCTGGAAGAAACGGAGACGGACGACCAAGGGGAAAAAGCCGCGGCGGAGGAGCAAATACGCCTGTTCTACCAGGAAGCCGCAAAATTCAAAGACGCGAACTACTTTCGCATCCAAAAGCAACTGGACGAGTTGTGCGCCGTGTCCGACGTGAAATATCTTTACATCTTCGCGGACACCGGCGTTCCGGGCATGTACACGTACATCTTCGACGCCCGCGCGTCGAGGGACTCGGACGCGACAAGCTCGGGCGCTATAAGTATGAAAATAGACGCGGACGACATCGGAACGGTGGACGTGATCGAAGAGTTCGCCGGCGCGGACTCCGTATTCGCCACGAAACGACAGTTGTCGCACGCGGAATATGAGGCGCACCAACTCTACGGGGTGCTGTATTTCACCTACGCCCCCCTCTTCGACTCGGCGGGAAACGTGGTGGCGGTCGTGGGCACGGACATCGACCTGAGCGAGATGAACCGGCAGATCGAAACGATGGCGAAGGTCAACCTGGCGACGGCCTTGATCGGGTCGTGTCTTTTCATTTTGCTTTTTTACCCGATACTGCGGCGCGTCATCGTCAAGCCCATCGTCGCCTTGAGGGAAACGGCCTCCCGCATCGCCGACGGACACATTTATACCGACGTCCCGGCCTGGCTTTCGGGAAGGAACGACGAGATGGGGCTTTTGGGGAAAGCCCTCTCCGATATGACGCAGGTCTTCCAGCACATGCTCACGGACACGAGGCAGCTCTTCGAGGCCGCCATCGCGGGCAGGCTCGACGTCCGTAACGACCCGTCGTCGTTCAAGGGAGACGTGGCGCGGGTCGTGCGCCAGATCAACGACACCCTCGACATCGTGGGCATTTACTTCGACAGCATGCCGGAGGCGCTTTTTATCCTCGACCCGCGGTTGGAGCTGGTGTTCAAGAACAAACGCGCCTCCCGCCTCTTCGACGGGCTGGGCGTGGCCGACATCGTGCGCCGCGTCCTGTCGGCCGAAAACTCGGACACGGCGGAGTTGACCGCGAAATGGAACGAGGCGCTGCGATCGGGCTTCCACACGGCGTCGGCGTGGCTGACCACCCCGGAGGCGGAAACGTGTTTCGCCTTCACCTGCTGCGACCTGATATTGAACGGAATAAAGCGCGGAACCCTGGTGATAGCCGCGGACATCACGGACCTCATGAGGGAGAAAGCGAGGGCCCAGAGCGCGAACGAGGCCAAGGACGATTTTCTGTCGCGGGTCAGCCACGAGTTGAGAAGCCCGATGAACATCATCATCGGCATGGCGAAACTGGGGCTGAAAGAATTAAAGTCGGAATCGAAGAACTCGGACGAGACGGCTTCCCGGGCCGTAGAGCGCTTGGAGAGCATCGTTTCCGCCTCCGACCACCTGCTGAGCATCATCAACGACATGCTGGACATGTCCCACATCGAGGCGGGGGAGGTGGAGATCAAGCGCGCGCGGTTCGACCTCCGCGAGGTGGTCGCCGATTGCTGTAACCTTTTGAAGCCCCAGGCGGAGGAAAAGCGCATCGACTTCACCTATCGGGTCTCGCCCGACATCGACGCGAACGTGCTGGGCGACGTCTCCCGCGTATCGCAGGTCCTCGTTCACCTCCTGACGAACGCCGTCAAGTTCACGGAGGAAGGGGGACGGGTGACTTTGCTGGCGCTGCCGGTCGAACAAGAGGGGGAAAAGGGCGCTTTCTCCAAGGTCTCTTTTTCCGTGGAGGACACGGGAATCGGCATGTCGGAAGAATTCATGGAGAAGATATTCGTTCCCTTCGAACAGGAGGACCAATATATTCAAAGAAGGCATCAGGGCGTGGGGCTGGGACTGTCGATCTGCCACCGCCTGGTCGCCCTCATGGGGGGCGTCATAACGGCCGTCAGTACGCCGGGCGTCGGCAGCGTCTTCACGTTCACCCTCCCCCTCCCCCGCGTCGCGGAGAGCGAACCGATCGGAGGGGCGGACTCCCCCGAGGAAACGGGCGACCTCGTTTACGATTTTTCGGGCGTGCGCATGCTGTTGGTGGACGACATCGAGCTCAATCGAACGATCTTGAGAGAAATCCTCGCGGACACTCGAATCGACGTGACGGAGGCGAGCGATGGGGCGGAGGCCCTGAAGTTGTTCGAGGAGTCGGAGGAGGGCCATTTTCACATCGTTTTCATGGACGTTCAAATGCCCAATATGGACGGATATCAGGCCACGGACGCCATCCGAGCCCTGAACAGAAAGGACGCCGCCGTGCCCGTCATGGCGATGACGGCGAACGCCATGCGGAAAGACGTGGAACAGGCGCTCGCCCACGGCATGAACGGGCATCTCTCGAAACCGATAGACATCGACGCCTGTCTCCGCGCAATCGCCGACGCGGTAACCAGATGAAACTTTTTCGCGGGCTTTCGCGCGGCGGCGGGGCGAGAGGGACAAAATGGGCAAAATGGACAAAAATTCTCTCGATCTCGGTCCTTGTCTTATTGGGATGCGCGGCCGCCTTTTTTCTCGTTCCCCTGCCCCTGGACGCGATCGAAAACTGGGATGTTTCCCCCACTCTCTACGACGCCGAGGGAAGGCTTTTCCACATGAGGCTCTCCCTCGACTCGGAGTGGTCGTTGCCGGTTCCCCTCTCCGAGATGGGCAAGTGGCTGCCCGTGGTCGCCGTGGGGGTGGAGGATCGCCGTTTTTACAGCCACGGAGGGGTGGACCCCCTGGCCCTTTTGCGCGCGCTCTGGCAAAACACCACCGCCCGTCGCGTCGTCTCGGGCGCGTCCACGATCACCAGCCAGGTGATCCGGCTTTCCATATCCGAGCGTATGCCCGACCCCGCGGACAGGCGGCGCGGCATGGCGGTCAAGGCCAGGGAGTTCATCCAGGCCTTGAAGCTGGAGCGCGTCATGTCCAAGGACAAAATTCTGGAGGTCTACCTCAACCGCGCGCCCTTCGGCGGCAATATCCGGGGAGTACAGGCGGCGGCCCTGATTTATTTCGGCAAGCCCGCGTCGAAACTTTCGCCGGGCGAGTCGTGCCTCCTGATCGGCATGTTGAAGGGACCGTCTCTCTACCGCCCGGACAAACGTCCCGAGGCGGCGCGGCAGCGCAGGGACTTCATCGTCCGTCTTCTGGAGAAGAGGGGCGTCTTTACCGCCGACGAGGCCAAACTGGCCCTGTTGGAGAGCCTTCCCTCCCGCTGGGTCCAGCCGCCTCTGCGCGCTTTTCACTTCGCCGAAATGATCTTGAACGCGGAACCGTCGCCGCGAGCGGCGACGACCCTGAACCTCGAGTTCCAGACGAAGCTCGAAGCGATTCTGGACCGGGCCGTCGCGACGCTGCCCGACACCGTGACGGCCGCCGCGGGCGTCGTGGACAATCAAACCGGGGGGCTGGTCGCCTGGGTGGGCAACGCCCGTTTTGGCAAGGGGAATCGAAGCTCCTGGGTGGACTGCGGGCTCGCCCTCCGCTCCCCCGGTTCCGCCCTGAAGCCCTTCGCCTATCTGGCGGCCTTCGACAAGGGGCTTCTGACTCCCGGCTCCCTGCTGGCGGACTCCCCTCTGGCTTTTTCCGGGCGCGCCCCGCGTAATTTCGACCTGACTTACAGGGGCGCGGTCAGCGCCCGGGTGGCGCTCTCGGATTCGCTGAACGCGCCGGCCGTCCGCGTTTTGCGCATGGCGGGCCCGGACAACGTACTGCAGTTGATGCGCGGATTTGGGCTCGAACTGAACGAGCAGGCTTCCCACTACGGGGACTCCCTCATCCTGGGGGGCTGCGAGGTCTCCGTGCTGCAGACCCTCTCGGCTTACTCCGCCCTGGCCACCGGAGGCCTCCGCCGCCGGGTGGCGCTCTTAAAAAAAGATTTATATGTGGAAAAAGATTTATATTCGGAAAATCCCGAGGGAACGCGTTTGGCCTCCGCTGAGGCGGCGTGGATGGTGACCGACATCCTGGACGACAAAAGCAGGCTCTCGGCCTTTACCCGCGAGACTTTGGGAGGGGAATGGCACGTGGCCTTCAAAACGGGGACGTCCTACGGTTTGCGCGACGCCTGGACGGCGGCCTGGACCCCCGATTACACCGTCGTGGTCTGGGTGGGGGACCCCAGCGGCGACCCGTGGCCCGGTTTGGTCGGAGCGCAAGTCGCGGCTCCCATCGCCCTATCGGCTCTGCGGACGTTCTCTCCTCGGTCGGGCTGGTACGAGCGGCCCGAGGGATTGGCGCTGCGCGAGGTCTGCGCCGTCTCCGGACGCCCTCCGACGGCGGCCTGCCTTTCGACGCGCCTCGACTGGAGCATCGAGGGCGTGACGAGAGACATACCCTGCGACATCCACGTCATCCGTAGAGGCAAAAGCGCTCTGTCCTTGCCGACGGAGCTGGCCACCCCCGACTCGCCCCCCTCGGAGATACGGAAACGCCCCGACGTCGTCTTCTCCTCTCCGATCGCGGAAGCCACCTATTACTTGACGCCCCTGGCCACTGAACAAAAAATCCCCCTCCGGGTGGAAGGGGCTCTCGGAAAGGTCTGGTGGTACCTGAACGGCCAGTATATCGGAAACTCTCCGCCCAACGAGACTTTTTTTTACAGCTTCCCGGACGGCCTCCATCTCATCTCCGCCTCCGACGCCGAGGGCCGCACCGCAGCCACGAGCCTTACCGTCGTTTCGCCGGGCAAGAAATTCCAAGAGGAATCTCCGCTCCTAGAGAACTAACTTATCTTATCATGGATTTTCACGGTAAAAATTAATCTTAATTTAAACTGACTAATATAAACCATGGCACAGTAAAATTCTTGCAATAACTAGTTCATTATGTTTTTTTATCATTTGAAGAAGCATATGATTAAGCATTATATATCTGCTAAGGCAGATAATTGAGATTGTTATTATTGCACCCATTAGGGCACAACTTTGACAGCACACAACCCAAATACCTTATTAACAAGGATTTCGGGCTTTGAGGCTAATCATGGAAATTCTCATTTTGACAAAATAACTAATTATGTATATCATTATTAAGGCATAAATACATCCTAATTTGAGGTGCGAAATGGGAAAAACAAGA
>JAISQE010000083.1 GCA_031274425.1 Synergistaceae bacterium | reverse complement strand
TGGCGGTCCCAGCGGGATTCGAACCCGCGTCGCAGCCTTGAAAGGGCTGTGTCCTAGGCCCCTGGACGATGGGACCGCGCCTGATTTGGTAATGGTGAGCCGTGAGGGACTTGAACCCTCGACACCCGGATTAAAAGTCCGGTGCTCTACCGGCTGAGCTAACGGCTCTCTTAAAACGCCGGCAAATTATACCATAAATTTTTAAAAAGCAAGCGGCCTGAAAATCTTCTGGTTTCTCGTGTTAAAATAAATACATTCGGCGTCCTTATCGACTGCGATAAGGACGTATCTATGTCTGTAGGGTATGTGAAGATCCATGGGCTTCGGAGGGTATTGAATGACGGAAGAAGTGAAAGGCGAAAGCCTGTTCAGCAAGGTCGTGCCTCTGCCGTTGGTTGAGGAGATCAAGCAAAGTTATTTGAACTACGCCATGAGCGTGATCGTCGGGCGGGCGTTGCCCGACGCCCGTGACGGATTGAAGCCCGTCCAGCGGCGCATCCTTTACACGATGCTGGAATTGGGGCTACGCCACAACACCGCCTATAAGAAGTCGGCTCGCGTGGTCGGCGACACGATGGGTAAATATCACCCCCATGGAGACAGCGCCATCTACGAAACGATGGTCCGCATGGCTCAGCCCTGGAGTTTGCGTTATTGCCTGGTCGACGGACAGGGGAACTTCGGGTCGATCGACGGCGACAGCGCGGCGGCCATGCGTTACACGGAGGCGCGTCTTTTCGAGCTGGGCGAGCTGATGCTCGCCGATATCGAAGAGGACACGGTAAACTGGGCGCCTAATTTCGACGAGTCGCTGCAGGAGCCTTTGACGCTGCCATCCGCTTTCCCCAACTTGCTGGTGAACGGCAGCACCGGAATAGCGGTGGGCATGGCGACCAACATTCCTCCCCATAACCTGCGGGAGGTCGTAGACGCTCTATGTTACGTGCTCGACACCCCGGAGGGGGAGGTCGAATTTTCGGAGATTTTAAAGCGATTGCCGGGGCCGGATTTCCCAACGGGCGGCATCATTTTGGGGCGCGAGGGGATACGGGACGCCTACCGCACGGGACGGGGCCGTATCATCGTGCGCGGGCGCATGCATGTCGAGGAGGGCAAGCGCGGGCGCATGGCCGTTATCGTGACGGAAATTCCCTTCATGCTCAACAAGACCACCTTGATCGAGGCTATGGCCGCGGCCGTTCAGGAAAAGCACGTCGACGGCGTCTCGGACATCCGGGACGAGTCCGACCGCGATGGGATGAGGATCGTCCTCGATCTCACCCGGGACGGAGATCCCGACCTCGTCATGCGTCAGCTCTACAAACGTACGCAGCTCCAATCCACTTTCGGCGTGATCAACCTGGCCCTCGACAACGGGTATCCCAGGGAAATGCCGATCATCGACATACTCACGCTCTTTTTGTCGCACCGCCGGGACGTCCTGCGCCGGCGCACCCAGTTCCGCTTGAACAAGGCCCTTACCAGAGAACATATCGTCAACGGGCTGGTCAAGGCCCTTGACATTATCGACGATGTCATCGCTTTGATCCGCGCGGCGAAATCCGCCGCCGAGGCCAAGGAAGGGCTGGTCGAACGGCTCGGTTTTTCGGAGCTTCAAGCCCAGGCCATACTGGAGATGCGTCTGCAGCGTTTGACGGGCCTGGAACGCGAGAAGCTGCGCGAGGAACTGGCCCAGCTTCTCGCCGATATCGAGGGCTACAGGAAAATTTTGGGCGACTCCAAAGTCCTGGACGGCGTGATCCGTTCCGAGCTGACGAGCATCGGGGCTCGTTTCGGAGACGACCGCCGGACGGAGATCGTGGAGAACTACGAGGAGTCCACGGACGAGGACCTTATCCCGGAGAACGACATCGTCGTCGTCTTATCGAAGGACGGTTTTTTGAAACGTCAGGACCTGGAAAGCTACACCCTTCAGGGGCGCGGCGGAAAGGGACGCAAGGGGGCCTTTGTCCTGGAGGAGGATGCTATCGCCTCGGTGAGCGTCACCCACACGCACCGGGAGCTTTATTTTTTCACCACCAAAGGCCGGGTTTTGACTCTGCGGGGACACATGATCCCCGAGACGAAGACGGGCAAGGGGAAACAGATTGCCAAACTGCTGCCGCTCGAGCAGGGCGAGCAGGTGGTTACGCTCTACGGGGGCGACTTGGAGGGGGTCGACTACGCTTTCTTCATCACGAGGGGCGGGGTGGCCAAACGCATCAAGCTTTCCGAGCTCGCGGACTCCAACAGACCCAGGCGCGTCATTACCCTCGACGAGGGCGATGAAATCGCGCAGGTGCGCCTGACCACGGGCAAGGACGACTTGCTGTTGATGACGGCCGGAGCGCAGGCGCTTCGCGTTCCCGAAGAGGAGTTCCGCGCCATGGGGCGCAGCGCGAGAGGAGTGCGGGGCATGCATCTGGCGCCGGGCGACGTGATCATCAGCTGCGACGTCGTCAGTGAAGAAAGCCACATCTTGATCCTCAGCGAGCGAGGCGTGGGCAAGCGTTCCCGATTCGAGGAGTTCACGCCCCACCACAGGGGAACCTCGGGAGTCCGGGCGATGAACCTGGGGCCGAGGACGGGGAAGTTGATCGGCTGCTGGGCCGTTCGGGAGCAGGACGAAGTCATCGTCATCACGACGCGAGGCAGAATGATTCGGGTGGCCGTAAACGAAACGCCGCTTTTGAGCCGCACCGCCATGGGCAATATCACGGTCCGCCTGGACGAGGGCGACCTAGTGGCGGACTGCAGCATCGTCCGCATGAACGAGGAATCCGCTCCCGTCCGGGAAAACATTTCGAGCGCGCCGTCGGAGGGTGAACCGCAAGAAAAGAGAGGCGAGGGGGAGGAAGGCCGTTGAAGTTGGCGAAAGATGGGTTGCCGACGATAGGCGCGCTGGCCCTTATGGCTTTGGCGTTCGCCGTTTTTTTCCCCTGGCGTTGGCCCGAAGCCTTATTGATCGTTTTGTGCGGCTTTTCCCTCTGGTTTTACCGCGACCCCGACCGAACCTTGCCGGAGGGAGAGGGAGTCTTGGTCTCCCCGGCGGACGGCAGGGTCGTGGAGATCGAGCCCGCCGCGCACCCCTTCACTGGGGATACGGTGAAGATCGGCATCTTCATGAACGCATTCAGCGTTCACGTCAACCGGGCGCCCTGCAAAGGGATCGTCGAGTACTTGGAGTACGTTCCGGGCAAGAAAATCGCCGCCTTCGCGCCCAAGGCGTCCGAGATCAACGAGCGTCATTACGTAGGATTGAGGACGGACTATGGCCCCATACTGCTCGTGCAGATCGCCGGACTTCTGGCACGCCGTATCGTCTGCCGCGTCAGGCGCGGAGACGTCCTTTCCGCGGGAGAACGTTACGGTATGATCAAACTGGGTTCAAAGGTTGACATCTACCTTCCCGAGGGCGTAGAATTATTAGTTAAGGTTGGGGACAAAGTTTATGCGGGAAAGTCTTCATTGGGAGTGGTGAACAGATGAATTTTTTGAGAGTAAAACAAGGACGAAAAAAGAGAAAACCTCTTTCTTTCAAGCAGATCGCTCCCAATATGGTGACGAGCGGAAATTTGCTGTGCGGTATGTTTTCTTTGATGTTGGTCTTCAACGGTCGTTTTATTCCCGCCGCGTGGCTCGTCTTTTTCGCGGTGATCTTCGACGGCCTGGACGGCAAGGTGGCGCGCAGCCTGGGGGGCGGGTCGCAGTTCGGCTTGGAGTACGACAGTTTGGCGGACTTGGTCAGTTTTGGCGTGGCCCCCGCGATGATGATCTACGTCGTCTCCCTCAGGGAGTTAGGGGGCGTTTTGGGCGCCATGGCGGCCTGTTTTTTTGCGCTTTGCGTCGCGTTGCGCCTGGCGCGCTTCAACGTGGTGCACGTGCCCGGTCCTTTTCAGGGGCTTCCCAGTCCGGCGGGCGGCCTTTTCGCCGCGTCCTTCGTTTTGGCGAAAGAGCCTCTCTTTCCCGCGATGATGGCCGTCGTTCTGGTCTTTACGGGACTCTTGATGGTGTCGAGCGTTCCTTACGCCAACCTTAAAAAACTCAACCGCGAGAGCGCGGACAGAAAAAAGTGTTTCTTTGCGCTGGGGTTCGTTTCGCTGTGTTTTCTTCTGCTGCGGGGGACAGCGCCTCTGGTTTTGTTTTCGGTCTATATCGTGAGCGGACTCCTGCGTTTCGATTGGGGCGAGTGGCTGCTTCTTCAGACCGATGAGCCCGTGGAAGAACGTCTTCGCTGACATGGAGCGCGATCGCGTCATAGGGGAATTACGCTTCCTATAGGGCCATTCGTTTTCCCCAGGAGAGCGCGGGATGGCTCTTGCCGCTGTTATCCATGACAAAGCCGTCGAATTCGGCTTCGATGGGTGCGGAATCGTCAAAATGGACGCCTTCGAAGAGCACTTCGATCACGTTCGCGAGCGATTTCGGCTTTTCCCGGAAATTGCGGAACACCGTCAACTCCGGGAGTACTATATGGCGGTGGTGATGCCGGAAGGAATGCCGGACTACGCGAAGGCGGTGATTGTGTGCACGGTTCGTTACGGCAAGTATACCCTTCCGCAACACATGATCGGACGGGTAGGCAAGGCTTATATGACGGATCACCGCCGGGAGGAAGGCACGGTTTTCTATGAGGCCGTCCAAAATATGCACGCCCTGCTGGACGATTTGGGCATCCGTTATACATACGACATCGGGCCGGCCCGTTGGGCCGCGATGAAAACCGGGCTCGGCGTTTTACGCAAAAACAATTTTTTTTACAACGAACACGGATCGTGGCACTGGCTGGAAACCTGGGTGATCGATCGGGAACTGGAATATCTGAACGAACCGGTCGCGTTGCCTCCCTGCCCGCCCCAATGCGGAAAATGTATTGACGCCTGCCCTACCGGTGCTTTAACCGAAGCGCACACGCTTAACGCGGCGAAGTGTATTCCCCTCAATACCTATTTGCGCTACGATTCGCTGCCCCCGGCGGAACTGCGTCCTTATATGCGGGGTTGGCTTTATGGTTGCGACGCGTGTCAAGATGTCTGCCCGATGAACCGGGGCAAATGGGAAAACGGAGAGCCCTTTCATCGGCTGGACGAGCTTTCCGAGCACATGAGGTTGGAAGACATTCTGACTATGCCTGATGAGCGTCTGAATGAAATGGTGGTTAAGAAATACTGGTATATCAGCAAACGTCGGTCGTGGATATGGCGGGCCGCGGCGTTGCGGGTCATGGCCGTCGAGTACGAACCAAAATACAAGACCTATATCCAAAACGCACTGGGGCATCCCCATGAAAGCGTCGCCGAAATGGCCGCTTGGGCGTGGGGATACATACGAACGATCCACGGAGTGACGGAATAAGCGTTTGGAACGGGATGTTCTCGGGGGCGCGGCCCTCGATTTTTTACAATTCTCGATGAAACCTGAAGGGGAGCTTTGCGCTGAGAGGAAGGAGCTTTGTTGGGCGTCCTTCGACCCTTGGACCTGATCCGGGTAATGCCGGCGTGGGAAGACGGTGTGCAGGCGAAAATGCGCGATTCCCCGCGGGGAGTCGCGTTTTTTGTTGCCGGCGCGCCGATAAAATTTTTGCGAATTTTATCGCGAATGGAGATGTGTGGGATGAAAAAAGTTTTGAGCATCGCCGGTTCCGATTGCAGCGGCGGAGCCGGTATTCAGGCGGATTTGAAGACGTTTTCGGCCCACGGCGTTTTCGGCATGAGCGCCGTGGTGTCGGTGGTGGCGGAAAACACCTGCCGCGTCCTCGACATTCAGGACGTGACGCCGGACATGATCGAAAAGCAGATCGACGCCGTTTTCGAGGACATCGAGGTGGACGCGGTGAAGGTCGGGATGCTTTCCACCGTCGCCTGCATGGAAGCCGTCGCGGGGAAACTGCGCCAGTACAAGCCGAAAAACGTCGTCATCGATCCGGTCATGTACGCCAAAAACGGATGCCCCTTGATGGACCCCCACGCGATAGACGCGCTGATCGCGACGATCATTCCTCTGGCGGACGTTCTCACCCCCAACGTTCCTGAGGCCGAAAAAATCGCGGGGAGGACGATCGGCGGCATCGGAGACATGGAGGAAGCCGCAAGGCTCATTCGCGGTATGGGATGCGAAAACGTCCTCGTGAAGGGGGGACACGCCTCGGCGGACGCGTCGAGGGCCGTGGACGTTCTGTTCGACGGAAGGGAATTTCATCGCTTCGAGGCCCCTCGTATCGACACCAAAAACACGCACGGCACGGGCTGCACCTATTCGTCCGCCATCGCCTCGAACTTGGCGCTGGGGCTGGATATGGGGCCGGCGATAGCGAAGGCGAAGGAGTACGTGACCACAGCCATCCGGCATTCCCTTTCCATCGGCAAAGGACACGGCCCCACCCACCACTTTTACGACCTTTACAAAAACGGATTGAATTGAACGGGCACACCTAGGCAAAAGCTGGCGAAGCGCTTCGGGAGTTCAGGGGGGCTCCGCCTCTTTGGGCTTGAACGTTTACCTGAACTGAAAGGAGCTTGAAACATGAAATTGACGGACTGCACCCCGGAAAAGGCGGCGAACGCGTGGGAGAAGTCGAAAGCCGCCCATCCTCTGGTTTTTCACGTCACGAACGCCGTGGCGACCGCGTTGCAAGCCAACGCCTGCCTCGCGATAGGGGCGTCGCCCCTGATGTCGCAGTACCCGGATGAGGCGGAGGAGCTGGTCGGGCTTGCCCAGGGCTTTTTGGTCAACCTGGGGACCCCGACGCCCGCCGCTCTGGAGACGGTGAAGCGGGGCATGACGGCCGCCGGGGCCAAGGGTTGTCTTTCGCTGCTGGACCCCGTGGGCTACGGGGCCTCTCGCTTTCGAGTCGAGAGCACGAACGCGCTTTTGAGGGAATACTCCTTTTCGATCCTCAAGGGAAACGCGGGGGAGATCTCGCTTCTGGCCGGGGTCGGGGGCGCGACCAAGGGCGTCGACGCCCTCTCGGCCGGGGATTTGAAAAGGGGAGTTCTGGAGCTGGCGCGCGCCCACAGGTGCGTGGCCTGCGCCACGGGAGAGGCCGACTTCCTGAGCGACGGCGAAAGCGTCGTTCGCGTCTCGGGAGGAAGCCCCATGCTCCCGTACCTTTCGGGCAGCGGATGCGTCGCGGGCACCGTCGTCTTGTCCGTCGCCGCCGCCTGCGGGGACGCCGTATTGGGCGCGCTGTGCGGCCTTTTGGCGATGGGCGTGGCGTCGGAGCGCGCGGAGGAAAAATGCGCGGGCAGCGGAACCTTTCCCGCGCTCTTCATCGACGAACTCCATCGCCTGAGCCCCGAGGATTTTTATCTCGAAGCCCGCGCCGGCGGGGCGCGCTGGAGCCTGGTCTAGTCATGGGGAATTTTTCGCGGGATCCGCGGGATCTGAGGAAGGCTCTTAGACTTTACGTCATTCCCGATCGCGTCGTCGGCGCGCCCCTGTCTTTGGAGGAGCAGACGCGGCTCGCCCTGGAGGGAGGGGCGACGGCCATTCAGCTTCGGGACAAATCGATGGACGGCGGGGAGCTGCTCGAGACCGCCGCGCGCATGGCGGCCCTCTGCGCGGAACACGGCGCTCTTTTCATCGTCAATGATCGGCTGGACGTGGCGCTGCTCTCGGGGGCGGACGGCGTGCACCTCGGCCAGAGCGACCTGCCGGTAAACGAGGCCCGTAAACTGGCTCCCCGCCCCTTCGTCGTCGGAACGTCGGCTCACAGGGCAAGCCAGGCCGAAAAAGCGGAAAGGGACGGCGCCGATTACCTGGGAGGGGGGGCGGTGTTCGAAACGGGATCGAAGGACGACGCGGCGGTCATCGGGCTTCAGGGGCTTCGGGAGCTGACGGGCGCCTCTCGGCTGCCGGTGGTGGCCATCGGGGGAATTTCGCTCGAAAACCTGCCCGAGGTGATGCGGTCGGGGGTCGACGGCGTTTCCGTCATCTCCGCCGCGGTCCGCGGAGACGTGAAAGAACGCGTCGCCGCCCTGCGAAGAGTTTTGAACCCAATATTCACAATTTAAGTATTTATTTTATAGTCGTCGGCATTGTATACTTAATTGTCACTTTATGAGAGGACGAGGTGATCAGCGCATGACGAAAAAGAAGGAAGAAGAACTGCTGAGTAATCTAACGCATGAAATGACAATCTCTATTCTCAAAAAGTTGTACGCGGATAAAGAGATACGACGCAAGCTCGTGAGCTTGGCGGAGGCTGAATTGCGAAAAATCGACGCCGGTGAGATTGCGGATGAAGTTTTCTCTGAGTTGAATTCGCTCGATGTGGAAGAATTATGGGATAACTCGGGCAAGACCCGGCACGGGTACGTCGAGCCGTCAGAATTGGCTCATACGATGGTAGAGAACGCGGTCGAGCCATTTGCGCTCGACATCGCCAAATATCGAAAATTAGGAATGAAAAGCGAAGAAATGGAGAGCTGCAGGGGACTTCTCAGAGGTCTTATGAGGTATGAAAATGAGGGTTGCAACGAATTCAAGGATTGGATACCCGATAGCGTCATGGAAATTGCCGAGACCATTGCGGACGAATACGAGGAGCACAATACCGAGGCTGACGCGACTTCGGTTAAATCAGAGATCAGACGCGATTGAACGCGCGGATAAAAAATCCGTAAGCGTCAATCATTTTCGACTGTAAATTCGATCTCGACCGCGACGACCCCTCGCTTAGCTTGAGAAAACGACTTCTCGGGCTGATCGAGGGGTCGAATTTTTGTGTCCGTGCAAGCCCTTCACATTCTCCGTGCGCGAAAGCGAAATCAAAATCAAAATCAATGGGGGCCTCGGGGGACCGGCGGCAAGCGGCGGGCGGCGGGCGAAGCGGGCTGTGTGAGTCGCTTAGAGCGGGTTCCGCCTTTCTTAGCTCGAACGTCGATTTGCACATAGGCTGAAATGCTTGACGGACAAGCAGTAAATCGATCTTATACAAAGAAAACAGAGACAGATAAAATACTACGCGGTTTTTATTGCCAATTGATTTTATTTCGGGAATATAGATTCTCTAAAATTAAATCAAGCGTTTTTCTTTATGAAAAGGGAATTCTTTACTTGCCTATTTGTATATGTCGGCGTATGATTGACAACGAGTTCTTCGTTGGCTAGGAGGTTTTCCTTTGATCGGGAGGTTTTTTCATGGATTCTTTGATAGTGAATATGCTGCATTTTTCAGAAATTAAAAAGGAAGAATCGAACTCCGTGCAATTTACAGCTCCTGCGACCTCCGGTACGGTTTCTTTCGAGGAGTTATTGGCCTCGTCGATGAAGCAGGTCAACGATTTGCAATTGGAATCGGACGAAATGATCCAAAAACTGGCGACAGGCGACGTCGAGGATATTTCCGAGGTCGTTTTGGCGTCCTCCCGGGCGGAAGTCGCTCTTAAAATGTTCATGGAGCTTCGCAACAAATTCGTAGACGCTTACCAACAATTATCCAGAATGTCGGCTTGACCCGCTCACTAAGGAATTATGGAGAGCTTAAAGCAGTTAGTTTCCAGGTTTTTGCTCTTTTGGGCAGGGTTGAAGTCGTGGCAAAAGGCGTCCCTTTTCGCGGCGGCTTTTGGAGTGTCGAGTTTGCTTACGCTGGCGATTTTTTGGGGGGCGCGCACCGCTTACGAACCGCTTTTCGCGGGTTTGGAGGTCGAGGATCAATCCGCCATCGTGACGTACCTCAGGGAGAATAAGATTCCCTATCGGCTGGACCCCGCCGCGAACGCCATTCTTCTTCCCCGCGACGAGGTTTACGAGGTCCGCTTGTCTTTGGCTCAGGAGGGTCTCCCCAAAGGGGGCAGCACGGGGTTCGAGATCTTCGACGAGTCGAAGATGGGGATGAGCGAGTTTCAACAGAGAATAAGCTACGTCAGAGCCCTGGAGGGAGAGTTGCAGCGCACCATCTCCCAGATGGACGTGGTGGAGT
Organism: Synergistaceae bacterium; assembly: GCA_031274425.1. GTDB lineage: Bacteria > Synergistota > Synergistia > Synergistales > Aminobacteriaceae > JAISLU01. Next base: position 10,735 of record JAISQE010000083.1, on the reverse strand, counting down.
CGGCGAGGGTCAGCGTGGTCATCCCGAAGCAGCAGCTTTTTCTCGAGCAAAAAGAGCCCTCGACGGCCTCCGTTATGGTGCGCCTGAAGCCGGGCGCTCAGATGGGCCCGAACCAGGTCAAGGCGATCATTCACCTCGTGTCGAGGAGCGTGGACGGTTTGCAGCCCGACAGCGTGACGGTGGTGGACACGATGGGCCGCATTTTGTCGGATATGGTGGCGGACGACATGATCATCTATCCCCCCGACGGGCGGAGCGGCATCACCTCGGTGCAGAGGGAGCTGGAGCGTCAGCGCGAAAAAGAGCTGGAGACCAAGGCGCGCATCATGTTGGAACGGGTTTTCGGGCCGGGCAGCGTCGTCGTCAGGGTCAAGGTCGATCTCGATTTCGATAGAAAAACCAATTCCTCCAGGGAGTATTATCCCAACGCCGAGACGGGCCAGGGAGTGCCCCGGAGCCGACAGCAAACCGAGGAGAACTACACCGGGCAGCAACAGCCTCCCGGAGGCGCGCCGGGCACGACCACCAACATCCCCGGTTATGCGGTGAATACGCAGAACGTCAACAGCGAATACAACAAAACGGAAGCCACGACGAACTACGAAATCACGACGAGGGAAAGCAGCGAGATCGTTACGCCCGGCGGGGTGAGGCGGTTGACGGCTTCAGTCCTCGTGGATGGAGAGTTGAACGACGCCCAGCTTCTCGAATTGAGGGAGATTACCTCGTCCGCCATCGGTTACAGCGAGATGCGGGGAGACAGTCTGGTCGTCAAGTCCATGAAATTTTCCACGGCCTTGGCCGACGCTTTGACGGAAGAGCTTCGTAAGGACAGGCTGTTGCGTGTCGCGGTAGGGTCTTTTGTCGCGCTCTTGGTGATTCTCTGCGTCGGGTTGACGGGGTATTGGTGGGTGAGGAGGCGCAAAGCGCGCAGCGCGCTCGATGCCATGCAAAAAGAGAGCAAGCACGTGCCTACGATTCAAGAAATGCTGACGTCTCCGGATTTGCTTGCGTTTCAGGGAGAAATGGCGGTTTTGGAGGAGCAGTTGAAGACCTACGCCAGAAACAATCCCTCCGAAGTTGCTAACCTTGTCAATGAATGGATTTCGACAGACGGTTAGCCTGTAGTGTAAAGGAGTTCGTTCGTCTATGGCAAAATCGCCAAGAGTGAGTAGTGTCTCCAACAGAGAAAAAATAGCGGTTCTGATGGTGGCGTTGGGGAACGATATCGCTGCGGAAGTGTATAAGTTGCTGGACGATACCACTATTGAATTGATCACCCTGGAGATTGCCAATTTAAAGAAAATTACGTCGGATCTGAAGCTGGAGGTCATGAAAGAAGCCCAGGAGATTCTGATGGCGCGCGAATTCATGGCCCGAGGCGGCGTGGAGTACGCGAGGGACGTTTTGGAGCGGGCATTGGGGCCGGAGCGGGCTCAAAACCTGCTCACGCGCATCACGGCCAGCCTGCAGGTCCGGCCTTTCGATTTTATGCGCCATACCGACCCGCAACAGGTCTTGGGCTTTATTCAAGGCGAGCATCCCCAGACGATCGCGCTTATTTTGTCTTACCTGGACGCGGGGCAGGCCGCGTCGATCATCAGCGGACTTCCGGCGATGCTGCAGGCCGAGGTCGCCAAGCGCATCGCCAAGATGGACCGCATCACGCCCGAGGTTCTGCGGGAGGTGGAACGCGTGTTGGAGCGCAAACTGAGCACGGTCATGGGGCAGGATTTCACCCTGGCCGGGGGAATCGACGCGGTGGTCGCCCTCATCAACAGCGCCGACCGCACGACGGAGCGCAATATCATGGAGTACTTGGAAGAAAACGACCCCGAATTGGCGGAGGAAATCAAGAAGCGCCTCTTCGTGTTCGAGGATATCATCCGTTTGGACGACCGCTCGTTGCAGCGCGTGTTGCGCGAGGTGGACATGAAGGAGCTGGGGCTGGCCCTCAAGGGCGCTACCGAGGAGCTTCGCGTAAAATTTTTCAAGAACATGTCGAAGCGCGCGGCCGAAATGCTGCAGGAGGACATGGACTACATGGGGCCGGTGCGCGTCAAGGACGTGGAGGAATCGCAGCAGAAGGTCGTCAACGTGGTCCGCGCTTTGGAAGAGGCCGGAGAGATTGTGGTGGCGGCGGGCGGAGAGGACGAGCTGGTTGTCTAGCCTGAGGCAAGGGGTTTTGCGCGCCGTTCGTCTGTTGCCGGACGTGGTGAAAATTGGTGTCGAACCGGAGACTGCTCTTCCTTCCATCCAGGAGGAAGAGCAGCTTTCGAATAAAGAGCGGTTTTCGAGCGAGGAAGCGTCTCCCGACGCGCCCGACGCGAAGGGCCCCGATGGGGGAGTCCCCGATAGGGAAATCTCCAATGGGGCGATTCCCGGTGGAGTGGTCCCCGGTGGGGCGGTAAGCGCGAAAAAAGAACCTCTCCACGCCGAGCTTCTGAAAAAATCCAACGAGCGGATAGCGGCGTTGGAGGCGCAGTTGAGCCAGGCGAAAGGGGAGACGCAAGCCCTTCTGGGAAAGGTCGCCTCCTTGGAGAAGGACCTTGCGGGGGTAAAAAACGCGTCCGCCCAAAAGGAACGGGAGATGAACGCCAGCGTGGATGCCGCGAGAGAGCAGGCCCGCGCCGAGGGCAAAAAGCAAGGGCACGCCGAGGGGCTGCAAAGCGGCCGCGAGGCGGGGCTGGCTCAGGCCCGAACCGAGGTTCAGGAGCAGTATCGGGAAAAGTTTTCAGGGCTCTCGGCGACGCTGGAGGGCGTATCCACAAGGCTCGAGGAGCATTTTGCCGAGCTGACCGCCCTGAACCAACCGCGAATGCTCCGGCTTTGGCAGGAGATGCTGAAAAAAATGTTGCAGCGCGAGACGAGCCTGGCCCCCGACGCGGTGTTGAAGGTTTTGTCGGATGTTCTATCGCGGCTGAGCGACAAAAACCATATTTTGATCTACGCCTCTCCCGAGGATCTGAAACTTTTGCAGGACAGACTCCAGGGAGAGTTCGGAGATGTTTTGAGAGGGGCCAAGCACCTGGAGTTGAAGCCGGACGCCAACGTCGACAAGGGCAGTTGCCTCGTGGAGACGAACCTGGGGGTCTACGACGCCCGTTGGCGCACTCAGTTCGAACAGATCGACGCGGTGGTCGAAAAACTTTTCCAGCAACTGGGGAAGACCTCGAAAGCCAAAGAACCCCGCGCCGAAAAAGTCAGAAAAAACGGCCAAGCCGGAGAAGGCGAAAAAAAACGAATGAATCAAGTAAATGGGTCAAGCAAATGAGTCAAGCATAATGAATGAAATGAATGACACGGACCTTTTTTCGGTTTTGGCGTCGGACCTGGAACAACTGCCGCTGATCAAGATCAACGGCCGCGTCGTGCAGGTTGTGGGGCTGGTGGCGGAGTCTCAGGGGCCGGACGTGCGGGTGGGGGATCTCTGCAGGATCTCTTTTCGGGACGACTCCCACGGCTTGGACGCGGAGGTCGTCGGCTTCAGGGGAGACCGGGTGCTGTTAATGCCCTTGGGCGACCTGCGGGAGGTGGGGCCCGGATGCGACGTGATCTCCACGGATCGCCCCCTGGGCGTCCCCGTGGGGAATGGATTGCTGGGACGCATCCTCAACGGCCTGGGCGAGCCCCTGGACGACAAGGGGCCGCTTGTGGCGACGGATTTTTACCCTCTGCACGCGGACCCTCCCCACCCCCTGCGCCGCCAGATGGTCGAGCACCCGCTTTCCGTGGGGGTGAAGGTGATCGACGGGCTTTTGACGCTGGGGACGGGACAGCGCATTGGGATATTCGCCGGCTCCGGCGTGGGCAAAAGCACCCTTTTGGGGATGATGGCGCGCTACACCACCGCCGACGTCAACGTGATCTCCCTGGTGGGGGAACGGGGGCGCGAGGTGCGGGAGTTCATAGAGCGCGATTTGGGCGAGGAGGGCCTCAAACGGTCCGTCATCGTCATCGCGACCTCGGATCAGCCCCCGTTGATCCGTTTGAAGGCGGCGCTGACGGCGACGGCCGTGGCGGAGTTTTTCCGGGACGACGGCAAAAACGTGCTCCTGATGATGGACTCCGTGACGCGGGTGGCCCGCGCCCAGCGCGAGATCGGGCTGGCGATAGGCGAACCCCCGGCCACCCGAGGCTACACGCCCTCGGTGTTCGAGTTTTTGCCCCAGCTTTTGGAGAGGGCCGGAGCGGGGGAGTACGGCAGCATCACCGGCGTCTATACGGTTCTGGTGGAGGGGGACGACATGAACGAGCCCGTGGCGGACACGGTGCGGGGCGTCCTGGACGGCCATATCGTTTTGTCCCGCAGGATCGCCGCCCGCAACTTCTACCCCTCCGTCAGCGTTCTGGAGAGCGTCAGCCGCGTCATGCCGGCTATCGTTTCCCCCGAGCACCTGACGGCCGCCGGCCGCGTCCGGGATCTTCTGGCCACCTACGCGGAGTCGGAGGACCTGATCAACATCGGAGCCTATAAAACCGGGGCCAACCCCCGCGTGGATTGGTCCTTGAAGCATTTGGACGCCGTGAGGGAGTTCCTGGCGCAGAAGGTGGAGGAGTCCTCTTCATTCGAAAACACCGTGGCCCAGCTCGTCTCTCTGGCGCCGGGAATTTGAGTCGTTTCGGGAGGCTTTGATCGAGGATGAAACAGCGCATTCAAAGGTTCAGCCGCATATTGAAACTGCGGGAAAACGACCGTCAGGCGGAACAGATCGAGCTGGCGGAAGAGCGCCGCGAGGAGGACGCCGTTTTGCATCGACTGGACTCCTTGAAGAGCGAAAAAACGAAAGCCATCGAGGACTTCCTGGGCGAAGGGGAGAGAGTGGTCTCCCGTCAGGAGATCTGGTTTCAAAGGCAGTGCATCGACGTCATCGAAAAATACATCGGCGAGGGCAAAGAAAACCTGAACGAGGTGCAGCGCAGGATCGCCGGCACGGAGGAGCGTTTGCTGGAGCGACATCGCGACGTGCGCGTCATGGAAGGGTACGTGGACCGCCTGAAAACGGACGAGCGCAAGGCGTTTTTCGACGTGGAACAGGTGGAGCTGGACGACATCGCCGTGACGCGATACGGCCGTTTGGGGCGTCTTTCGGCCGGAGCCGCGAAAGGAGAAGACAGCAAATGAGGCCCAATCTGACCTCTATCGATAAAGTTCTGGATCGTATCGAGGAGATCTCCCGGAAGTGCGGCGAACAGTTCGAGCCCCGACGACCCGAGACGCCCAAAAATCGTTTCGTCGAGCTTTTGGACGCCGCGGGGGAAACGGGGAACCCGAAGACGCCCGCTTTCCAGTCCGGCGCGCAAAGCCCGCCCAACTCGCTAAACTCGCCAAACTCACTAAAAGTCTCGAAGGGGAAAACGAACGCGGGGGACGCCGTGGATGACCTCAGGAGACAGGTTTCCCGTTTCGCGGAGGAATATAACATCGACGAGGAGCTTATCCGCGCCGTCATTCAGGTCGAGTCGGGCTGGAAGACCGACGCCGTTTCCAGCAAGGGGGCGCGGGGCCTGATGCAGCTCATGCCGCGCACGGCGGCGATGCTGGGAGTGGAGGACGCCTTCGACCCGGAACAGAATATAGAGGGCGGGGTAAAATATCTCGCCCAATTGACCGATAAATACGAAGGAGACGTGGAAAAGGCTTTGGCGGCCTACAACGCCGGGCCGTCCCGGGTGGACGCCGCGGGGGGCTCTCCCTATCCCGGGACCTCGCGTTACGTTGACAACGTTATGGCTTTGTACCACCGTTATCGGGAGGAAGACCGGGAGGAATATTGATGGCCGAAGAACGGATGGACGACGGACCGAGGAGGCCGGAGACGCGCTCCGCGGAGGAGCCGCAAAGAACGCCGCCGGTCTCGAAGAAAAAGAAAAAGCGCGGCAAGGGGCGTCTGCTTTTCCCTTTGTTGCTGCTGGCCTCCGGGATAGGCGCGGGACTGCATTTCAGCGGGTTGTGGGACGCCCGCCCTTTGATGTGGGGCATCGTTCCTCAAATTCCCTATATCGGCCGGCCCATCGCCGATTTTTTCAAGATCCCGGAGCAGTACACCTTGACGGTGGCCCAGCGGCGCGCGTTCGAATTGGAGGCCTGGCAGAAGCGCCTGGATGAGCGGGAACGCCGGTTGGGCGAGCGGGAGTCCGCGGTGGACACGGCTTCGGGGGACGTGGAGATGCGGTCGGAGCGCCTGACGCGGCAAGAGGCGTCCATGCGGCAGACCGCGGATCAAAAATCGAACGAAACCGCCTCCGACGCGGAAAAGAAATTGATCGATCAGGTCGTCAAGACCTATCAGGACATGTCGCCCCGCAACGCGGCTCAGATTGTGGAACAGGTGAGAGAGCCTTTGGCTGTGGAGCTTTTGCAAAAACTTCCCCCCGACGCCCGAGCGTCCATCTTGGGGAAAATGGACCCCAAGAAAGCGGCCAGACTGACGGAGCGGATGGCGGAGGGGCAGTAACGAAGCGGGTTCGTAGGCTTTTTTAAAGTTTTTTTTGAGTTTTTTTGAGCCTTTTTTGAGTTCACGGTGATGCCGATCGCTATAGACGCTATTGTAAGAAGGTGAAGTCGATGCAGAATGTTTTTCTGATTTCCACCACCGCGAGCCCATCCCAGAAGTCGGCGGCCGAGTTCGGCCCGAAGTCGGGAACCGACGGGAGAGAAGCGGGGGAGACGGATGTTTTCTCTTCTTTTCTCGCCACGCTGACCCAAGCCGTCGACCAGGCGGACACCGATAAAAACCCCGCTTCCTCGAATTTTTTGGATATGACGTTTTCCGCCGAGCAGGGGGAAAACCGGGAAGAATACACGGCGAGCCTGCCTCTGGAGGGCATGGCCGACAGCCCGTTTCTTTCGAAGTCCGTTTTGGACCTGTTGGCGTCTCTCAAGGGGGACTTGAAGGAAAAGGGCATCGACGGCGGCGATCTCCAGTTGCTTTCCGAGCGGGTGGACGAGGTCTTGGACGAGTCCGGGGGCAGCGACAAATCCCTGTTCGACTTGGGCGCGGAGCGCCTCGAAGGGGTGTTGTCGAGACTGCGGGACCGGTACGCGACGGTCGTGGCAAGCGACGATTCCCGTCATTTGGACATAGAGGTCGCCTTGTCCGACAACCTCAAGCTCGGTTTCGAGGCGTCGCTGAAACGCCGCGGGGGCAAAGAAATAACGGAAGAAATAACGACGGAGCCCGACGACCCGGTGAAGGAGCTGGAGGAGGACCTCTCGGAAGATTCGGAAGAGGAAACCCCGCCGATGAACGCCGATATTCTTTTCTCGACGGCCGCCGCTCTCTTGGGCGGGGCCGCGGAAAACCCCGGAGAGGAAACGGCGTCCCGCCTTCACGCGTATCTCAAGACCGACGCGCCCCGCCCCGCTGCCTCCTCGAAGATGAGCGCGAAGGCGAACGACGGGGAGAAAAAAGCTTCCTCTTCCGGGGCCGCCGGTTCCGGGATCGCCGGTTCGGGACAGAGCGCGTCCGTTTTATCGCCTAACGGAACGGTTTCGCAAGGGGAAGTTCCGGCCGCCGAGGATCTCGATTCTTCCCGGAGCGAAAACGCGGAAACCTCGTCGAATCGCGGTGTTCTCGATGCCCAAACCGAGGCCAAAACCAGTGTGAAAACCGACGCCAAAGCCGGCGCGGCGGAGGATGGCGCGAAGGAAAACCCGGCGGGCGATGTTCGGACGAAAGCGGGCGCGGCGGAGACAAAAACGAATTTTCAACAGTTTTTCGATGATGTTTTATCCCGGCGAGCCTCTTCCAGCCTTGGAGCCGAGGGTTCGGAGGGACTGGAGCTCGCCAAGGAAACGCCCCTTTCCCGAAACGAGGCGCTTCGGGAGGGACTGGACAACGTGGTTCGTTTCATTCGCTCCAGCGGAGAGCAAAAAGCCGCTTTGATCGTGGACCCTCCCGCCCTGGGGCGCGTCAGCGTGGAGCTGACCAGCACCGCCACGGGTCTGGAGGCCTCCATTAAGGTCGGAAGCGAGCAGGTCCGACAACTGGTACAGGACCAGATTGTGCAGTTGCGGTTGTCTTTGGCGCAGCAGGGAGTCCAGTTGACCCATTTCTCGGTGGACGTCCAACAGGACAACAGTGGACACCGGCAACAAGACCGGAACACGGGCCAGCGGCGGCAGTTCGGCATCCCGGGCGGCGGAGAAGAGGACGAGGAACAGACGATTTTCAGAGTGGACCTGGACAGAGGGCTTCTCTACTGGGTAGCGTGAAGGGCAACGCCGACTTCAAGGCTGTTTTGATTTCGGGCCTTTCACTTGGGCTATTTTAGCTTTAGACCTTTTACTTCAATTTTCTTCAACATTACTTCAATGTCGTAAGGAGGAATGAGACATGGCTGTAAGCGGAGCGTCGGCGGCGACTCTATCGTCGGAACAACTTGCGGCGGCGTCCAGGGCGGTCTCCAACGAGCTGGACAAGGACGCGTTTTTGAAACTTTTGATCGCGGAGCTCTCCAACCAGGACCCCTTGAACCCCATGGACGACCGGGAGTTCATCGCTCAGATGGCGCAGTTCAGCACCCTGGAGCAGATGACCAACATGACTAAGGCGCTGGAGGGCATGTCCAGCATGGAGCAGTACTCGGCCGTGAGCTACGTGGGCAAGAAGGTCGCCTTCGACCTGGAGGGCGCGGACGGGACGGTGACGCCTGTGGCCGCCACGGTCCTGGCGGTGTGGTTCGACCCCACGGAGGGCGTCATCCTCGAAACGGATCTGGGAGAGATCCCGTTGAAGAAGATCGAGGGCGTGGCGTAAAAGAGAGCGCTCGATCGACGGGAGCCGTCCTTTCGAGCCGACGAAGTCCATATGAAGTCCAGTGGAGTTTAAAGTAGTGGAATTTAAAGTAGAAAACGGCGTTTGAGTTCAGCGACTCGGACGCCGTTTTCATATTGTTCGCGTGATGCCCAACAGATCCGCCGGGCGTCGCCCGCGTCGCGGTTGCGGGCCTTGTATAACTCTAAAGTTGGGGAATAGTTTCTCACACTAACGCGGTGAGTTTGAGTTACCTTTTAGTGGATCTATTTTGCGCGCCGCTCGACACCTGTAGAGAGATACGCTTTCCTTGCATCATTAACAGCTTGACGGCTAACGCCAATTCTATCTGCAATGGGATCTAAAGCTAGTTTATTGCTTGTTTTAAAGAATCTACTGAAAATATCTCCGAAATTTTACGGACTCTGAATAATGGGGGCTGCTCTACACTTTTATTCGGTTGCCGTTGACAGGCTTTTTTATACAGACAATTCCATAGAGAGGAGGAGACCTGTTTGAATTTCTTCGCGTATACCTGAGTTCCCTCTGTGAAGGCATGTGGCACATGCGCGGGATTAGGAACCGGACGACAGGCAGGAATCTTCTCTTTAATAGTGTAATCCCTCTCGTCAGGTAAACGTTTTTTCGTTTTAGCCTTCGTTGCGTCATTCACAGGAGCTTCCCATTTGGGAAACTTCTGTGTGGTGTCGATTTTGATTTTGAGAACAAGACAAAAGAATACAATTTGGGGGTGTTGGCATGGCCGACTACAGGGCGATGTGGACGGATCTGGGTATGGACCTGGAAACGCATGATCTGCTTTGCGAGGTGTTGCCGGTCGCGTTTGGGGACGTCTATCTTTCTCAGCGGAACAGGCCGGAGGGCATGGGCTACTACAACTTCGTGGTGTCCGAAATTCACGGCGTGCGCCCGGCGGAGCTGATCGAGCATCAGAAAAAGGGCGGCAAAGTGCTGGGGACTTTCTGCATCTACGTGCCGGACGAGGTCGTTTTCGCGGCGGGGGCCATCGCGACGGGACTCTGCGGCGGCTCGCAGTTTTGGGTTCCCGGCGGAGAAAAGGTGTTGCCGGCGGCAACCTGTCCGCTGATCAAGGCCTCGGTAGGGGCGCGGCTCGATCGTACCTGTCCGTTTTTCAGGATCGCGGACATGTACATCGGAGAAACCACCTGCGACGGCAAGAAGAAGGCGTGGGAAATCTTGGCGGAGGACGTGCCCGTCCACGTGATGGACCTGCCGCAGATGAAGCGGCCCAAAGACGTTGCGGCCTGGGCGGAGGAAATTAAAACGCTGATCGCTAGGATGGAAGAGTTCACGGGCAACAAAGTCACGGCGGAATCGCTGAGGGCGGCGATCAAGCTGATCAACGACAAGCGCCGCGCGCTGGGGCGGCTCTATGCCCTGCGCAAGGTCGACAATCCGCCTGTCAGCGGCAAGGATGCTCTGCTGATTTCGCAGATCGCCTTTTACGACGACCCCGCGCGGTTCACCGAGATGACAAACAAGCTCTGTGACGAACTCGATCAGCGCGTGAAAGACGGCATTGGCGTATACGAAAAGGGTGCAAAGCGCATCGTGTTCAGCGGAACGCCCATGGCCATACCAAACTGGAAGCTGCATCACATCGTCGAGACGAGCGGTGCGGCGGTCGTCGCGGAAGAGGCGTGTACGGGCGTGCGTTACTTCGAGAACCTGGTGGACGAGGGGCAAACCACGTTGGAGGGGCAGATCAACGCGCTGGCGGAACGCTACATGAAGATCAACTGCGCCTGCTTCACGCCCAACTCGGCCCGCGTGGACGACATCAAACGCCTTGTACGCGAGTACAAAGCGGACGGAGTGGTGCGCCCGGCATGGGCGCGAGCTTTAGGGTGGAAGTCCCGAACATGCCCGACAGGGGGAAATGTTAGCCGAACGGCAAGGGTGTTCATCGTGAGATGAAATCTGAAGGAAGCCGA
>JAISQE010000055.1 GCA_031274425.1 Synergistaceae bacterium | reverse complement strand
CTACAATATCTTCCATTACCGTTCCGCCGTCCCGCATCTTCTAAAGCCCTCCCTAGGATTGTTCCTAGATTATTCTATAGGTGCGAAAATTTCAACTAAAATTTTTAGTGGAGAGTAATAGTGAATTGAAGTAAAAAGCCTAAAGTTAGAATAGCTAAAAACAGTTTTTTTAAGGATTTAACTCATTTTTATTAGTATGTTCTTTTGTTAAAGCACTAAATCAGACAACTTTAAAGTAAAGCCTTGGCGCAGGACTTCAAGATTTACATGTACTTGACTTTTCCCGAGCTGAGTGCTTATATTAAATTAATCATCAGACAACATACAATGGAATATTGAGGGGGGTGAGCCCGTATGAAACTTCGCAGTTCTAGTAATTTGCGTAAAGTTGAAAACGGTGAGGTGCGTTCGCTGCTCAAGTCCATGGGCTATTCGGACAGCGAACTGGAGGGGCGTCCCCTGATCGCGATCGCCAATTCCTGGAGTACGCTTGTGCCGGGGCACTCGAATCTGAAGGAACTGGCCCGCTTTGTGGAAAGGGGGATCTACAGCGGGGGGGGAACCGCCGTAGAATTTGGCGTCATTTCCGCCTGCGACGGAATCGCCAACGGACACGACGGAATGAAGTACATCCTGCCGTCGCGGGAAGTCATCTGCAACTCCATCGAAATCGAGGCTCAAGCTCATAGGCTCGACGGGATTGTCCTGCTCGGCTCTTGCGACAAGATCGTCCCGGCGATGCTTATGGCCGCGGTGCGGCTGGATATCCCCTGCATCGTTGTGGGGGGAGGTCCGATGACCGGCGGCGGCGTTTTCGACGGGCGAAAAACGGATGCCACGTCTAACGACGAGGCGCTCGGAATGTTGAAAGCGGGGCGCATCGACAAAGAGGCCGTTCTGAAAGTGGAGAACGTGAGCTGCCCGACCTGCGGCTCTTGCGCGTTTCTTGGAACCGCCAACACAATGGGGTGTGTGACGGAGGCCCTGGGCATGAGCCTGACCGGCAGCGCCCTCGTCCCGGCGGTCTGGGCGGAGCGCCGACAAATTGCCTACGAGTCGGGGGTGAAGATCTGCCGCCTCATTGAGCGCGACCTGCGCCCGAGGGCTATCGTCACCCGCGAGTCCGTTCGCAACGCGATCCGAGTAACTCAGGCGATAAGCGGCTCCACCAACGCCGTTTTGCATCTGAGCGCCGTCGCGCACGAGGCGGAACTCGACATGAACGTCGTCGAGGAGTTCGGCCGACTGGGGGCCGGCACACCTCAGATCGCCAAGGTGAACCCGGCGGCGAAATGGGATATGGAAGACTTTCATCGGGCGGGCGGCGTACCGAGGGTCATGCGCGAACTGGGCGATCTGCTCGACACGTCTGTCCTGACCTGCACGGGGGCGACCCTGGGCGAAAATCTCAAAAACTATCGATTTCTCCACGAGCCCAACGCGGAAGTCATCAAGACAAAGGATGCCCCCTTCAACCCGACGGGGGGAATCGCCGTGCTCCGAGGCAACTTGGCGCCGGACACCGGAATCACGAAACCGGGTGCGTTTGCGCCGCACCTGAGGGTATTCTCCGGGCCCGCCCAGGTCTTCGACTGCGAGGAAGACGCGAACGAGGCCATCCTCGCCGGAAAAATCCAGCCCGGCGACGTTGTGGTCATCCGCTACGAAGGGCCGAAAGGCGGCCCCGGCATGAGAGAGATGTACAAGGCGATGAAATATCTCTACGGGCGCGGACTCAGCGAAACAACCGCACTTGTTACGGACGGACGTTTTTCCGGGACGAACAATGGCTGTTTCGTCGGGCACATTTCGCCCGAGGCCGCGGACGGCGGGCCGATAGCCCTTGTCGAGGACGGAGATCTCGTCCAAATCGACGTTCCCGCCGGTTCCATATCGTTCGCCGTGAGCGAAGAGGAACTCCGGCGGCGCAGGGAGCGCTGGACTCCGCCATCGAAGGAAATTCCGCGCGGGTACTTGCGCGTCTATTCGCGCCTCGCGTCCTCCGCGGACAAGGGCGCGGTCATTTTATAGGAGGGTATAGGAGGATGTAGAAACATGGGCATAACGCTGTCGATAAGGCCAAAGCTCGAAGAACTGCGTTCGCGCGGCGTGGAGACCGCTCTTACCGTCGGAGGCCCTAAGATCGTCATCGCGGGAGCGGGACTCATGGGGGCGTCGATGGGGCAGATTTTCGCTCGGTGGGGCTACCTCGTGACGTTGTATGACATCGCGTGGGAAGGCCTCGACAAGGGGAGGGAGCTCATCGCGATAAACCAACGGGCTCTAGTAAGTCAGGGTGATCTGAGCGGGGACCTGTCCCGGAAAGTCCTCTCCCGCATCTCGTACACGACGGCCATAGACGCTTTCAAAGAGGCGGATTTCGTCATCGAGGCGATCGTCGAGAACTTGGGCGTCAAGCTCGACTTCTGGAAAGAGGCGTCGCGCCTCGCGCCGGACGAGGCCGTGCTGACCACTAACACCTCCGGGCTGTCCATTACGGAAATATCCGGGGCGGTGCGTCTGCCTGAGAGATTTTGCGGCATGCACTGGGTCAATCCGCCCCATATCGTGCCTCTCGTGGAGGTCATTCAGGGGAAAAGCACTGCGGAGGAGACGGTGGAGGCGGTTAGAGAGGTGGCGCTGTCCGTCCACAGGCATCCGGTGACCGTCCGCGGCGATCCCAGAGGTTTTTTGTTGAACCGGCTTCAATACGCGGTGCTGCGGGAGGCGCTCCACCTCGTTGAAAACGGCTACGCTTCCGTAAAGGACGTAGACGACGTCATGAAGTACGGGTTGGGGATGCGTTACGCCTGCATCGGGCCCTTCGAGACGGTGGATTTGGGGGGACTCGACACATTTTATAGGGTCGGCAGTTATCTTTTCGCCGATTTGAGCGACGTGAAAGACGTTCCGGAACCTCTGGCTGCCCTTTATCGGGAAGGCGCGTTTGGAACGAAGAGCGGAAGGGGATTTTACGACTACGGAAACGGAGGTGCGGAGCGCGCGATAGAGAAGCGGGACAAGGATTTCCTGAAATTGGCGAAGTGCCTGTACGAGGATATTTGATACAAAGGGGCGAGGGACAGAGCCCTTGGCTTATGACCTTTCGCGAGGTATTTGAATCCAAAAGGAGCTGACGAAAAATGGCGCAAGAGATAGTCAAAAGCGACGGCAGGGGGATCATTGCGGGAGATTACGTCAACCAGAATCATCCGATGGACCGCGACCAGTGGCTGAGGGATAGTTTCCCGGAGTGGGGGACGCTTCTCAACCAGGAAATTGAGAACCGGAAGGTGCCGAAAGGCGAGGTGAGCCTGTGGTGGTGCGGGGGGCCGTCATGGGTGCTCAAGACCGACGAGGGGGGGATATTTTTCATCGACCAGTACTGCGGACCGTCTATGTACACGTCCCTTTACTACTGCGGCGTTTGCAAACAATCGGGGGCGGACAGCATCAACTGGATACGGCTCAACCCGCACGTGATCGATCCCTGGAAGTTCAACCAGCTCGACGGCGTTTTCTGCACGCACGCCCACCAGGATCATTGCGACCTTTACGCCGTGAAGGCCGCTCTACAGACGACGAAGGCGCCTTTCTACGCTCCTCCGGTCGCCGCGAAAAAGCTGAAGGTCTTCGAGGTGCCGGACGACCGCATTGTGGTCGCGAGGGTGGGCGAGTCCGTGAAAATCAAGGGCGCCGAGGTCGATTTTCTCATCTGTTACGACCAGACGGCCATCAAGACGGGCGAGGGCGACGTGAACCTTCCCTTCGAGGAGGCAGCCTGCTGCTATCTCTTCAAGACGTCCGCCGGCAACATTCTTTTCATGGGCGACACGTGGTACCACGACGGTTATGTGTCCATCAGGGAGAAGTATCCAAACCAGATCGACGTCGCGATTTTCGACATGGGCTCCAACGCGCCCGGCGCGACGGACAAGATGCCGCCCTACGACTGTGCCCGAGTGGGTCAGGTGCTGGGCGCGAAATTGCTGATTCCGGATCACTACGACAACTGGGCCAACACGGCGGGTGACCCCGAGCTTCTGGTGAACCAGTTCGAGCGTATCGTGAGCGAGAACACGCCGGAGATCAAGACGATGATCATGCGCTGCGGAGGAAGGTTCGACTACCCGAAAGACAAAGACAAGAAGCGTTACCGCTACCCGGACGGAAGCGAAAACTACAACTTCTCCAAGTCGGTGTTCGCGAAGAAAAAGTAGTAAAGAACCGCCCCGCTCCGTTTATGAGCCAGGGCCCGCGCTCCTGGCATGGTTTGGGACGGAGCCCCAAGAGTTTTCCGGATAATTCCTTCGTTCTGAGCTTCGATGACGACACCGCGTTCCCGCTTCGTTTTTGAAGGGAGGGTGGTGTCGTTTCGCGTCTGGCGGGATTGCGCGAATCGATCAAAAGGAATCGGCATTTTCTTAATGATTTCGATAGTCATACAAAAGGAAAATACCGATAATTCGATATAAATGCAACAGTGTTGCTAATTTACAAAAAAATAAATCTTGACTTTTTATTTTTAGCGATTTATATTAAATCTATCATCAGACAACATACATGGCTCTCACCTTTTTAACGCCCACAAAACACCCAACTGAAATAAGAAGTTTTCTGAGAAGACGCACCGCGGGTTGTACCCGATTTTTTCAAGGAGGAGTTGATGAAAAAAGTAAAGAAGACAAGCAGAAGCGCAAAGCGGCAGAGTTGCGGGCTGCCACGATTTTAGGCTTTGTTGGGGGTCAACAGAGGAGGTAAGGCAATGAGAGAATATGAATACCACGCGCCGCAATCTTTCGAGAGTTTGTTCAGACTGGCGTCGGCGGATGGGGTGGAGGTTCGCTTTCTAGCGGGGGGAACCGACCTGATGCCTCGCATCTCTGCGGAAAGAAATCAGATTCCCTATGATAAAAAACCTCGAATGCGGATTGTCTACCTTGGTGCTTTGGGGCTCGACAATGTGACGGAGGAAGGGGAACGCATAACGATCGGGGCGTGTTGCACGTTGAGTTCGCTTCTCGAAAACGAGGTCGTGAAGACGAAACTGCCGGTGCTTCGGGACGCATTGGCGGAAATGGCGGGTGTGAGCATCCGCAACACCGCCACGATTGGGGGAAATATCATGAACGCGTCGCCAGCTGCGGACAGCGTCCCGCCCCTTCTCGCCCTAGACGCGGAGTGCACGTTACGCTCGGCCTCGGGGGAGCGCAGAGTCTTCTTGTCGGAGTACTTTACGGGGCCGGGCAAAACCGTAGCAAAACCGGACGAGGTGCTCGTTTCCATCGCCGTGAAACCCGGACGCGGAGGCTCGTCCTTCAAGAAGCTGGGGCGCAGGAAGGCGGAAACCCTTTCGATGGTAAACGCGGCGGCCTATCTGGAGCTTCGAGACGGTATTTGCGAATCGATCCGCGTCGCCGTCGGAAGCGCGGCTCCGACGGTGGTGCGATGTATCGACGTAGAGCAGGCACTGGTGGGGAAAAAGATAAACGAGGAAGTCGTGCGTGAAGCAAGTTTGTTGGTTACGAAAGCGATTTCGCCGATAGACGATATCCGTTCGTCGGCATGGTATCGAGTCAGAGTTGCGCCGACCGTGGTGGCCCGCGCGGTGCTGACGGCCGCCGAAAGAAAACGGGGGTGAGCGCCATGTCTCAAATTCTCAAATTTTATCTCAACGGCAACCCAGTACAAGTCGCAGCAGGCGACGCCGATACTCTGCTCGACGTTCTGCGCGAGGGGTTGGGTTTCACGAGCCCCAAATGCGGTTGCAACCACGGAGACTGCGGCGCCTGCACGGTGATCTTGAACGGATACTCCGTGAAATCCTGCACGGTCCTCGCTCTCACAGCGGAGGGGAAGAATGTGTGTACCGTGGATGGGCTGGCTGACGGGGACAAACTGCACCCCGTTCAGAGGGCGTTTCACGAATACGGCGCGCCGCAATGCGGGTATTGCACGCCGGGGATGGTGATGGCCGCCGTCTCCTTCTTGAACCGCAACCCCTCCCCCACAGAGGACGAAGTGAAGGAAGCGCTCTCGGGCAACCTCTGCCGCTGCGGCGGATACAAAAAATACGTCCAGGCCGTTATGGCGACGGCCCGAGGCGAGTTCGGCCCCTTGCCGGAAGGGAGTGTCGGAAATGTTTAATTCGGTCGGAAAGCGAGTTCCCAGATACGACGGAATAGGTCACGTCACGGGAAGGACGCAGTATGTGAGTGACGTCAGGATGCCGGATATGCTCACCTGCAAGACGTTACGCTGCCCCTACCACAAGGCTCGCATCAAGTCCATCGACGTCTCGGAGGCTAAGAAGTCCCAGGGAGTGTATGCCGTTATCACGAAAGACAACGTCCCGCACAACCTTTTTGCCATGGTGCCGGATCACCACGTGCTCGCCGAGGAGATCACTCGCTACAAAGGGCAGAACATCGCGGCGGCGGCCGCCGTCAACAAGGACGCGGCTCTCGACGCCCTCGCCAAAATCAAAATCGAGTACGAGGAGTTGGAGCCGGTCATCGACCCGGAGGAGGCGGTCAAAGACGGCGCTCCTCAGGTGCGCCCCGAGGGCAACAACCACCTTTTCGACGGGAAATCGCTGACCCGTAAAATACGGAGAGGCAATGTCGAGGAAGGATTCAAAGAGGCGGATTTCATCGTGGAAGGCCGCTATACCACGCCGAGCCAGGAGCACGCGCCTATGGAAACGTGTTGTTCCGTCGCCTACCTGGACGCTTCGGGTAAGCTCGTTATCCACTCCAAGGCCCAGGGGCTCTACTTCGCTCAAGGCGACCTGGCCAACGTTTTCCAGCTCCCGCTGAACAAGCTGAAGTTCGTAGGCGGCACGATAGGCGGCGGCTTCGGCGGGATGAACAGTATCCACACGGATCATATCGCGGGGCTTCTGGCCCTGGCCACGGGCAAACCCGTTCGTTTCGCCATGACGCGGGAAGAGGAAACGCTCTTCAGCACGATACGCAGCCCTTGGATTTTCAAGATAAAAGACGGAATCCGCAAAGACGGAGTGATTACCGCGAGGCACGTAGAAGTGTTGCACGACTGCGGCGCGTACACGGAACTCGGCCTCTACGCCGTCGAGAAGAACGCCAATCTCATCGCTGGCGCGAACCTCATCAAAAATCTCGCTGTGGATTCGCGCATGGTCTACACGAACAAAATGCCGAGCGGCTCCATGCGCGGGTTCGGCGTCAACGTCGGCCAGTACGCGGAACAGGTGCAGCTCGACCGCCTGGCTCGCGCCGTAGGGATCAGCCCCATGGAGATACGGTTCATCAACGCGTTCCACGTCGGGGATAAAAACCACACCGGCAACGAACTCGCGTCCGTCTCCACCATCGAGACGCTACAGAAGGTGGCGGCCATGTCCGGTCAGAAACTGCCGGAAAAATATCTCGCAATGAGTTCTGCCAAATGAGGAGGAGAATGCGATGATCAAAAAAGGACGCGGCATGGCGACCGTTTATTATCCGACCGGTTTTAACGGAGGCGGCGACCCGGATCTCGTGTCTTTGCGCATCAAGACCGACGGAACGATAGACATGACGAACGCCTCGTGCGAAATGGGGCAGGGTTTCAAGGTCGTGGCCATCCAGATGGCGGCCGAAGCCCTCGGCGTCCCCGAGACGCTTTTCACGATCGACAACTCAAACACGGACACCGCGGCGTTCAGCATGGACACGGCGGGAAGCCGTTCTACCTATATCGTCGGGCTCGCCGCCATATCCGCGGCAGAGGACCTGACCAAAAAAATCAAAGTTTTTGCCTCGGCCTCTCTCGGAGTCGATGTTTCGGAGTTGAAGTACGAGGCGGGGAAGGTCTTCAAAGCCTCGGACCCCAATTCCGCCATGACGCTCGCTCAAATTGGGGCCGCCTCCACCTATGGGGGAACGTTCATCATCGGCGTCGGAGGTTTTCTGCCCCCTCCCGGGCCCCCGCGCGACCCCGAGACAGGTGCCACGATTCCAAGCCGCTCGATGGCGTGGGGTTCGACGGTTATCGACGTGGAAGTCGACGACGAAACCGGGGTCGTTGAGGTCGTGAACCTTTATGACTGTTACGATATCGGGACCGTCATCAACCCTTTGATGGCCGAAGGGCAGGTGGACGGTGGAGACGTTCAAGGGATAGGCATGGGGCTTTTCGAGAATTTGTCCCCCTACTTCCCCAAAAACATCGACATCTACGCATCTAACTACACGGACTACATCATCCCCACTTTTATGGACATTCCGAAGCACAGCGAAATCGAGTTCATCCAAAGCCACGACCCATACGGCCCTTTTGGCGCGAAGGGCTGCGGCGAGATGGTCACCAACACCCAAGCGCCCGCGATCGTGAACGCGATTTATGACGCTGTCGGCGTCTTGGTCGAGTCCTTGCCGGCCACACCCGAAAACGTCCTCCGCCTGATCGACGAAAAAAACAGGGCCGAAACAAAGGCCGGTTAAAAATCCAATGGAAGGAAAAACAAGACGTTCTTTCCCGATTCGACGTTTTTTCGATTCTTCTTCGTTTTCTTTTCGATAGGGGAGAACGTCGTTTTTTCTTTCGCAAACATCATGGATAAAATCGTCATATGGGGCGCGGGGCAATGCGGGAAATGGCTGCGGAAGCTGCTGGAAGGAAGCGGATTTCACGCGATCGCTTTCGCAGACAGCGACCCGGGGCGGGAAGGGGAGGAATTCGAGGGCCTGCCGGTCCGTTCCCCGAAGGACTTGGCCGTGATCGAATGGGGCACGCTGTTTGTCGCCATAAAAGGGAAAGAAAGAGTCGCGGAGGTCCTGCGGCAACTGTCGGAACTCGGGCTTTCGGAACGCAGGATCGAAACGCTGCCCTCATTCCTGGTGAACTTCGACGCGCGTTACACCGAACTCGAACTGTCCGCGAGGCTGGCGCGCGAGTGGGAAATCGCTGGAGCCGTGGCGGAGCTGGGGGTCTATCGGGGGAACTTCGCGGTCAAAATCAATGAAGCTTTTCCAGACAGGCCCCTCTATTTGTTCGACACGTTTGAGGGTTTCAGCGAACGCGACATCGCAGAAGAACGTCGGGGGGGGTTTTCGTCCGCCCGAGCTGGGGAATTTGAAGACACCGACGTGGAAACAGTTCGGAGTCGATTGCCGTTTCCGGAAAAGACCGTGTTCCGAAAGGGATTTTTTCCCGAAAGCGCGTCGGGGCTTCTGGATGAAGAGTTCTGTTTTGTGAGTTTGGACGCGGATTTGTACGCGCCGGTTTATGAGGGGCTCAAATATTTTTATCCCCGCTTGAGCGTCGGCGGGTGTATTGTGTTGCACGATTACGACAGTCTCCGTTTTCGCGGGGTCGGCGAAGCGGCGCGCCGTTACTGTTCGGAGCGTGGACTTTTTATTCAACCTCTTTGGGACATGCACGGAAGTGCCGTGCTGAGAAAGCCGAGGGATGCTTTATTTTCGTCGAGCGGTTCATAAAAAATTTCTCCCAGATATTGGGGTTTGGGAGCAGTGGAACAGAAACGTAAATCCCCCCAGAAACTTATACGCATGTAATGATCGAATTATGCCAAAAGAAGCAAATAAGAAAATGAACGATATCTATAAAAAATTAAAAATCATTCCGCCCATCAGCATTGCTACCGGTGGTAATAATTAGACCGGGAATTACGATTTATGCGATTCGGTCAGATACATCGAACCGGCCGGGATCGAATTGAGAAACGGCGTGCGGGACATCCCGAAAAATTCCTCATTCCCACCAGTGGGAAAAGTGTCCGCCGGAGTGAAACTGTACATTTGGAGCCTGAATGCCCGGGTTACAACGCTCCCTTCAACCTCTTCCACATAGTGCTCCGGCTTATCCCAAGGCGTTTTGCGGCCTTCGTCTGGTTCATGCCCTCGGCGGCAAGGGCGTTCGCTATGGCTGCTTGGATGATTTCCTCGAGCGTGCCGGTCGAAGCCTGAATGGTGGCGCGGTAGGACTTTTCCTCGCTTTTCAGCACCGACGACACGTCTGGTTCGGATATATAAAAGCTTTTCGTCAAAAGCAGCAACTCGTTGAGCACGCGCTTCAACTGAGTGATGTTTTGAGGCCATTCAAATTGCTTCATCGCCTCCATAGCGTTCTTTTCGAAACCGATTGCCTGGCAGGTCAGCTTTTGGCTCTCCGCGCCTATGTAAAGGCTCGCCAGGCTGGGGATATCGTGCCTTCTTTCGCGTAGTGGAGGCGGGCAGATCGTTATGCAGAAGAGAGAGCCGAGAAGATACTCGCAAAAATGATCCGCTCCTAGGTCATGAGGAATTTCGGTCAGAGAAAAGATAAAGCGATTGTCCTTGCATAGGGAGGTGTTGCTCAGAACCATTTCCAGCTTCTTTTGCGCGTCCGCCGGGATGTGCTGGATATTTTTCATGAATATCGTAAACCCCTTGATCTCACGGAGGGAGTTTTTGCCGTCGATCACGGCGTCCCATTTTTTGTCGTCGATTAGGTCACAGTCGACGATGATCATCGGACACTCTTTGTACGAGCTGTTAAGATGCACAATCTTCGCTATAGTCTCTTTACCGACGCCCTGTTCGCCGCGGATAAACACCGGGCGCGCGTAATCGCCGCAGGCGCGCGCCTTGAACGACGGGTTGTCTGAGGTATTGGAAGATCCGTAATAAGATTCCAGCGGGTCGGGAATAGTCTGGTCGCGGCCCAGCGTCCTGAATATCTTTCCGTCGTACTTCTCCAGCGTCTTCTCCACGTAGAACGCGACGTATTTGTCAATATTAGAGCCCTTGAGCGACCAGAGCGTGTTCTCTCGCCTCAGAAACACGTTCAGACTGCCTTTTGACGCCACATCTGGAATGTATTTTTTGAGACCGCTCTTCGAGAACGGGGGTTCCCTGTTTTGCGTAAAATTTGAGTAAATCTCTTTGCCGGAGTGCTCGAAAATCGCCACGTATTGGGACACGCCTTCCAAGACGTTTTTGTACAGGGTTTCATGTCTGTTCGAGCGAAATATCTGTCGACCCAGTTCAACCGCGTTATCCAGCGACGCTCGAACACTTTCCGGCCCCGAGACTATCAGTATTCCCCCGAGCCCCAACCCTTTGGCCCTGTTCACCACGGTAGTGTCGCCTATGACCATCGTGAAACCTTCGGAAGCTAGTTTGGAGAGGCATCCTTCGATGTCGTTTTCCACTCTTATCGTGAAGACGTCTATTCGGTACTGCAACAAGTCGCAGAGGGTGCGGGCGCTGTTCGTGATCGACGGAAAACCCACGATGGCAAAAGACCTGGAATAATTTTGCGCCAAGCGTATCGATCGCAGAACGTCGAACCCCGAAACGCCGATCTCCACCACCGGAACGTTTGCCACTGCCTGGATCATCTCTGCTGTGCCGCCTCTCGACAGTATCACCTCGTACCCCGCGTCCTCTACCGCCTGAACCTGTTCGAGCCCCTTCGACAAGTCCCCGAGGAAGACGCTGAGGTCAATGTCGTCGCGAGTTTTCGAGATCTGCGACAGCAGATCCCGCAATCCCTCGTACGGAGCGATCGCCAATATCTTTATCTTCTCCATGGTCGCCCTGCCTTTAAAAGTGTATGAATATCAAACACACAATGTCAATATTTAAATTGACAATCCTTAAATCATGTATATTATAACCATATTCACGATTTACAGCATTTGAAATGTCTTAAAATAAATCTTTTTGTCTACCCTTATGCGACCGAATAAGATTTTTGTTCGATTTAAACACACTATGCCTTGAGCGCGTTGTTGGTGATGCCGCTCCAAGAGAGCGTGATTGGTGTGCACACTTAAGGTTTGCCATCGACAGCCAAAAGCCGAACGAACTCCGCCTCTCGGGGCTTCAATTAAGGGGGTTTTGTGTAAATGACGAATTCAAAAGCAACATACCTGTTCCCATGAGACTCAACCAGGTCGACGAGTATATGGGCTCGGTTTTGGAGGGAGTCGCGACGGGAGATTTTTTGAAGGTAAAGACTCTGGTCGCCTGAGAGAGCGGAAGATGAAGGCTCTCGTAAAGTACGCCCTTGGCCCGGGGAATATGGAGGTCCGCGATATACCCGAGCCAAGCCCGGGAGTGGGACAAGTTCTTATTGAGGTCCGGGAGGCGGGTATCTGTGGATCGGATATTCATATCTGGCACAGCGACATAGCCATCCCCCTCAACCCTCCTGTCGTCACGGGGCACGAATTTTCCGGCGTCGTCGTGAAGAACGGCGAGGGGGCTTCGAAGTTCAGGCCAGGTGATCGTGTGGTGTCGGAGACGGCGTTTCGTTACTGCGGGGTTTGCGACTTCTGTCGAGAGGGGTTTTATAACCTCTGTGTGGAGCGCCGCACTTTAGGCTACTGGTTTAATGGCGTATTCGCCCGATACACGGTCGTTCCAGAGGCTCGGATACACGCCATCCCCGCTGAGGTGGATTTTACTTCGGCAGCGATGACGGAGCCGCTGGCCTGTGTTGTACACGCGATTTACGACCTGACGCGGATTGTGCCCGGCGACGTGGTTCTCGTCTCGGGACCGGGGGCCGTGGGCCTGATGGCCGCGCAGGTTGCCAAAGTGCATGGCGCGACGGTCGTCGTCTCCGGTACAGATTTAGACGAAGAACGCTTGGCAACGGCCAGAAGTTTGGGGGTCGACCACACGGCGAACGTGCAAAAGGAAAACTTGAACGAGATTCTCAATCCGCTTACCCGAGGCTATGGGCCGGACGTCGTTCTGGAGTGCTCAGGGTCGCCCTACGGAATCGACACGGGTCTCGACGTGATCAAAAAGCGGGGTTGGTTCACACAGATCGGGCTTCCCGGAAAAAAGATCGGGTTCGACATCGAAAAGGTGTGCTACAAGGAGCTGCACTTCTCGGGTTCTCTCGGCTCGCGGAACGCCAGTTGGAGAAAAGCCCTGCAGCTTTTGGCGGAGAGTAAAGTCATCGCGAAGCCTTTGGTGACCGACAAACTCTCGATTCTGGAGTGGGAGAGGGCCTTCGAGAAATTCGAAAAAAAAGAAGGAGGCAAGATCTTCTTGCTTCCCGTCGCGGAGTAATCGAGGTTTAAGGGGGCAGTGAGGCGAGTGTGGCGAGCGAACGCCTGAGCTTAATTCAGTCTTTAATAATTGGGGGAAGTTTAAGATGAGTTTGACGGCTGAAAGGAAGACATACCTGGACGGACTGTGCGGAAAGTTCCGCCGGGACGTGATCGATACGTTGTACGCGGCGCAGACGGGGCACCCCGGAGGGTCTCTTTCGGTGTGCGAGATCTTGACGGCGCTTTACTTCGAAAAGGCCAGAGTGGACCCCTCCAACCCGCAAAAACCCGATAGGGATCGTATCGTCCTCTGCAAAGGGCACGCGGCGCCGATGTTGTACCGGGTGCTGGCGGAGAAGGGCTTTTTTCCCGTCGAGGAGATGAAGACGCTGCGCCAGTTGAACACGCGCCTTCAGGGGCATCCGTCGATCAAACACACGCCGGGAGTGGACCTCTCGACGGGTCCCTTAGGGACGGGACTTTCCGCGGCGCTGGGTATGGCCCTTGGACTTCGCCTGTCGAATACGAATGCAAAGGTCTACGCCATTCTGGGCGACGGCGACGTTAACGAGGGAACGGTGTGGGAGGCGTGCATGAGCGCTGTAAAGTTCAAAGCGAACAACCTGATCGCCATTTACGACTGGAATAAGGTCCAGCTTGACGGCAAGAGCGCCGACATCATGCCGCAGGGTGACATGGCGGCGAAGTTCTCGGCTTTCGGGTGGCGATGCATTCCATGTGACGGACATAACGTGGAGGCTCTCTGCGAGGCCATCGATAAGGCCAATGCTTACCCCGATGATCGACCGGTCATCGTTCTGGCCGACACCGTAAAGGGTAAAGGGGTCTCGTTCATGGAGGGGCAGAATGCATGGCACGGCAAGGCCATCGGAGAATCCGACCACAAACGCGCCGTGGCGGAATTGGGTGGTAAGTGAGATGGCGAAGGCGATACGCGAAATCTATGGCGAGGCCCTAGTGAAGTACGGGCGCGACAACACCGACGTAGTGGTGTTGGACGCGGACGTTTCGGGTTCCACGCGATCGGCCCTTTTTCAGGCAGTTTGCCCGGAGCGGTTCTTCAACGTAGGCGTGGCGGAAGCCAACATGTCGGCTATGGCGGCGGGGTTCGCCTCCGTCGGAAAGATCCCGTTCGTCAACACCTTCGCGACTTTCATCACGACAATCGGACTGCTTTCGGCCCGGGTTTTCGGTTCTTACTCCGGTCTGAACATAAAATTTATGGGCGCTTACGGTGGCCTTTCGGACGCCTACGACGGCCCCAGCCACCACTCAATCGAGGACCTGGCCATTATGCGCTCTCTTCCCAATTTCAGGGTCTACGTCGCCAGCGACGAGAAGAACGCGGATTGGCTCGTCAAACACGCCATTGATTCGAAGGGGCCCATGTACATACGCCTCTCCCGAGATGTGTTCCCCTCCGTGTACGAGTCGGGCACGACGTTCGAAGACGGCAAGGGGAAAGTCTTGCGCAAGGGAAAGGACGCGACGATAGTCGCCTGCGGCCTGATGGTCGGTTTTGCGCTTGATGCCGCAAATTTGCTGGCCTCCGATGGGATCGACGTTACGGTCATCGACATGTTCACGATAAAACCGTTGGACGCGGATCTGATTGTGGAGTCCGCGAAGACCACAGGGGCCGTCGCCGTCGCCGAGGAGCACAGCGTCATCGGCGGCCTGGGCGGCGCTGTGGCGGAGGTTCTTGCGCGCAATGGCGTTGGTGTTCCCGTGAGCTTCGTGGGGCTCGCGGACTGTCACGCGGAGTGTGGTGCTTACACGGAGCTTCTGGCGAAGTATGGCTTGGATGTCCAGGCAATTGTCGCGGGGGTTCGAGAGACCGTCGCGAAAAAACTCTAGAGCCGTTCATCTCTTGATGCACCTTGACGTTAGGGAGTCATGATGGAAAATATACCGAGGATAAAAATAGGACTTGTCGCCGTTAGCAGGGATAACTTCAACCAGGACCTGTCCAGGGAGACCTTGCGTGAGGTGGAGGCGTGCTGCATCGAGGAGGGGCTGTCCGTTTTTGCCTGCGGCTTGTTGGTGGAAAGCGAGCAGGACGCCATGCAGGCACTGGAGAATGTTCGCGTCAACAGTTGTAATGTTCTGGTTGTTTTATTAGGCAATTTCGGGCCGGAAACGCCCGAGACGATTTTGGCGCAGTATTTCCCCGGACCTGTCATGTATGCCGCCGCCGCGGAGGATGCGGAAAACCGTCTTTACGCCGGAAGGCGGGACTCTTACTGCGGGCTGCTCAATTGTTCGTACAACTTGGACCTCCGAAACGTTCGGGCGTATCTGCCCGCGAATCCGATCGGGTCTCCGGCGCAGATACGCGACCGAATCCTGGAGTTCGCCCCGGTCGCCCGCGCACTGCTCGGCCTGAAGGCGCTTAAAATTATCACTTTCGGCCCACGCCCTAAGGATTTTTTTGCCTGTAACGCCCCGATAAAAGCGCTGTACGACCTTGGCGTAGAAATACAGGAAAATTCGGAACTTGATTTGGCCCTCGCTTACAAGCGTCATGCCGGCGATCCCCGTGCTGCCGAAGTAGCCCAGGAAATGGCCTCCGAGCTTCATGGGACGAAATACACCGACCTACTGCCCCAGATGGCCCAGTACGAAGTGACGTTACTGGACTGGTTAGAGGAGAATAAGGGCGCGCGTCGATATGTGGCCTTTGCCAACAAGTGCTGGCCCGCTTTCCAGCAGGAGTTCGGTTTTTTGCCGTGTTATGTGCACGGACGGTTGGGGAGCCGAGGGATTCCGGTGGGATGCGAGACGGACGTTTACGGGGCGCTGTCGGAGTATATAGGGATCTGTGTGAGCGGAGCGCCTGGCACTTTGCTGGATATCAACAACTCGATACCGGAAGATCTTTATGCAAAACATATTTCCGGCCGTTATCCTCACGCGCGGGAGGAATTGTTCATCGGGTTTCACTGCGGCAATACGCCCCTGTCCCTTATGGCGGAGAGCGAGCTGCGCTATAAAATGAATCGAAAAGACCCTCACGCGCCGGAGACCGGAAACGAATTGACCCGAGGAACCCTGGAAGGCCGTATGTTGCCTGGGGAGATTTCCTGCTACAGACTGCACTCCTCGGCGGGCGGCCATTTGCAGGCCTATGTGGCCCAGGGGGAAATTCTGCCAGTCAGCATGGAAACTTACGGTTGCCACGCGCTGTTCGCCATTCCTCAAATGGCGCGTTTTTACCGGTACGTTCTTCTGGAAAAACACTTCCCGCATCACGGCGCAATCCTGTACGGTTCGCACGGCGCTTCGCTTTTTGACCTGTTTACCTACCTGGATATCCCCTATATCGGCTACAACCGAGGAAAGGGGGACCGTTACGAAAAAGAGAATCCTTTTCGGCGTGATAAGTAATTTTTTAAACTAAAATTTGGGGGGAACAAATTATGAAGAGAAACGCACCGCGTTATACCTTGGTGATTTTGTCCGTCGCTCTGTTATTCATCGCCTACATGACTCAGTCGGCTTTCGCCGCGCCCGAGTACGTTCTCAAATACCCAGACAGCCAGCCGGATACCAGTTCGGTCGGTCAACATATCAAAATGTTCGGAGATCTTCTTTTGGAGAAGACAAATGGCCGCATCGGCGTCCAACTCTTTGGCTCCGCCATGATGGGCCCAGCCCCAACCGTGATTCAACAGGTGCAGATGGGAGCGCTCGACATGTACCGCTGCGACGCCTCCGTCCTCTACGATTTTGGAGTGGAAAGCATGAAGGTTCTCTCGCTGCCTTACTTGTTCGACAGTAAGGAACGCGCGCAGGAGGTGCTTTACGGGGAAATCGGCGATAAATTCCTGAAAGATGTCGACGCCACCAACCTTCAGCTCAAAGCGATAGGCTGGCTTATCGAGCCCTCCCGTAATCTTTTCCTCAGAAATACAAAAGTCACGCAGCTCTCCGACATGAAGGGGCTCAAGATCCGCGTCCCGGAAAGCGAAATTTTCCTTGCGACCATGGAGGCCTTCGGTGCGGCCGGTACCCCGATCCCCATGGGCGAGGTCTACACCTCCATGCAGACGGGCGTCGTGGACGGGGCAGAAAACACGGTGGACACATTTAACTCCAACCGCTTTGACGAGGTGTGCAAGTACATCACGCTCGACCAGCACAACTTCAACATCTGCCCAATCGTTATATCGAAAATCAACTGGGATAAATTTTCCACGGATGACCAGAAGGCCATTGTGGAGGCGTGGTCAGAGGCCAGTCGCGCGTTTGACGCGTTTGCGATCAAAAACGATTTGGACGCTCAGGAGCTTGCCAAAAGCCGGGGTGTCGAGATCCTGCAGTTGACCGACAAGCCAGCGTGGGTTGACGCTGTGAAACCGCTTTACGAGAAATTTGGTAAGGGGTACGAAGACGTCATAGCTCAAATGCAAGCACAGTAACGCGCTCTGCCCTATTGTGGAGGTGGTGGAGTGTTTAAGAAACTGACCAAGATGCTTTATAAATTCGTTGAGTCATTGAGCGTTTTATTTGTCGTCGGAATGGTGGTGACGGTCTGTTATATCGTGCTGGCACGATATGTGCTGCGAAACGCGCCTCGGTGGGGAGAGGAAGTGGCGCTCGAATGCATGGTATGGTTCTCGTTGCTTAGCGCTTCTCTAGCCATTTGGGACGACAGGCATATTCGCGTTAGAGCTTGGGATATGCTGCTTTCAAAAAAGGCCCTACGGATTTTGGACCTGGTCGCGCATCTCATTTTATTCGGGATTATCGTGCTGATCTTTTATTACAGCATACCGCTCCTAAAAGTCGTTGCGCCAAGCAAGATGTCGGGCACCGGGATTTCGTACGTTTACCTCTACGGCGCGCTGCCTGTGTCGTCGGTCTTCATGTTGATCGCCACAATCGAAAGGCTTGGTGAGATATTTGACTGCAAACGCTAGCGCCGCCTTACTTCTTTTAGGCGTATTCTTCTTTCTTGTGGCGATCGGAGTGCAGATCGCGTACTCGGTCCTATTCGCCTCCACGGTTACGGCAATTTACGTCGGAATCCCCGCAGCCACCGTCGTGCAAAACTTGGTCAAGGGCATCAATATTTACTCGCTGATGGCGGTGCCGTTCTTTATATTGGCAGGCGAGATCATGATGCAGGGCGGCATTACCGACCGCCTGATCCGCCTCTCCCAGGCTTTGGTGGGATGGGTTTGCGGAAGCCTCGCGCAGATCAATATCGTGGCATGTTTGTTTTTTGGGGCTATTTCCGGTTCCTCGGCGGCGGGCACGTCGGCCATCGGTAGCATGATGATTCCGCATATGAAAAAAGCAGGCTATGATGTCGACTTCGCCACGTCGGTAACGATGTCGAGTTCGGTAGAGTGCATGCTGATCCCCCCAAGCCACAACATGGTTCTGTTCGCACTGGCGGCGGGCAACGTCTCGATCGCGCGCCTCTTTCTGGGAGGCATTGTGCCTGGTTTCGTTCTGGCTGCGGTGCTGGGCGCCTACTGCTATTATGTCGCAAAAAAAAGAAATTACCCAACGGGGGAAAAATTCCGATTGCAGTCGGCGCTCCAGTGCCTGAAAGAGTCTCTGCCCGGCCTAGCTGCGGTGCTCATTGTGGTGGTAGGGGTCATCGGCGGCATTTTTACGGCTACGGAAGCCGCCGCAGTAGCTGTGTTATACTCGCTTATCGTGGGTATCTTCATTTATAAAGAGATCAAGTTCAGAGATCTTTTCGGAATTTTTGCTCGCGCCCTCAGAACCATGTCCATTGTTTTGATTCTTACGGGGTCTTCCGCCTGTTTCAGTTGGTTTGTCGCTTACTTGAACGTGCCGGCTTACGTGTCGGACTTCCTGCTCGGCATCAGCAGAAGCAGAATCGTCATTTTGTTGCTGATGAATGTGTTGCTAATTTTCTGTGGCATGATCATGGACATGGCGGCGCTCATTTTGATCATGACGCCGATTCTCCTTCCGATCGCTCTGAAACTGGGTATGGAGCCCGTTCAGTTTTGCCAGGTATTGATAATCAACTTGGGAATGGGGCTCATCACGCCGCCGGTAGGGGGTACGCTGTTTATAGGCAGCGCGATTTCCGGCGTGCGGGTGGAAAAACTAATCCGCGCGATGGCGCCTTTCTACGTCATGATGATCATCGCGCTACTGTTGGTGACGTTCATTCCGACGCTTTCTCTCGGGTTACCCAATCTTTTGATGAAGTGACGTCATGCGAGTTTTTCGCGTTTTACGTCAAAGGTGACGAGGTGTTTTTATGAAATTACTGGTTATTGGCGGTACGGGCGTCATCAGCCGCGCGATTGTGCAACAAGCGCTTACGAACGGTTTTGACGTGACTATTGTAAACCGAGGCACGAAAAAAATTGGTTTTGAGGACAAGGTGCGCGTCATTCGGGCCGATCGCGAGGACGCGGAAGGGTTCGCCGAAAAGCTGAGCTCAGTCCAGCCGGACGTCGTGATTGACATGATCTGCTTCGGTCCGAAGGAGGCCATGCAGACGGTGGCGCTTTTCAGGCATCGGGCAAAGCAGTTGATTTTCACCTCAAGCGTGGCTGCTTACGAGCGCCCTTACAAGAGCCTGCCGACCCGCGAGGACGCGGAAAAGCCCCTTGTGACCTCAGATTTTACCTACGGAAGGGAAAAGGCCGCCTTCGAGCAATATCTTTTCTCCGAGATGCAAAAACCGGGCGCTGCCATCACGATCATCCGTCCATCTCTTACGTTCGGACCGGGCGCGCGTAACTTCGGCATGTTGCGCCAAAACTACAACGTCGTCCAGCGCATCAGGGAGGGAAAGCCCCTGGTCATGGTGGGCGAGGGCACGTTCCCTTGGACGTTTACCTACGTCGAAGACTTGGCGCGCGGTTTCATCCTAGCTTGCGGCAACCCACGCACCTACAACGATCATTTTCAGATTCTCAACGACGAGCTAGTCGCCTGGGAGGATCTTTATCGGGCGGTGGGCAAGATCGTCGGAAGAGAGCCGGTCCTGTACTACGTGCCGAGTATCCTACTGCGAGAGATCGACGACAAGCTGATGGGGCACCTCAACTACGAAAAGGCGTACTGCTCGGTCTTTTCTATCGAAAAATTCCAAAACGCGGCTCCGGAGTTTCGCCCGGCTTGGCGTTTTCAGGATGCCATTGCCAAGGTCGTCGCGTCGTGGGAAGAGGAAGGTCTTGGAGTGGACCCCTCCAAAACGGCGTTCGAGAATGAAATCTGCGCCTGTTATGAGATGTTTCGCACTCAGTTGAGCAGGCTGAAAGATCACGCGCCTTTCGCGTTTTCTTTCAAATGAAAAGCGTAAACAAGAAATGAAAGGCATAAAACCAGAATCGAAAGCGTAAGTGCTCAAGCTCTAGCGGTCGCTTCACCACAAGAAAGAGAGAAGGGGCGAGAACAAGAACTGAAGCGCGGAAGATATATGGGCAAAGTCGATGTTTTTTTGAGCAATTTGGGAGATGTGGAACATAGTAAGGGGGATATGCGATATGAAAAAAACGATAAGGCCACTCATTACGTTAGTGGCGATAACCGCGCTCTTTATGGCGCTGACGAGCGTAGGGTTTGCGGCTGACGCGCAGGGGAGCCGTACTCTCACGATTGGTCTCGCGGTGGATATTCGCTCCGTCGATCCTCAGGGAACCAACACAGGCTCCACCCACGCGGTACTGTACAATGTGTTCACGGGGCTCTTCAAGATCGACATCAACACTGCGCCACAGCCAGAACTCGCGGTTGACTACAAGCAGATTGACGACCGTACGTGGGAGTTCACCCTGAGGGACGACGCCTATTTCCATAACGGCGATAAGGTGACGGCGGCCGATATGGCGTTTTCCCTGAATCGCGTGCGTCAGGACAGCAGTCTTGGCGAAAAAATCCACTTCGACGGCATAGAGGACGCCATCGCCTTGGACGACACGCATCTGAGGGTCGTCACGAAGGAGCCGATGCCGACCATGATCAGCCTGCTGGCCAAGTCTGGATCGGAGGCGTTGCCACATAAATATATAGAAGAAAAGGGATGGGACTATTTCTTCCAGCATCCGATAGGCAGCGGCCCTTATAAGCTCGACAGCTACATCCGTGACGACAGCGTCACGCTCTCTCCGTTCGATAAATACTATGGCGCCCAAAACAACGACTGGGACAAAGTCGTATACCGCGTGATCCCAGAGTCCTCGACCCGCGTGGGGGAACTCATCTCCGGCAACGTGAACCTGATCAACAACGTCATCCCCAGCGAGTGGGATCGCGTCAACGGCAACGAGAGTACTTATATACAGCATGCTCCGTCGAGCCGCACCTACCAGATAGCGCTTAAGACGAACGAGCCTTTCCCCACGTCCGATATAAGGGTACGCGAGGCCATAGACTGGGCTATCAACGATAAACTCATTGTCGACAACGTCCTTCGGGGCGCGGGGCGCGTCACCTTGACCCGTATTCCCGAGGGAATTTTCGGCAACGAGCCGAGCCTGCTCGACAACTACAATTATGACCCTGTCAAGGCAAAGGAACTCCTCAAGGAGGCCGGTTTTGAGAACGGTTTCGACTTGACGTTTCAGGCCCCCAATGGTAGCCAGATCATGGATTCTGAGATTGCCCAAGTTATCACGGCCATGCTGGGAGAGGTGGGCATCAGGGTGAAGCTCGAGCTGTTAGAACCCAGCGCCTACTTAGATGTCTACAACACCAGGACTCCCAAGGACGCGTTTCTCACCTGCTTTGGGCTCGGTTTTTTCGATGCGGCGTACGGTCTCGTCGGCTACACGGAGCAGACGTCTAGGGGCATGACCAACTGGGCCGATCCGTACTACAACGAGACGTTTATCGCGACAAGAGCCAACATGAACAGAGAAGAACGCGAGAAAGGTTTCCAAGAGCTTCAAAAGTATATCTCGGTAGAGCGGCCGTACATCTGTATGGCGAGCATTACGGTAGCCTATGGCGTCCAGAAGGACATCGACTTCAAAGGAAGCATCGGCGACGTATTCGATCTTTTAAATATCCATCGGAAGTAAGAATTCAACGATGGGGGACGCCGTTCGGAATGGAGAGGTGCCCTGTGTTCAGATATCTCTTGCGCAGAATAATTCAGATGGTTCCTGTTCTCTTCATCATTACGATCATAGTGTTTTTCTTTGTCAACGCGTCCGGTGATCCGACGTCGATGTTGCTCCCTCCGAACGCGACCCTCGAAGACCGTGACGCCATGCGTGAAGCACTTGGGCTGAACAAGCCTCTTTACGTTCAGTACGGGATTTTTATAACGAACGCTGTGCGCGGCGACTTCGGCAGGTCGTTTCGCTACAAGGTCCCAGCGCTCACCATTGTGAAGGAGAAGATCCCGGCTTCCATCGAGTTGGCCGGGGCGTCGCTTTTGCTCTCGATCGCCGTGGGAATCACGATGGGGGTGCTGAGCGCCATGGCGAAAGATACGCCTTTTGACCTGATCGCCAATGGCTTTTCCGCTTTAGGGCGAGCCATGCCCAACTTCTGGCTTGGGATCATGCTGATCCTGCTCTTTGGCGTCACCTGGCGTATATTGCCCGTTTCGGGCCGCGGCGGTTGGAGACATATTATTCTCCCCTGCATCGCTCTCTCCATTCAGAACGCGTCCAGGATCATTCCGCTGGTGCGCTCCAGTATGCTGGAGATCATGCATCAGGATTATATAAGGACGGCCAAAAGCAAAGGCATCCGAAACAGCGTCGTCATCTTCAAGCATGCCTTCAAAAACGCTCTTGTGCCGGTGGTGACGATCACTGCGCTCCAAATCCCCACGTTGATCGGAGGGTCCCTCGTCACTGAGACCGTTTTCGCGTGGCCGGGCCTCGGGCAGCTCATCATCCAGTCCGTCAACGGGCACGACATGAGCGTCGTTCAAGCGTGCGTCATTATCATTGCCCTCATTACCATGTCCGCTAACTTGATAGCCGACATAGTATATTGCCTGATCGACCCTCGCATTCGTTATTGAGGAGCGCCGCTTGACATGAACATGGAAGAAAAGAAAGCAATTCAAACCGTAAAACGGGAGCGTTCTGTTGTATACGACATACCTTGCTTACTCATCAGAAGCCCATCAGGTATGCTCGGTTTCATAATCGTGGCAGCTGCTGTCTTCGTCGCGCTGTTCGCCGATGTCCTGGTTCCTTACAGCCCGGACGCCATCAACCTGGTAGCGATGACTAGGCCTCCGGCGTGGTCCAATGGCGGTTCCAGCGCGAACTTGCTCGGTACCGATGTTCTGGGCAGGGACATCTTGGCCCGCATCCTGGTCGGTTCGCGCATATCTCTGTTGGTTGGCGTTTTCTCAGTGGCGGCCGCGGGGTTCATTGGCACCATTTTCGGCATCGTCGCTGGGTATTACGGCAGTTGGGTCGAGACCGTCATCATGAGAGTGACGGACGCTTTCCACGCCATTCCCCTCACGCTGTTCGGTATGGTCGTGTTAGCTGTGGTGGGCCCCGGCATGATTACCATGATTGTGGTGATCGGCATAACGACGTGGCCGTTTTACGCTCGCATGATACGCAGCGAGGTGCTGAGCCTGAAAAATCAAGAGTACGTCAAGGCTGCCCGCACGCTGGGCACGTCCTCTGTCATGACGATGCTCAGGCACATCCTGCCGAACGTCATGCCGTCGTTTATAGTGGTCTCCACACTATCGGTCGCTAACAGCATCCTCGCGGAGGCCACGTTGAGCTTCCTGGGGCTGGGCATACAGCCGCCCCTCGTGACGTGGGGAATCATGCTGGCGGACGGGCGGAACTACATTGCTACGAGCTGGTGGATATCCACCTTTCCGGGAATAGCGCTCTCGACGACGGTGCTCGGCATAATGCTTCTCGGCAACTGGCTCAGGGACGTCCTCGATCCCAGGAACCAAGGGCTCGGTTAGGGGGCGGCGGGCATGGGCGATAACGATTTCAGGGAGGCGAGGGCAAAAAACGCCGAAAAGCTTCTGGACGTTCGGAACCTTGAGATTCAATTCAAGACGAAGAACGGGTACATCAGCGCCGTTGAGGGGCTGAATTTCAGCGTCCACAGGAGCGAGCTTTTGGCGATGGTGGGCGAGTCGGGCTGCGGCAAAAGCGTCACCTCGCTTGCCGTTATGGGGTTGATCGAGCATCCCGGCAGGGTCCGCGCCGATCGAATGGAGCTTGCCGGCGTCGACATGACGCGGAGCAGTCCCGAGGAGATCCGCAGGCTGCGCGGCGCGCAGATGTCGATGATCTTTCAAGATCCCCTCACCTCGTTGAACCCGTTGTTCACCGCGGGGCATCAGATATCAGAGCAGTTCCTGACGCACGTGCCGGGTTGCGGGCGCGGCGAGGCCAAGCGGAGGAGCATCGAGATGATACGCAAGACCGGCATACCGCGCCCGGAGGCGGTGTACGACAGCTACCCTCACGAGCTCTCCGGCGGCATGAGGCAGCGCATCATGATCGCCATAGCGATGTGCTGCAACCCCGTATTGCTGATAGCGGATGAGCCTACGACAGCGCTTGACGTGACGATCCAGGCGCAGATACTGCACTTGATGCGGGAGCTCGTAGTGGAGTACGAAACGTCGATACTTTTCATAACCCACGATCTGGGCGTGGTCGCCGAGATGGCGGATCGCGTCGTCGTCATGTATGCGGGGCAGATCGTGGAAGAGGCCGACGTGTTGACGCTTTTTCACAAACCGGCCCACCCCTACACGAAAGGTCTATTGCACAGCACGATAAAGGTTCAAGACGCGGGCAGCAGGCTGGAGCCCATACCCGGCGCCGTGCCGAGCCTAAGGCAGCTTCCAAGCGGCTGCCGCTTCCACCCGCGATGCGCGTACGCCGACGACGAGTGTCGGCGGCGTCGGCCGGAGCTGGTTGAGGTAGGGTTGAATCATTATTCGCGGTGCCTGCTGTTCCCGAGGCGGGAGAACGTGGCATGACCGTCAACAGTCAGTGCGGGAGTGTTCCCGGACCGCTCTTAGATGTCCGGTCTCTCAAAAAATATTTCGACGTAACGCCGGGGTTTAATTTCGGGCGTCCCCGTAAGTACCTGCGCGCGGTAGACGGCGTGAGCTTCAGCATCAAAACGGGCGAGACGCTTGGGCTTGTGGGCGAATCGGGATGCGGCAAGTCGACGATCGGAAACTGCATTATCCGCCTTTTGGACCCGACCGGGGGAGACGTTTTTTTCGAGGGGCAAAACATA
>JAISQE010000022.1 GCA_031274425.1 Synergistaceae bacterium | reverse complement strand
GCGTGAGGACGGAATCCTCCTCCATTATCTTTTCCATTCGCTCATCCTCCTTATTGCAAAAATACAGAAGCCACTTTTCGAGACCCGTCCGGGGATGCGCCGTGCCGAGATGCCTCAGAAATTTCGGAAGCTCCAGATAGATAATCTGCAAATCCGGGCACAGACGATTGCCGCTCTT
The DNA here is from genome assembly GCA_031274425.1 of Synergistaceae bacterium. Lineage (GTDB taxonomy): Bacteria > Synergistota > Synergistia > Synergistales > Aminobacteriaceae > JAISLU01. The sequence goes on along the minus strand of JAISQE010000022.1, from coordinate 32,618 downwards.
GTCGTTGCGGATGCTGTAGGCATTGCGGTACGCCTCTTCCTCTTCCAGCAGATCGAACGCCAGCAGGCATGGGGAAATTTTTGCGAAGCGAGAAAAACATAGGCACGAAAAATTATCGCGCCAAAAACAAAAAACCACTAAAAGAGCATACTATATTAATGGAAGATAATAAAAGTTTATACCGCCTCAGCCGAAATTGCAAGCCTCGCGCCACCCCGCGAAGCTTCCGGCGTGCTATAATGCGGGCATAAAATTTACGCGCCGCATTGGAGAAGGAAATCATGTCTTTTACGGATGTGCCTTGCGATAGGACGATCATCACAACGGCAAGCGGCCTTTTAGTGTAAATTTTTCTTTTTCATTTGTGACGCAAAATTTTTATCGGGCGCGGATGCCCATGCGGACAGTCGCGCTCTTTTTTACGCCGTGCTCCGGTGAGGGACGCGACTGAATTTTTCGTGGGAGGGTTTGACGATGCGAAGGGGAATTTTTGTTTTATGGGCGGTGCTGTTGGTGGCGGGCCTGGCCTTTACCGGGCTCGCGGAGGCGGCGACGGGGGTGCCGCCAGCTATCGAGTGGGAGGCAACTTTCGGCGGTTCCGGTAGCGACGAAGCCGCCGCTATTCAGCAGACGGCGGACGGCGGCTATATTGTGGCGGGGCATACGAATTCCAGTGACGGCGACGTGGGAGAGAACCACGGCGGCCAAGACGGTTGGGTCATTAAGCTCGACGCCTCCGGCAAGCTCATCCACACGAAAGTGCTGGGGGGAATTTCCACCGACATTCTCACTTCCGTTGTCCTGACGACGGACGGCGGCTATGTCGCGGCGGGATATACAAACTCCGCCAGTCCCGACGTCTATGCCGAGAATCATGGCGACTATGACGGCTGGGCCGTGCGGCTGGAGGCGAGTTTCGACGTTCTCGGCGAAAAATTGTTCGGCGACGTGGGCACGGACAGATTCAACTCCGTAGTGCGAACCGACGACGGAGGATATGTCCTGGCGGGAGGCTCGTATGAGGGAAGCAGTTCTTATAGCAGCGGTTGGGCTGTGAGGCTCGATACTTTAGGCGGTTTCATGGGGGAGGCGAAGCTGAAAAACGCCGAAATTGCCGACCAAGCTCATATCTTTAACTCCGTCAAAAGAACGAGCGACGGGTATATCGCGGTCGGCGGCCCTTCCCTCTGGACGGTGAAGCTCGACACATTAGGGCATCTCCGCTGGGAAAAAACATTAGGGCAAAGCAGCTATCTGGCGACTTCCGTTTGGCAGACAAACGACGGCGGTTACATCGTTGCGGGCGGCAAACGTGTCTATAAGCTGGATTCCAGCGGCGCGGAACAGTGGAATCATTCGACTGCCGGAGTGCCTAATTCTTTCATTTCATCAGCCATTGGAACAAACGACGGAGGCTACATCGCCGCTGATGTTTGGCCTGAGCGTAATGAGACTCGTTCTATATTATACAAATATGACTCGGAAGGAACCGTATTATGGAGCACTACGGACAGTTCGCCGATAATTAACTGCGTAGAAAAGACATCCGACGGCGGATTCATCGTCGCGGGTTACCGCGGAGTCACGGGCAAAGCCACCGAGTTTTACGTCGCGAAATTCGCCCCGGAAGCCCCGGTAAATAAGAACCCGATCATTTTTATTCCGGGGATTATGGGAAGTCATTTGTTCGCGAGTTCCACCGAGTTTTCCTCAAATACCTGCGTGTGGCCTCCTTCCCGAATATTGGACGTGGAGAAGTTACAAATCGAGAACACTCTTTATTTCGTTCCGCGTGACGCCGATCAGCGGAGCTTGTCCAGTTGGAGCGATGAAAACGAAGTAAGCCTTTCCGGCCAGAGAGAATACGGAACTCAAGGTCAATATAAGAAAATCATCGACGGACTCTGCGAGGCGTTCCCCGGCAGGCCGGTGTACTTCTTCTCTTACGACTGGCGGCAAAGCAACGCGGACAACGCGGAGGAACTAAGAACCTTCCTCAACGGACTGACGGGAGAAATCGATCTCGTTTGTCACAGCATGGGAGGGCTGGTCGCCGCGTCTTATCACTCGAAGTACAAAGACGGCAAGGTCAATAAAATCATCACCGCCGGAACGCCTTATGAGGGGGCTCCGTATATATTCGGCGCGGTCCTGAAAGGGAATCTTACGGGGAAGGGATGGCTCGCCGTACTCGCCCGCTTGACACAAGACGCAAAAAAACAATTCTGGTCCCTGCCGCAGCTTACGCCGACAAAGCAATACATTGCCAAAATCCCAATAAAGTGGGCAGATGACGACAGTGATGTCGAGTATCCCAAATATTCCCAGATTCTCAAGGATATCTTCGGGGAAGAAAGCGTGGATAGGGGAATAGCTTTTCAAGAGGAGATACGCGGCACGAATGGATATAACGCGCTGTTGAGCTATCCGAACTCATATTTCGTCGTCGGCGGGGGGATGCGAACCGTCGGGTCCGTCACATTCAATGCTTTCAACGATCTCGATGAAGAATTCGCGGCGGAGGATCTTGCCTACGACAACAACGGCGACGGGACGGTCCCCTATCAGTCCGGCTCTATACTGGAGCAGGTCGAGAGCCTCACCGAGGCGTCGCCGCCGAGGGGGTTCATCTTCGAGACCGACCACGGCGGTCTCGTCGGGCAGCCCCGCCCCAATGCCTCGTCGGACGCGAGGCTCAACGCCGGAAGAAGCCTGGACACGATCATCGGCATCCTACGCGGCAACCCCGATAAAATCCCCTACACCACAATCCCCACGGGCTATACCGTCATACGGGCAGCGTGTCCCGTGGACGCGACCGTCACCAAGAGCGACGAAACCCTGACGTCGAACGAAACTCTCTATAACGACTTGGCCTCTTTCGGACGAATGGACCTGACCGGCAAAGACGCGGACATCAAGATGTTCTGCATCGACGAGGGCGTTTTCCCCGTGTCCCTGCAGGGCACGGGAACGGGGATGATGGACTACTCCATACGGTTCTTCGATAAAGACGGCAAGCTGCTCGAAGAGCGGAACGTGGAGGGCGTGCCCATAACGCCTTCCACCCGCGTCACGACGGATACGGACCGGAGCAAGGCGACCGTTCTCCAGGTCGATAGAGACGGGGACGGGGTTATCGACGAGACCCTGACGGCAGAGCCGGAAAAGCCCGACGACGGAGACGGCGGCAAGAACAGCGGGAGCGGCGGCTGCGACGCGGGCAACGCAACCGCGTTCAGCCTCGTGGCGCTGCTCCTCGTCATGACGGCGGCACGGAAGAAATTCCGATAGCTCATAGGATCGGCCGTCCAATACCTGGACGGCCGACCTCCCCCACCGCCAAAAACCCTGCCGGTCGCCTTGTACGAAGGCAACCGGCAGGCTTTGGGAGGCTGCGATGTTATCTCCCTTTATTTCTCAATTATCTTCTCAGTCAACCTTCAACGCCGCGAAGAAGGTTCTCCCTCCCCGTTCGATCAAAAGCACCACCGACTTGCTGCCCTTTTTGATCGCGCCGCTCAAGCCATCCACGTCGGTCACTTTTTTACCGTTGACCTCCCGAAGCAGGTCGCCTTCCTGAATGCCCCCCATCTGCGCGGGAGAACCCTCGGCGACCTCCACGACCACAAGCCCCGCCCTGCTCTCGATCTTGTACTGCCGTCTGAGTTCGCTCGTCAACTTCGACACGGAGAGGCCCAGCTTCTCGAAAACGTTATCCTCCGTGCCGCCGGAGGCGACGTTCCCTTCCGCGTCGGGAATTTCGTCGAGTTTGGCCGTGACGGTGGTCGACTTTCCCTCCCGAATGACCTTCAGCCTCAGCGTCGCTCCGGGCGCTTGAGCGCGGACCTTATTCACAAACCACTGGACGTCCTTGACCGCCTCGTTGTTCACGGAGACGATCACGTCGCCGCGCCGCAATCCCGCGCGCTCGGCCGCCGAGTCCGCGAAAACGTCTCCGACGATGACTCCGCTTTCCTCCTTGATGTTATAGGCATCGGCAAACTCCTTGGTCAAGTTTTGCACGGAGATGCCCAGCCAACCTCGTTTGACCTTGCCGTAAGTGACCAGGTCGTTCATGATTTGCTTGGCCATGTCCACGGGGATCGCGAACCCCAAACCCTGGGCGTAAGGAACGATGGCCGTGTTGATGCCGACGACCTTGCCGTCCATATCGATCAACGGTCCGCCGCTGTTGCCGGGGTTGATGGCCGCGTCGGTCTGCAAAAACCCGTCGAAGTTGATGCCCTGGGCGTGGATACTGCGGTTCTTGGCCGAGATCACTCCCACGGTCACCGTATGCTCGAATCCGTAGGGGTTACCGATGGCGACAACCCATTCTCCCACTTCGATCGACTCGGAGTCTCCGAGTTCCAGGATCGTCAGATCCGATTCGGGATTGATTTTGACGACCGCCAGGTCGAACGTGGGATCCCTGCCCAGCACCTCGGCCTCATAGGTTTTGCCGTCCGACAAGGTGATCGTTATTTTATCCGCGCCCTCGACGACGTGGTTGTTGGTCAGAATCTGACCGTCCTTCGTCACGATAAAGCCGGAGCCCCTGCCCTTCATCGGAACGGATCGGGAAAAACGCCTGAACTCCTCGCCGAAAAAGCGTTTGAAGAACGGGTCGTCCTGAAAAGGCAAAGGCAACGACGACCTCTTGGACATTGTCTCCACGTCGATGTTGACCACCGCCGGCGACACGTCCTTGACAATCCGCACGACAGGGTTGTCCGCATATTGGGACGCAGCCCACGTCGGTTGCGTCAAAACGAAAATACCAACGACCGACAGCAACGCCAACAAACCCGCATATCTTTTAACACGCATGACAAAACACCTCCAACAAAATAATAATAATAATATCGAGTATCAAACCGCTGTGTATTCTAACCCTAAAATAGGTATCGTCATGGCAAGTTTTACGTAGGACCTCCTCCGTAACTATATTATGATAAACGCGTAAAAAAATAACCCTCTGCAGAAGACAGAGAGTCATTCCCGTCTCATACCGGACTCGGCCTTCGTTTTCCAATTCGCGGCAATTCGCAAATTCAATTCGAAACCGAAACCATGAACTCTTTTTTACGGAACGCCCGCCACGACGTCGTCAACCATATCGCCTCGAAAGGCATCGCGGCGATCAACGTCCAGTGCGAAAGCGAAAGCCCATCCGTCCCGGCCTCGGCCCTTAGGGGGTCTATCGAAAGCCGCATGATCGAATATAAAATGAGCCCCAGCGGAGCGATCAACGAATGCCGGGGAACGCCCCCCCTCCGCAGGATTCGCCGCTCCAAAAGCAGAAGCAGCAATAAAATGGCGGCGGTAGAAAAGGAATAGTAAAGCTGCGTCGGGTGGCGCGTCACCCCCAGGGGATCGTAAGGAAAATGGCGCGCCAAACGAAACGTGCTTGGAACGCCCACGCAACAACCGGCGAAAAAACATCCCCAGCGTCCCAGAGCCATGGTGAAAAGCGTCGGAGGAGCGCCGGCGTCGCAAAGCCGCTCGAAAGAGACCTTGGGGTTGCGCCAGCACAACGCCACCGCGGTGAGCACGGCCCCGCTTATCGCGCCGACCTCCGCGAGCCCTCCCCTGTTCAGGTCCCAAATCAGGGACGGATCGTTCCAGTAGACGGGAAAATTCCAAATGTACTCGAAGGCGCGGGCCCCCGCGAGCATCCCCACAAAACTCCAACTGATCACGCGCCGCCCCTCGTCGTCATCGATGCCATAGACGGGCAAACGCCTGACGGTCCAAAGAAGCGTCAAGGAAAGGGCAGTGAACCAGAATACGTAATAAGTCTCCACCGGGATATTTCCAATACGAAACAAAACGGGATACATTAGGAAACCACATCCTCCATAGAAGCTCACATCAGAAGATCACACGCCGGGCGAACAGCCGCGACATACAAGCGCCCTTATCGCTTGTATCGGTACCTGCCGCTCCTTCCTCTCGCGCGTCCGCTTTCCTGGCGTTCCGCGGCGCCCAGCTTCGGCATGACCACCACTTTACGGTCCGGAGACTCCCCCACCGATTGGGTTTCCACATCGGTGCGATCTTTAAGCGTCGTATGAATCACCCAACGCTCCCAACTGAGCATCGGATCGAGGCGCATGGGCGCTCCTCGCTCCACGACCTTGCGGGCCGTCGCCTCCGCCAGGCGTTCGAGGCTCTGTTTGCGGCGCTCTCTGTAACCCCCCGAATCCAGACGAACCCGCGGCTCGTCGCCGGGGGAGCGAAGCGCCAGGTTCAACAGGTACTCCAACGCTTTCAGCCCGTCGCCGTAACGTCCGACGAGAATGCTGGCGTCCTGCCCTTCAAGGACGATCATGGAATTTTCTTCCTGCAGCTCGGGAGCCGCCCGGAGTCCCATGTGCCCCAGAATGTCGGTTAGAAAATCACGGCTTTTGAGCAACAACAAAGACCTTTTAGGGGTTACCTGCACCTTCAGTTTCTTGCCGAAGAGCCCGAAAAAACTCCTCTCCTCGCCTACGACCTCCGCGTTCAAATCTTCGACCGGCACGCCCCATTGTCTGGACGCCTGCTCCAAAGCGTCCCCGACAGATATCGTTTCAAAAACGAGATGCGTATTCTGATCCACGGTTCTTGCCCTCTTTTCGTTCCCTAATACAAGTTTTACGAATCGGCTTTATGCGTCGGCTTTTCTTTCAGCAAAACAGGTTTTTCCTGCATCTCCAGATTGGTTTTCCGCACGACGCGAAGCTGATGCACCACGCCCATCAAGGAAGAAACGCCCCAGTAGAGCAGCACCCCCCCTGGAATACTCAGGCAGATAAACGTCAGGAAGATCGGCATGAACCAACCCATCATCGCCATCTGAGGATTTCCCGAGGAAGAAAGGTGTTGCTGGTACCACGTCAAAAAGGCGATCACCAAAAGCAAGACGGTATTGGGCAGCCACATTCCCACGTTCGCGAAAAAAAGAGAGGGGTTGGTCATCGCGGAAAAAACAACCATCACAAAACCCAATTGTTCTTTGGGAATGGCTTGCCCAGCCGCGTCCACCAGGTTGATGGCTGACGCGATCGTCGATAGAAACGAGTCGCCGAGCCGAATGGTCAAAAACGTGGCGTCGAGAAAGTTCTGTTGCGCCGAGGCGTCCCTCAAAACGTTGTAAAGCAGAATGAAGATCGGCAATTGTATCAGGAGCGGAAAACATCCGGCGGCCGGGTTGATCTTGTTCTCCTTGTAGAGCGCCATAACTTCTTTGTTCAGCGTCTCCTTGTCGTCCTGATATTTGTCTTGCAATACTTTCAGCCGAGGCTGCAGTTTCTGCATCCTTTGCATACTGACCATCTGCTTTTGCGTCAAGGGATGCATCGCAAGCCTCACCAACAACGTCAAAGCGATAATGGCCAAACCCCAAGAATTCGTCATGTCGTAAAACGCCGTCAAAAGCCACATCAAAAAACTACCGGCTTTCTGCCACACATACCCCAACCCAGTCACCGCCTTAAAAGTTTCTTACACAAAACGACCCGAATACATAAATTAACATTCAACCCAGGGGGCAGAGCCCGTTCGCTCATTACGTTCGTCTCACTGGCCCCCCTGGACCCCCCGAAGTATTTCGCCAGCTTTTGTGACGTGGGATTGAAACGCTTACCCCAAAACTTTAGAGTCGGAGCGGGCTCGGCCTCCCCAGCCTCATTCGATTTTTTTGCGGGGCGGAGGATCGTAGCCCCCCTCGTGCCAGGGCCCGCATCTCGCCAGACGTTTGACCGTAAGCCACACTCCCTTGAAAAATCCCCACTCCCTCAGCGCGAGAATCGCGTATTGCGAGCAGGTAGGATAAAACCGGCACCGCACCCCCAATAGTGGAGAAATACATTTCTGATAGCCTCGGATCAACAAAATCGACACGCGCACGACGACGTTCATGTTCCGAAACCCAGAGGAACGCGTCCTCTCCCGGCCCTCGATTCACTTCCAGACGGCTCCCGGCCAGTCCACGGCCAGAAGCCCGTTTTTCCGTAAAACGCGAGCCATATCGTAGTAAATTTCGTTGGCCTTGAGGGGAAGGGCCTTGTTCTTAAGCGAGAAAACCATCGCCGCATCCGAGGGAGCCCAGGGGCGCAGTCTCCGAAAGGCCTCTCGCAAGATACGCTTGCCGCGATTACGGACGTGGGCCTTGCCCTGTCGCTTACCCACGGCGTACCCTACGCGAGGACCTCCATCAAGAGGGTTCGTTCCCGTTTCTCTCAAAAACAACAACCGCACCAGTTCTCCTTGTACCCGAAGACCGGTGCGGAAAATGAGGTCGAACTCCCATCCTTTTCTTATCGTTAAGCCATTGTCAGGCACTTACGACCCTTGCGCCTTCTATTGCGTAAAACCGCACGTCCTGTGGGTGAAGAAGAACGAGCCAGAAAACCGATCTTTCTCTTGCGAGGCTTTCGATGAGGCTGATAGGTACCTTTTTTCACGAAACACACACCTCCTATATTTCCACAGCCGTACCTGGAGCCCCCGGCACGACAATCATACTTACCGAAAATGTCTGAACAACTTAAGCCACGGCAGTATAACATATTCTCGGCACGGTAGACAAGAGTCCGGCAACAACCCAAATTACCATAAGGGTCAACGGACGGGTCACGGTATAATAAAATGTGAAAATTCATTTCGGAGGAGGTTCGAGTATGAGTAAAGGAGAAGATTGGGAACGCCCAGACGAAAGCGCGGTGCTTCGCCGATTTCAACAAGAAGAAATTAATGGAGCCGCCCTCTATGCCGCTCTGTCGAAACGCGCTCGAAACGAGCGCAATAGAAGCCTCATCTCCGGGATCGCGGAAGACGAGGCGCGACATGCGCGGATCTTCAAATCTTACACGAACGCGCATCTCTTCCCCAATCGTTTGAAGACGATCTATTATACTTTGTTGAGCAAATTATTCGGCTTCGCGTTCTGCATCAAGCTGTTCGAGCGCAACGAGAACCGGCTTAGCGATCGTTACTCGAAAACCGCCTTGCGCATTCCGGAGATATCTCAGATTCTAGAGGACGAACGCAACCATGAGAGCTTGCTGGTCGCGATGCTGGACGAAGAACAGGTGCGCTATCGAGGAAGCGTCGTACTGGGCATGAGCGACGCGCTGGTCGAGCTGACGGGGTCTTTGGCCGGTTACACGCTGGCGATGCGCGACACGCGCCTGATCGCGGCGGCGGTCGCGATCACCGGCCTTTCCGCGGCGCTGTCCATGGCGGCGTCCGGCTATCTTTCCATGCGCGCCGAAAAACGGGAAGACGCGTTGACGTCGTCGGTCTCTACAGGCGTCGCGTATTGGCTGACGGCGGCGCTTCTGATTCTCCCCTACATTTTTCTGCAAAGACAGGACTACGTACCAGCGTTCGGCCTGGCGTTCGCCACCGCTATCGGCGTCATCGCGATCTTTAACGGTTACATCTCCATCGTGCTCGACCGGCCCTTCCGTCGCGGGTTTCTCGAAATGTCCCTTCTCAGCCTCGGGATCTCCGCCGTTTCCTTCGTGATGGGCATCGCCATCAAGCGCATGATAGAGTTATAGACGTCACATGATCCCCGTAAAATAAGAAATATAGGGGATCAAGCTGTTGCACCAAGCCTCGAATATTTTGGCCGAGGCCAGTTGCCCCACGGTGAAGTAATCGTCCAGCGCGCCTCCGAAGGCATCCAGGGAGAGGGCGCGTTCATAGAGGACCGCCGGAAACGCGTAGGTCAATTCGCGTTTTTCCTGCGACTTCTGAGGAGGCGAAGCGTAGTAGAGCCCCGTTCCGCTCCCCTGCGCGAGTTTTACCTTAGGTTTGCAGCCCAGAGCCATCATTCCGTCCTCCCGGCCGAAAAAAGTGACGGACGTGTCGACGTTCCCTAAAAGTCCGGCGGGAAAATCGACGCGCCGTTTTCGCACGTAGCCCTCGGCCTGAAGGTCTTTGTCGCTGTCCAAGGAGGCCCGCACTTCCATTTTATCCAACATGCCGATATGGCGTACATAACCCACGAACTTACGCCCCAGGCCTTTCAGGCGCGGATCTCCTATCTTGAAACTTAGGGGTTTTTCGAGGTTTCCGGCGTGCCAGAGTTCGTCGGTGAACTCCGAACCGTCTTCCCCGCAGAAGGAAAATCCCAAAAGCATCGCCGCCGCTACGATCCGTACCGGATGATGCCACCTCGCGATGTTCGCCCCGTTCAGCTTACGGACGGCTCCGGTCTTCAGCAGATCCTCCACGCTGCAACGGGTCTCGACGAAAGACAGGCCTTCTTCCGAGATCGTTCCTTTTTCCCTCTCGTCAAGCGGAAAAAAGGGACGAAAGAAACCGTCTCCCTTTTTTTCGCCCGTCAGGTCGGCGATCCATAAACGACAGCGTTTTTCCTCCGAGAGAAGAGAAAATTCATTTTTATCGAAAACGATCGCCGGGGCATGCAACACCTTTTCCAAGGTCACGGAGAACCTCCAAAGGTACGTTTTGAACGTGGTGTACACGGCGTACTCCGACAGGATACGCTGCATATGCGGCAGCAGGTCCGAGAGCGTATAATTGATCGCCGAACCTCTTTTGCGCCCTTTGATCGAAAGTTTGCGATCGAGATCCTCAAGCCAGTTGAGGCGTATATACTTTTTTTTGTTCTGATTTTTGTTGAAAACCACCAAGCGGGGTGAGAAACCTTTCGTCCATATTTGCAGGGTCAGATTCTCATCCACTTCATACGAACTGACGATCTCTCCCTTGTCGTCCATTATGGTCGAAATTCTCCCCTTATCATTTCTCTAAAATATCTTCAGAATAAAGCGCAACACGGAGGTCGCCCTATAAAACAGGGGCAACCTCCCGTCCGACTCACAACGATAAAAAATTAACCTATTTCAGCGCGCCCAAGGCCGCGTGCGCGGCGGCGACGCGAGCCACAGGAACACGGAAAGGAGAACAGCTGACGTAGTTCATGTCGATGGAACAGCAAAACGCTATGGAAGCCGGATTGCCGCCATGTTCACCGCAAATGCCCACCGAAAGTTTTTTGTCCACGCTCCGCCCTTTCTCGACGCCGATCTTCATCAGCGCGCCAACGCCGTCTCGGTCCAGCTCGCTGAAGGGGTTTTCCTTAAAGACGCCCTTCTCCACGTACTGGAACAAGAACTTTCCCTCCGCGTCATCGCGGGAGTAGCCGAAGGTGGTCTGGGTGAGGTCGTTGGTGCCGAAGCTGAAAAACTGGGCGTATTCCGCCAATTGATCGGCGACCAACGCGGCGCGCGGAAGCTCGATCATGGTTCCCACGAGGTAATCGAACTTGACGCCCGTTTTTTTCGCCACCTCGGCCGCCAGCCGGTCGGTCATCTCGCGGAAAAACTTCATTTCGGGTTTCGTGCCGACCAGCGGAATCATGACCTCGGGGCGCACCGCTACTCCCCGCGCGGTCAGGTCGGCCACGGCCTCGAAAATCGCTTCGATCTGCATTTCGTAGATCTCGGGATAGACCATGCCCAGCCGGCAACCGCGGAAACCCAGCATCGGGTTCGCCTCGTGGAGCTGCCGAACCTTTGCCAACGTTTTTTGCAGGCGGAGGGCTTCTTCGGATTTGCCCTGTCCTTTTTTCTCTAGCTCGGCCAAGCCGTCGAGGATAATGGGCTCCTTCGGCATGAATTCATGCAGCGGCGGGTCGAGCAGGCGAACGATGACGGGAAATCCGTCCATCGCCTTGAAAATATCGACGAAATCCTGTTTCTGCATCACCTTGAGTTTCCCCAATGCCGCGAGGCGCTCCTCCAGAGTGTCGGCGACGATAAGCTCTTGCACCACGGGCAGGCGATCGGTCGCCATAAACATATGCTCGGTACGGCAGAGCCCGATGCCCTTCGCCCCGAATTCCCGCGCCCGCCGCGCGTCTTCCGGGGTATCGGCGTTGGCCCAGACCTGCTGTCTGGCTATTTCGTCCGACCATTTCAAGATCTTTTGGAAATCGTCGCCGAAGGTCGCCTCCACCAGAGGCGCCTCCCCCGCCAGAACGGTCCCGGTCGTGCCGTCCACCGTAACGACGTCGCCTTTTTTGAAGATTCGCCCTCGCGCGGTCAGAGTCTCGGCGTCCAGGTCGATCGTTATTTCCTCACAGCCGCACACGGCGGGTTTGCCCATGCCTCGGGCCACCACCGCCGCATGGCTGGTCATGCCTCCACGGCTCGTGACGACGGCATCGGCGGCAAAAAGCCCGTGAATATCGTCCGGGCACGTCTCCGGACGCGCAAGAATGACCTTTTTCCCGTCTTTCTCCCACGCTTCGGCCTCGTCGGCGTCGAAAACCAGCATCCCCACCCCCGCGCCCGGCGACGCGGGGAGTCCTACGGCGAGGACGTCTTTTTTCGCGTTTTTATCGATCTGGCGATGGAGGAGCTGTTCCACCTGCTCCGGCGCCACGCGGCTCACCGCCGTCTTTTCGTCGATCAATCCCTCGCTCACCATGTCCGTGGCGATCTTGACGGCGGCGGCGGCCGTACGCTTGCCCGTGCGGGTCTGAAGCAGGTACAGCTTGCCTCGCTCGATGGTGAACTCGATATCCTGCATTTCCTTATAGGACTTTTCGAGCTGGCTCGTCAGTTTGCAAAGCTCTTTATAAATATCCGGCATGACCTTTCCCAACTCGTCGATGTGGATGGGGGTACGGATGCCCGCCACGACGTCCTCGCCCTGGGCGTTGATCAAAAACTCGCCGTAGAGCTTGTTGGTTCCGTCGGACGGGTTGCGCGTAAAACAGACGCCCGTGCCGCAATCGTCGCCGAGGTTGCCGAAGATCATGGAAACGATGTTGACCGCCGTCCCCAGGTCGTCGGCGATCTTGTTGATTTTGCGATAGGTGACCGCCCTCGGAATGTTCCAACTTTTGAAGACGGCCTCGATAGCTTTACGGAGTTGCTCCCAGGGGTTGGTCGGGAAGTCCGCCCCCGTCGATTCTTTATAGATCTTTTTGAACTCGGCCACGATTTTCTCCAGTTCCTCGGCCGGGATCTCGTTGTCGAAGGAAAGTTTGAGTTTTTTCTTGCACGCCTCGAGGACGTGTTCGAATTTTCCCGAATCGACTTCGTCGACGACGCTGCTGAACATCTGAATGAAACGCCGATAACTGTCGAAAGCGAAACGGCGATTGCCCGACGCCGCGGCCAGTCCTTCCACCGTGTCGTCGTTCAGCCCCAGGTTGAGAATCGTCTCCATCATGCCGGGCATGGAGATGGGAGCGCCCGAACGTACGGACACCAAAAGAGGATTGCCCTTGTCGTTGAATTTTTTGCCCGTGTCTTTCTCGAGCGCGGAGACGGAGGACTTCACCCCGTCCCAAATCGTATCCAGGATTTTAGGGTCCTTCAAGTATTTGAGGCAGACCTCCGTCGTGATAACGAACCCCGGCGGCACAGGCAAGCCGCTGCGGACCATCTCGGCCAGGTTGGCCCCCTTGCCGCCCAAAAGCGCCTTCATCCCCGCGTTGCCCTCGTTAAAACCGTAAATATACTTCTCGCTCATGACTATATTCCTCCCCGTTGTGATTTCAGAGTTCCCAGGTCGCCGATTTCCTCGAAAAGGGCGTTGCAGCGTTTCAAAATAGCCAAACGGTTGGCGCGTATTTTTCCGTCAGGGTCCATCACCATTATGTCGTTGAAAAAGCCCGTCACCACCGGAGACAGTTCCGAAAGAGACTCCGTCAGGATCTCCCAATCGCTTGCTCGAAGCGTCGCCTCCACGAGGGGTTCCATCTTCACGATCTCATCGTAAAGCGCCTTTTCCGCCGGTTTCAGCGTCAAAGTGAGGTCGATGGAGTCGGAAACGTTTCCCGCTTTCTGCAAAATGTTGCGAACCCGAACCGCCGCCGTCACGAGCCCCTCGAACCAGGGTTCGTCCTTGACCTTACTCAGAGCCTCCGCCAAACGCAACGCCTGAAGAGGCCGGTGTCCCGCCACGGAGATCGCCAGCTTGGCCAATTCGTGTTCGTAGTCTTTTTCCTTGATCTGCACCAGAAGCCGCTGGTCCAAAAAAGAAAAAATTCTGTCCACCGTGCGCATGTCCACGCGATTTGTGAGAGCGGAGGCGCGCACCGCCTCCTTGACGTCGACATCGAGCTTCCTCGCCCAGAGAATTTCGTTGACGCAACGCGCGGCCCGACGCAGGGCGTAGGGATCCTGAGAACCCGTGGGCTCCAGGCCGACCTTATGGCAGTTCACGATGACGTGGATGCGCTCGGCCAGCCCAAGAACGGCGCCCACGTTGTCGGAGGGCGTGTTGTCCGACGCCGACTTCGGGAGGTATTGCTCGTAGAGGGCCAGCGCCACGCGAGGATCCTCGCCGCTGACGCGCGCGTACTCGCGCCCCATAATCCCTTGAAGCTCGGGGAATTCGTAAACCATGTGAGTGACGAGGTCCGCTTTGGAGAGAAAAGCCGCGCGCTCCACGAGCTTTACAATGTCCGGCATTTTCAACTCCTCACAAAGCCATATCGCCAATTTTTGCGTCTCCATCACCTTGTCGTAAACGGAACCCAATTTTTCCTGGTAGACGATGTTTTTGAGGCGCTCGACGTTTTCGCCCAAGGAGCGCTTACGGTCCTCCAACCAGAAGAAGGCCGCGTCCTCCAGGCGGGCGCGCAGCACCCGTTCGTTGCCCTCCCGAATGGTTTTCATCTCCACCGCCCGGTTGTTGGCGACCCCCACAAAGGAGTTCATCAGTTTGCCTCCTTTGGTTCGAACGGCAAAGTACTTCTGGTTTTTCTTCATCGAGGTGGTCAGCACTTCCTGCGGGATCTCGAGGAAACGCTCGTCGAAGGAACCGATAAACGGCACCGGGTACTCCACCAGATAAAGATTCTCCTCGACGATGTCGGGATCCAGCTCCACGACGCCGTTGTGCTCATGCTCCAGGGAGGCGATGCCCGCCAAAAGCTTTTGCTTCCGCTTTTCCTGATCCAGAATAACGTAGTTGTCGTAAAGTTTGCTCAGAAATTCGTCCGTACTCCCGATCTCGATGGTCTTATTTCCCATAAAACGATGGCCGCTGGAGGTCCGTCCGCTCTCCACATCGCCGTAGCTGAAGGGAATGACCTCGTCGCCGCTGAGAGCCACTATCCAGCGTATGGGACGGGCAAATCGGACTGTGGGGTCCCGCCAGTACATATTTTTGGGAAAAACCAATTTCCCGATGAGTCCCGGCAGAAACGTCGGCAGAAGAGACGTGGTGGGTTTGCCCTCTTCCTTCACCTCCGCGACGGCATAGCGTACGCCGTCCATGTCGATCTCCCGCAAATCGTTGACGGCGACCCCTTTGCTCCTGGCAAAACCCTCCGCCGCCCGCGTCGCGTTGCCCGCGGAATCGAAAGCCGACGCCCAGGGCGGACCTTTGTAGGCGGCGACAAGGTCTTCCTGCCGCCCGGCCAGACCATGCACGAAGAGCACCAACCGGCGGGGCGTCGCGTAGACGCGCGCGTCCTTGAAAGGGATGCGCAGTTGAGCCAGATCTTCCGTCGCCAAAGTCCTCAAGGTTTCCAGTATAGGCGAAATAAACCGGGACGGGATCTCCTCCGTTCCGATCTCCAAAACGACGTCTTTGGGATTCAACGCGGGAGCGTTCATCGCGCAACGCCTCCATTCGCAAAAGAACTCGGTTCGCCGACCGCGCCGCAGACCGGTCCGACCGCGAACTTCCCGAGAAGAGGGTGCCCCATGTCTTTGCGCATGTTCGTGAAGGCCTCGCAGCAACGACTGGCCAGGGCGCGAATTCGCCCAATATAGCCGGTGCGTTCCGTCACGCTGATGGCGTTGCGCGCGTCCAATAAGTTGAAGGCATGGGAACATTTCAAGACATAATCGTAGGCGGGCTGCACCAAACCCTTATCCAGAACGCGGCTCGCCTCGCCTTCGTAGAGGGTGAACAACTGAAAAAGCATCGGCACGTCCGCGACCTCGAAATTGTAATGCGAGTACTCGACCTCTCCTTTCAAGTGCACGTCCCCGTAGCTGACCTTGCCCACCCACTCCAGGTCATAGACGTTTTCCGCCTTTTGAATGTACATGGCGATGCGTTCGATGCCGTAGGTGATCTCGGCCGGCACAAGTTCCATATCGACGCCGCCCACTTGTTGAAAATACGTAAACTGCGTCACCTCCATGCCGTCGAGCCAGACCTCCCAGCCCAGGCCCCAGGCGCCGATCGTCGGGTTTTCCCAGTCGTCTTCGACGAAGCGAATATCGTGCTCCAAGGGGTCGATCCCCAGCGCGACGAGGCTTTGAATGTAAAGATCCAGTATATTGGACGGCGCGGGTTTGATCAGCACCTGATATTGATAATAATGCTGCAAGCGGTTGGGGTTTTCTCCGTAACGCCCGTCCGCGGGACGCCTCGACGGTTCCACGTACGCCACGCGCCAAGGTTCCGGTCCCAAGGCGCGCAACGAAGTCGCCGGATTCATCGTGCCGGCCCCCACTTCGATATCGTAAGGCTGCTGCACCACGCAACCCTGCTCCGCCCAAAAACGCTCAAGCCGGAAATAGACATCTTGAAAGTTCAAAAAACACGCCTCCCATAATCCGTAATCCTGTCAAATTCTTATTGTAACGGAAACCCATGCAAACCGCGACACCCAAACTTTTTTTAAATCTCTTTCGAACTTCTTTCAAAATTTATTTCAAACTTCTTTCAAAAAAACCTCGATGCGCCGCGCCGCATTCGCGAAAAGACGCCTGTGCGCGTCCGCGGCCCAAGTCCGATTCAACTCCGGGGTTTTGACCGCCGCGACTTTTCGAAGCAACTCCAGCTCCAGGGGCGTGCAGTCGATGTACTCCGCCAACTCCGGGGCCAGCCCCCAACTCTTCAGCCAGCGCCACAAAAAACGCCATTCCGCGGCCTCGACGGAAAGTTCTCCATCGTTCAGCAGTTTCATGTTCCAATAGAAGTTCGCCAATAGGTCGTCCGAAGGATGTCCCTCCATGAGGTGGCGCGTTAGGAGCTTCGCCCAGCGCACAACCGCAAACAGCGCGCGGGCGCTGGCTCGCAATTTCAGCATGTCGTCCGCGACGTCCACGCTTTTGAGGTATTTTCTTCCTTCGCCGCCCTTCCCCTGATAGAGCGTGAACACGCCCCACACCAGGGGCTCCGTCCCCCCGCCGAACCGCACTTTCCCCGTAGCCGCCCCTCGGGCGGACACGGGGGTTATCCCCATTCCCTTGAGGAAAAGGGTCAAAAACAAATCTCCCTCCCCTAGGATACGGCGACTCAACACCACACCGGAGGCGGCTTGAAAACCCATCGGCTTGTCCTCGCTCACGAATATCCCAAACGCCTCAAGACAGGATCGGATTGCCTCCATCGGGGAGAAACCTTCACCCAAAGCTCCAGATACGCGGAATGCCCCGTCGCTTTTTCGAGGTCGAGCCTGGCGGCTCGGCCTATTTTTTTGAGCATCGTTCCCGACGCGCCTATCAATATGGCCTTCTGCCCCGAGGTCTCCACGATCAACGACGCTCGGACGTACAGTTTGTCGCGATCAGGATACTCGTCGGGGCTCTTGTACTCCTCGATCTCCACGGCGACGCAGTGAGGAACCTCGTCCCGCAACAAGGACAGCACTTGGCCGCGCACGATCTCGCTCGCCCTGAAGCGCTCCGTGCCGTCCATCAGGATGTCGGAGTCGTACCACGGCTCTCCCTCGGGCAGGAGCGGCAACAACAAGTCGATGAGCGCGGCGATGCCTTTTCCGCTTTTCGCCGAAAGCGCGACGCGCCCCACAAAGGCCCGTTCGCCGCCGTAAAGCGCCCAAACCCGCGCCGGATCGTTTCGAGAATCGACTTTCGCCCGATCGCACTTGTTCACGACGAGAACGACGGGGCAGTGAACCTCCGCGAGCGCGCTTAAAACCTCTCTGTCTTCGACGCCGATCTTCCGGTCTCCCGCCTCCACCAGATAACACGCCGCATCGGCGTTATCGAGAGTATCTTTCACGGAATCCGAAAGAAATCGCCCCAGTTTGTTTTTGGGAATGTGGACCCCCGGGGTGTCCGTGAAAACGATCTGGGCTCTTTCGTCGTTGTAAATGCAACGCACGGCGTTGCGGGTCGTCTGAGGTTTCGGGGAAACGACGGCGACTTTTTCTCTCAAAAGAGCGTTGACCAAGGACGACTTGCCCACATTGGGGCGCCCTACCAAAGCGACGACGCCGCACCGCATTTTTTCGCGCTCGCTCACGCCCAGGAACCTCTCACGTTCTCTCCGTCAGCGAAAAACTGAGGGGCAGAAGCTCGTTGGCGCTCATGACGATGACCTTGTTGGGAGATTCCAGCACCACCAGCATGTCCGGGTTGAACTCCGCCAACACTTGACGGCAAGCTCCGCACGGGGGGCAAGGAGTGCCGGATCTTCCCCCCACCACGGCGATGGCCACGGGGTCCAGATGCCCCATGGCGATCATGCTGGCAATGGCATTGCGCTCCGCGCAAATCGTCATGCTATAGGACGCATTTTCCACGTTGCAGCCCAGAACGACGCTGCCGTCCGACGTCAAAAGCGCGGCTCCCACTTTGAAGTTCGAATAGGGAGCGTAGGCGCGTTCCGCCGCGATCCGCGCCCTTTGCAAAAGCGCTTCCGCCGGCGTGTCGGGCCATGGCCAGTAAAATTTGCGACTTTCCGCCATCGGGGACCTTTCCCCTTTCCAAGTTAATTTTTTTAAACCGCACGCTGGATTTTCAGACCGTTTTCCGTGTTTTTCGGGTCGCGGTCCTTTCGCGCAAGGCGAAGCAATTTTATACGATGGTCCTCGAGGGCCACGACCTTGATGATCCAGTTCTCGTATTCGAACTCGTCGTCGTCCTCCGGGAAGTTCCCCGCCAGAGACAGGACGAGTCCCGCGATGCTCTCGGCGTCCTCGGACTCGAAAGGACACTTCAAAGCCTCGCTCAGGTCCTCCAGACTCATGTTTCCCTGAACGAGGTAGGTGCCGTCTTCCTCTTCGATGATATCGGGGACTTCCTGGTCGTATTCGTCCTGAATTTCCCCGACGATCTCCTCCAACAGATCTTCCATAGTGACGATGCCGGCAATTCCTCCATACTCGTCCACCACGACGGCGATGTGCACGTGATCGCGCCGCATCGCCTCCAACAACTCCACGGTCCGAATGCTCTCGGGAACGAACATGGGCTCGCGCAGGAGGGACCCCACGGGCTGCTTGAGGTCGCCCGCGATCAGGTGCTTCAGGGTATCTTTGACGTAGAGAATGCCCACGATGTTATCGGGGCTGTCGTCGTAAACCGGCAAGCGCGAATGTCCGTGCTCGATGAACACCTCCATCGCCGCGCCTATGGTGTCCGTGGCCTCGAGTTCCACGATGTCGACTCGCGGAACCATGATCTCGTAAACGCGAGTTTCCTCGAAATCGATGACGCCGTGAATCATGCGGCGTTCGACGGCCTCCAGGGCTCCGCTCTGTTCGCCGATATTGACGACCTGCTCGATTTCCTCACGCGTCACAAAGGGGCTTTGTCGCTTCAAATCGATGTGAAGAAACCATCCGATCGCGTAAACGGCCGTCTGCATCAGGCGGGTGAAAGGGTAGATCAAAAAGTCAAAGACGCGCAGAATAGGCGTACAAAATAAAAGAATCCGTTCGGTATAAATGATGGCGACGCTTTTGGGCAAGATCTCGCCGAAAATGACGACCATCACGGTCATGAACGGCACGACGTAAACCAGTCCCCCCACGCCGAAAATCCTCAACGCGATGGCGGTCGCCAGGGTGCTGGCCCCGATGTTGACCACGTTGTTGGCGATCAGGCAGAGGGTCAACACCCGCTGGATATCGTCGATCAGCCATTGGAACAAGGATCTGTAGAAAGGCCGCGTCTCCTGCAAAGCCAAGAGCTTGCCGCGCCC
Organism: Synergistaceae bacterium; assembly: GCA_031274425.1. GTDB lineage: Bacteria > Synergistota > Synergistia > Synergistales > Aminobacteriaceae > JAISLU01. The sequence goes on along the minus strand of JAISQE010000022.1, from coordinate 12,722 downwards.
CACGGAGGTGATGGCCGTCTCGGAGGCGCTGCAAAACGCCGACAGAAAAAGCAGGACGGCCAGCCAGAAAAGGCCCTCCAGTAAAGGGACGACGATATCGGCAAACGCCTCCATCAGCGAGCCTCCTCAAGGACTTTCAGCAACTTGGACTTCAGGTGTTCCTGACGCTCCCACATCGCCTGTTCTTTTTCGAGAGTGTCGTGATCCCAGGCCAGCAGGTGCAAAAAACCATGAGCCAACACCAGGCAGAGAGCCTCCGCGTAAGGCAAAGAGCCGTGCGTCCGCCTCACTTCCTCCGGGCAGACGAGGATGTCTCCCAGCGGCAGCAACTCCGGCAGGCCCTTGGGCGCGAACCTTCCTTCGTCCTCCCAGAGGGGAAACGACAGCACATCCGTGGGCTCGTCAACATTTCTGTGGCTTTCGTTGATTTCTCTCATGTCCGAGCCGTTCAAAAACGAGACGGAAAGCTCCACCTGAGCGTATCTGTCCACGCCCGGACAAAAAAGCGACAACTCTTCCCCGAAAACGGCCTCCAAGTTTTTAACCGCGACCGACGAAAAAAAACTTTGGGGGTCGCCGTCCTCCGGAGCGTCGATGTTCAATTGTAACTTCAAAACCTATCTCCCTCCCGAATCTGGAAGCGTCACTTTATTTCTTTTACGGTCCTCGTATGGTAAATAGACTGAAAAGCCTTCAGCATCGCCGCTTTGATGCGTTCCATTTCCCTGAACGTGAAATCCACCTCGTCTAGTTGCCTGCCCGCTATTTTAGTCGCAATGACCCGTTCGACGACCTCTTGAATGTCCTTTACCGTGGAGATATTTTTGCTCTCCGCCCTCATTGCCGCCTCCAGGGAATCGAGCAACATCAAAAGAGCCGTTTCACGAGACTGGGGTTTGGGGCCGGGGTAACAAAACTGCTCCAACTCCACTTTCTCTCCCAAAGTCAACGCTTTTTTGTAAAAATAACCCAAACAGGTCGTGCCGTGATGTTCGGCAATGAACTGCTTCACTTTTTTCGGCAGGCCGAATTCGTTCGCCAATTCGACGCCCTCTCGGACATGGGCGATGATCGCGACCGCCGATAGCGTCGGAGACATTGTGTCGTGAATATTTTCGCCCCCCAATTGGTTTTCGACGAAGAAACGAGGACGGCGCAACTTGCCGATATCGTGATAGTAAGCTCCGACCTTCACCAAATTCTCGTCCATCCCCAGTTCGTCCGCGACGGTCTCCGCCAAAGTTCCTATCATCAAACTATGATGATAGGTCCCGGGCGCTTCGACCTGCAGCTTGCGGAGCAACGGATTGGAAGGATGGCTCAATTCCCTCGTCCTCAAAATGGAAAGAGCGCCGATATGACTTTCGATCATGGGCAAAAGAGCCGTTACGAGATACGTCACCACAAGGTCGAAAAGCAAAAATTGGCCGAACATGCGCCACGTTTCGCCCAGCGGCCAAACCAGGCTGAGGGATTCCCAGGTTATGGGAAATCCCTGAACCCTGCGGACGAACACCTTCGCGGCAGCCAAAAAAGCGGCCAGAAGAAGGACTCTATATCCCAGAGTTTCCCGCGAGTCGATTTTGTTCAGAACGTACAGTCCGCTCATCGAGGCCACAAAACCAAAAACCAGCAAGGACAAAATATTGTAGATGGACAGACCCGTGACCAAAAACACCACCGACACCGTTCCCGCAAGGCAGACGTTAAAGGCGAAGCGCCGCGGCATACAAAGGTACGCAACCGTGACCGAGGGCAGGATTCCGGCCCCCACGATGCCCAAATGAACGGCCGCCGCCTCGCACAGCCATCCGATGCCGATGACGAAAACGACGCAGCTTCCGGTCGGGCGGCTGCCGGGCATTTCTTTCGCCGAAATATCCAGCCAGAAGGGGAGAACAAGCATCATAAGACACAACACAACCAACTGGTTCAGAGGAAATTCGTCTTCCGAATAACCTTGAAGCCTCAGCAAACGCGCGATCTGAGGCGTGATGACCTGCCCTTGTTCGACGATGACGTCCCCCACTTCCAACTGGCGCTCTATAGAAGGGATCGCCTTTTTCACCACGTCGCGCGCGATATCCGTCAACTGCGGGTCCACTTTGTAGCCGGGGGCGACGACTTCCTCCAAAAGTTGGTAAAGAAGGTTTTCTTCCGCGGCGGGTATGCCCAATTTCTCGATTTCCGCCCACAGCACGGCGCTCTCCCGCCCCATCGCCCCAACGTCCTCCGAGGCCAGGGTTTCAAAGTAAACGTTGCCGATGCCGTCCGCAAAGGAGAGCAAAACCTCTCTACGGTCGTCGGGCAGGCTGCGGAAGGCGTTCGTCAACTCTCCGGAAAAACCCTTTGGCGGAGAACTCCAGTCCCGAATATCGCGGAATTCGGACAAGCGACGCCTCATGCGCTCGCTCGCTCCCACGTCCCGCACCATGACCCCGACCACGGACTCCCCCGCTCTGTTCCTCAAATTATCTATGAGCGTTATGTCCGTGTATTTCATAGGAGAAACCGCCCTGTAGCTGTGCGGCGATGGATTTCCCACCTCGAAGCCGTACCCGCTGGATAGATATGTCCACTCCAAGACGACGACGACGCCCCCCATGCACAAAAGGAGTATTACGGGAACAATATAAGAGGCATAGAGTTCGCCGGAAACGCGTTTCCATTTCCGCGACAAAACTCCATGCCCAATTTTGCTGCTCTTATGATTGGCGTTGCTCATAGCGTTCGTAAGCCTGTACCACTTTTTGAACGATCTCGTGACGCACGATGTCCGCGTGGGTCAGATCGAAAAAGTCGATCCCCTTGATGTTTCGCAGAATGGCGCGGACGTGGTTCAACCCGGATTCTTTCCCGTTCGGCAGGTCGATCTGAGTGACGTCGCCCGTGACCACCGCTTTCGATCCGAATCCCAATCGAGTCAGAAACATCTTCATCTGCTCGGGCGTCGTATTCTGCGCCTCGTCCAGAATGATAAAACTTTCGTTCAGAGTGCGCCCCCTCATGTAGGCCAAAGGCGCTATTTCGATGACGCCCTTGTCGATGTATCTCGCGAACCGTTCGGGCGACAGGAGATCATAAAAGGCGTCGTAGAGCGGGCGAACATAGGGTTCCACCTTTTCTCGAAGATCGCCGGGCAGAAATCCCAAACTTTCTCCGGCCTCCACGGCCGGACGCACCAAAACCACGCGGGCGACCCCTCCCGACTTCAGCATCGACACCGCCTCGCAGACCGCCAAGTACGTCTTGCCCGTTCCTGCGGGTCCCACGGCAAAAAGAATGTCGTTGCCCCTCATCGCGTTTATGTAGGCCCGCTGCCCCACCGTTTTCGCCCTGATCGGCCTTCCCTTGGCCGTCGTGCAGATGATGTCCGAATAAAGAGCTTCCAACTTGGGCTCGTGCCCCTCCGCCAAGGCGTCCATTGCATACCTCACATCCGCGACGTGTACGTCGTACCCCTTATCGGCGACGACAGAAAGCTGACGTATCAGGTCGCTCACGATCCGAACCGGCTCCTTGTCGGAGCCCCCCACCTGAATGTTGCAGCCGCGGACCACCAGGTTGACGGGATAGCGCTCCTGTATAGCATCCAGGTTTTCATCGTTGGCCCCCGAGAGGCGCAGCATCGCGCTCTCTCCAGATATTTCCACGCCCTCCAACCACGGGCTCGGTACGCCTCGAACCGCAGTCACGCTTTCCGCCGTGCTTTCGCTCGGTTCCATCGTTATTTTACGAGACTCCCGCTAGATGGGATAAGCGCTGTTGTCCACCAGTTCGTTCAGCCCTACGTCCCTCTTCGTAGCGCGCGCGTACTTTTTGGGCAAAAAATCCTTCGCGACCTGCGGGAACATGATCCACGTCAGAGAGTCTTCCGGCTGCAGCGACCACGCGCCGGCGGCTTTATCGGCGGACTCCATCTCCGGCGCGATCTTCTCCCCCGGCCTGCAGGTGATGGGTTCCTCGTCCCCGATGGCCAGCTTTTGAACTTCCGGGTCCAGAGGCGCCGGAGCCGTGCCGTAGTAGCCTAAAAAGTACTGCTTGACCTCCTTCGGGATGACCTTCCATCTTTGCCCCGTCAGGACGTTCAGCGTGGCCTGCGTACCCACGATCTGGCTGGTGGGGGTCACGAGCGGAGGATAGCCCATGGCTTTGCGCACGACCGGAATTTCTTTCATGACGTCCTCCAGTTTATCGAGGGCGTTCTGCTCCTTGAGCTGATTCACGAGGTTCGAATACATGCCCCCCGGGATCTGGTATCGGAGAATGTTGATGTCGACCCCTCCGATGTCCGCGATCAGGTTGCTGTACTTCTCTCGAATCTTCTTGAAGTACTCCGCCACGGGCACCAGGTTTTCGAGCTTGATGCCCGTGTCCAGCTCCCCGCCGGCGAGGGCCGCGACCAGCGACTCCGTTGGCGGCTGGCTCGTTCCCATGGAGAAGGGGGAAATGGCGGTGTCCACGATGGAAGCGCCCGCTTCAAGGCCGGCGTAATAGGCCATCGAGGCCATCCCGCTGGTGTAATGCGAATGAAGCTGAATGGGGATGTCGGTTTTCGCTTTGATCGCCTTTACGAGGCTGACGCAGTCCACCGGATTCAAAAGTCCGGCCATGTCCTTGATGGCGATGGAGTCGGCCCCCATCCGCGACATTTGGTAGGCCAGTTCCGCAAAGGCGTCCAGCGTATGGACGGGCGAGAGCGTGTAGGAGATGCACATCTGCAGATGCGCCCCTTCTTTTTTCACCTGATCCGCCGCGATTTCCATATTGCGCAGATCGTTCAGAGCGTCGAAGACCCGGATGATGTCTATCCCGTTGCCGACGGCGTATTTGACAAACTCGCGCACCGCGTCGTCCGCGTAATGGCGGTATCCAACCAGATTCTGGCCTCGCAAAAGCATTTGCAGCTTCGTCTTCTTGATGGATTTGCGAATGATCCTCAGCCGTTCCCAGGGATCCTCGTCCAGGAAACGCATACAGCTATCGAACGTAGCGCCTCCCCACATCTCGAGGGAGTAATATCCCACGTCGTCCATCGCCTCGAGCACCGGGATCATGTCTTCCGTGCGCATACGGGTCGCGATCAGAGACTGGTGCGCATCGCGCAACGCCGTCTCCATGATCATGCCTTTACGTTTTACCTGCGGAACGCTTTCATTTTTTCGCGCCGCGTCGGACGGATTTTCGTTGTGCGAGACCTCGCTCTGCGCGTTGTGTCTCACCGTCTTTTCCTTTGGCATCTTCTTTTCCCCTCTCGAATCTCATTTGGCTAAATCTCGTCTTCAAATCTCGTCTTTTTTAGCTTTGTTCCAGAGCTCGTCCAGTTCTTCCAGCGAGCAGCGCTCCAATTGGAGTCCCCTGTCCGCCGCGTCCCGTTCCACTTTTCGGAATCGCCCCGCAAACTTGGCGCAAGCCCCAGAAAGCGCCGCATCCGGGTTGACGTTCAAATGCCGCGCCAGATTCACCGTCATGAAAAGCACATCCCCTAGTTCATCCTCCATCGCGTCGACGGCATTTGCCGCAATGGCCTCCTTCAACTCGGTTATTTCCTCGTCCAATTTTTCGAACAGCGGCTTCGAATCGCCCTTGGGCCAATCGAAACCCACGTGGGCCGCCTTGCCCTGCATTCGATGCGCTTTCAACAGCGGAGGCAACCCCTTAGGGACCCCGGCCAAGATGGAAAGATCTTCTTTTTTATCTTTACGCTCTCCCAGTTTGATCCGCTCCCAGTTGCGCAAGACCTGCTCGCTGTCCACCTGCGCTCCGTCTTCCGAAACGCAAAAAACATGAGGATGGCGGCGGATCAATTTGTCGCAGACCGTACGGACGACGTCCCGAATATCGAAATCTCCCGTCTCTTTGGCGATGGAAGCGACAAAAACAATCTGAAGCAGAAGGTCTCCCGCCTCCTCGCGGACTTTGTCCATACGCTCTTCCGTGATGGCGTCCGCCAGCTCGTAAGCTTCCTCTACAATATAAGCGCGCAGGTCCGAAAGTTTCTGTTCTCTGTCCCAAGGACATCCTCCCGGCGCCCTCAAGCGTTCTATGATGGAAACGACTTCGTCGAAAAAATGGCGTCCGCCGCGATCTTCCAAAGTAAAAGTCTACACCTCCAACCTATCCTTTACGAAGTTATTATAAACAATCATAACATACGAAGAACATGCGGGAATGAACGAAATCCGTGATAGAATGCAACGAAGTTGCATAAAGAAACGATTCGAAGAAACGAGATGAAACGGTTGCGGTCTCAAGAATTCGACCTCGCGTCTTTCCTTGGTGAAAAGGGCGTGCGGGCGACGCCGTTGCGCCTAAGGGTGCTCGAGATCCTGATGGAAAAAGGCGACCCCCTCTCCCACACGGAGATTTTCGAGCGGTCCGCCCAAGCGGGCGGCGCGCCGGACCGCGTCACCCTCTATCGAACCCTTGCGGCGTTCGCGGACTCCCGCATCGTTCACCAAATACTCGGAACGGACGGAACCCTGCGCTTCTGTATGCACGACCCCTTTCGCCCCGGCTGCCCCGGCAATCATCCCCACTTTCTATGCCGTATTTGCGGGCGCATGATCTGTCTGTCCGATCAGGCCCTTCCGCGCGTCGAGATTCCTGAGGGGCGGTGGTCGAGGGCAAACAACTGTTGATTTTCGGGCGATGCCCTCAGTGCCGGGAGGAGTGAGCGGCCGATGTCCTCCTTTTTTTTGATCCCCCTCGCCCTCACACTGAAGGTAGCGGGCAGCGCGACCGTCGCGGCGTTTCTCTCGGCCGTGCCTTTCGCGTTTCTCGTTTCCAAGAGACGCCTTCCATTCAAAAGAGGAATCGACTCCCTTTGCACCCTGCCGATGGTGTTGCCTCCAACGGTAATGGGCTATTATCTCCTGCTTCTGCTCGGGCGCAACGGGCCGTTGGGACGCCCGCTCGACGAAACCTTCGGCGTTCGCCTCGTCTTCACCTGGCAGGGAGCGGCCGTCGCCGCAGCCGTCGCCGCCTTCCCCCTGATCTACCGTTCCGCCCGCGCCGGGTTCGAAGGCGTCAACGTCCACATAGAAGAAGCCGCCCGGGACCTGGGGGCCTCCGAGCTTCGAGTCTTCTGGAACGTCTCTCTGCCCATGGCGAATCGCGGCATCGTCGCGGGGTGTATGCTCGCCTTCGCCCGCGCTATGGGCGAGTTCGGCGCGACCATGATGCTGGCCGGCAACCTGCCGGGAAAAACCCAAACCCTTTCCCTGGCCATCTACACGGCGACTCAGGCAGGCAACAGCGCGGCGGCCTTCCAATTGACCCTTTTCACGTCGGTAGTCTGCACAACCCTATTATGGGGCGCGGAACATTTTTTGAAACGCCCTTTTTGAGGCAAATTCCCGGCCAAGCTCACGTTTTCGTGATGCAATGCAACAGAGTTGCGTTATGAAACGCGGCTAAACTCGACGATCGAAAGGGGTTTTTACAGGTGAAATATATGCGATATCTGGGAATGCTCGGAGCGATTTTTGCCTTTGCCGGCGCTTCTTTCGCCGCGGCCACGGAGCTGAGCGTCTCCGCCGCGGCAAGCCTGACGGACGCCTTCACGGAACTGGCGGCGGAGTATGAGAAAGTCAACCCGAACGTTAAAATCGCCGCAAATTTCGGGGCCTCCCGCACCCTGCTGCAGCAGATCGAGCAAGGCGCTCCGGTGGACGTCTTCGCGGCGGCGGATCAGGCGACGATGGACGAAGGGGCGTCGAAAAAGCTGATCGTCGACGAGTCGAGGAAGAATTTCGCCGAGAACGGAATCGTCCTGGCGGAGCCGGCGGGGAAAAAGGCCGTAACGGCTATCGAAGATCTGAAAAAAGACGCCGTGACTCACGTGGCGCTCGGCAATCCCGATTACGTCCCGGCGGGGCGTTACGCCAAGGAGATCTTACAGGCCGCCGGGCTGTGGGATGCTCTGCGGGAAAAGTTTATCCTGGGGGAAAACGTCCGACAGGTATTGGACTACATCGTGCGAGGCGAAGTCGACGCGGGGTTTGTGTTCTCGACGGACGCGCGCTCCGCGGGGGACAAACTCGCGGTCGTCGCGGAGCTCCAGCCCGGAACTCCCGTGACCTATCCCATAGCCGTGGCGTCGGATTCGCCGCGAAAAGCCGAGGGAACCAAGTTCATCGAATACGTCTTGAGCGACGCCGGCAAGGCCATTTTGAAAAAGTACGGATTCAGGTAGCTGTAAAGGACATTCAAGCTCAGGGGGACAGAGCGGTCCCGACTGCTCTGTCACGACCGTCTCGATCACCGGCCTTGCGTGAAATGCTCCATGCAGTGAACCAACGCGCGTTCGCCGCCCAGGGCCCCGCTTTTCGTGATCAAGGGCAGCCCGTCGAACGACCCGCCGCTAAGCCGCGAAAGCGTAATACCCTCCTGAATCTCCTCCACCAGCACGACGCTTTCGGCCTTGGCCTTTTGGACGATCCGTACGGCGCAGTCTCCGCCGGTAACGCAAAGGCCCCCGATTTTGACGCGCCCCATGATGTCTCTCACGGTCTCCGCGACGAAGCCCAGGAAACCGTCAATGTCGTCGTCGGGATAGGAACCGCGGACGAAACGGCCGTTCACCGTAGCCGCCAACAGGATAGACTGGCCGCAGCGCAGCAAATTTTCCGCCTCTTCCGCGACCCGCGTGCGTTCGGCGTCGATAACGGCATCCCCGCCTTTGAGCGCGCCCGCGTCCAGTTGGACGGGATAGGCCATAGCGTGCTCCAAAAGCTGCCTGGCCTGGCGGATGCTGCGGGGATGAGGCGTTCCGACGACGACGACGAATGGTTTGGGGGTCATGGCCAAGGCCTCCGCCAACCCCATGGCCCCGACCCAGAGCACATTTTTCGCCGGCGTCACGTTTAAAACGCCCCGAACAATCGCCTTCAGATCTTCGTCGGTCTCCGAGTCGAAGCAGAAATAGCCTTTCTTCTCGACGATCTCCGCGACTTTTCCGTTTCGGATGTCCTCTAAAGAGACCTCCGTCGGCTCGAATCCCTCTTTGCGCAGGGTTTCGGCGGTTGCCTCCAGTGTGGCGGACTTACGCCCCGTTGCGGGAGAGGGCGTATGCTCTTGAGTGTCCAGATAGACGGTGCCTTCTTCGATGAACTTGCGGCCGCGGGAAAGGGCGGGGACAAGAACGACGTACTCGAAGTTCAGTTCCCGCACCATGGCGCGGACCTCGGGGCCCACGTTGCCGCGCAACGCGGGCTCGACGCGTTTGAAGAACACCGTGCTGCCCTTCCAGGGAAGCAGATCTCGAGCCACGTTCGTCAATTTTTTCTCCGATTCTTCCGGAGAGCTGAAAAAGGTCTCCGTGTCAAGCGCCACAACCGTGAAACGCTGCATCGAGCCCAACGATCCGGGGTCCAAGGTCACGGAAGAGCGGTATCCGCCATTCATGAATTTCGACGCCGTCTCCGTCGCTCCCGTGTAATCGTCCGCTACAATCACATACTCGAACATGGTCGCCCTCCCAAAGTCGATCTACCCAAAATCCCAAATAAATCCCTGCATACCCCTCAGTCCTTAAATAGAGGAGCCAGGATTTTGCCCACTTGCAATCCAAGCTCCAAGCGCGCCTCCGCAGACATAGGCGCGACATCGGCCGCGGAGATCCGCTCGATGTCGAGAGAAGCGCAAATCGAAAGAATCGGGTCCGCATCGCCGCCCTGGTTATTTTGTTGGTTATTTTGCTGAATATTTTGCTGGTTATTTTGCTCGGGCATCAAGAAATGCACCAAAAAATCCCGTATCGTGATCCGTTGTTCGCGCTGCAGCCAAAATTGCAGACACTCCCCTATGTTGTCCGGGTTTACGCCTTCAGGGGTCATCGGGAAAAGGGAGGAAAGCGCCTCGAGCCGCACATGATCGTCGGAGGAAAGAGAAAAGTAATCGTCCAGGCGCGCCGACAGGGCTTTCAATTTTTCCGTTTCCTCCGGGCCCGAAAACTTCATCAACGCATAGGAGTACTCCAGCAGAAGCGCCGCGGCGTTGTAATCCTGCGACGTCCGCGTCCCCGATGGAAAGGGGGCCAGCACGACGGGGTCGTCCCAATGATATTCCTTTCCCGCGATGCCCAGATCCGGCAAGATCAGAAAACCTTCGACCCTCGCGGCGTCGGCGATTTTTTTACGATCCGACGCCCCGGGCTTTTTCCTGCTTCTTTTCCCTCGTTCCCCCTCCTCGGACTCGGAACGTTCGGAATGCCCGACGCGCACCAAGTCCGCCACGGCCATCAGATTCGTGACGAGAGGCGAGGTGACCTCCACTTTCTCCGAGGGGTCCTCCGCGTCGGGCAAGGACTGCAGCCGCCGAATGAAAGAATCCCAATCGGGGCGATCCCCCAGTTCCTCGGCCGCGCTCGAAGACTCGGAAGGCTCGGAAGCCGCGAGGTTCCTCAGGAATTCTTTCCACGCGGCCACAAGGGGCGCGAAATTCGTGACGTCTTTGAAGAAATCGGGAAGTTCCAAGACTCCTCCCGCGATGTTTTTGTCGCCGGAGAGGGTCGGGTTGGTCGGAACATAGGCCACGAAAAGGGAGGTCTTCGGCTTGGACAACACGAGTCCCCCCGCGCATTTGGATTTGTATTTGGCCGCAAATTGCGTTACGAACTCTTCGGTATGGGGTATCGAGCGCGTTATCCCCTCTTCTTCGGCGAGAGGGGACGTGCGCATGACGGTAAAGGCGATCGCGGAGGGAAGCGGCAGCTTCGCGTCGGCATAAGGACGCAGCAGCATGTCCAGAATTTCCGTCGGTACGGTCGGAAGCGAACGACTGAGGGCCATGAGCTGCTCCTCGGGCAGCCACGCTTTGGCCGCCATCCAGGTGATGAATTTGATCAGCCCTTGCCGAAGCGATTCCCACCGGATCAAGGGCAATAAGCGAAACGCTTCGCCGATGCAGATGCCGATATCGAGACGGTCGGACAGGACGCGTCGCTCCAGGCCGAAAATCCAGAGGATCGGATAACAAATATGCGACGGAGGTTGGATACGCCCCTCCGCCAACCAAAGAAGGTAAAACCCCCTCTGCAGAGGAGTCATTTCTCGATAGGACCCCGCGCCGTCCTTGGGGAGCTCGGATTCTCCGCCGGGGTACTCCACGGGCAGCGTGATGTCGATGCAGGAGGGTTCCGGCGTGTTGCTGGGGCCGTCGGACCAGTAAGTTACCGGTCCGCGGAGGGTCAGATCCCCGATCTGGATGCTGCCCATCTTGCCGCTCCAACGCAACAACGTCGTCTCGGGTTTCGGCTTCGCCTCCTCCGTATTGCCGTAAGCGTAGGGAGAGTCGCCCAGGGTCGGCGGAGCGGCGGAAGAATAGGTGGCGCTGTTCAACGCGTTGGGAGAACTGATCGGCGCGGCCGCCAAAAGGGGCTTTAACGGCACGATTTCCTCTTCCAGCCCGAACGAACTCGACTCGGGCGAATCCAGCTCCGCCGGACTCGACTCGGCCTTCGGAGAATCCAACGGCGGCGTTTGCCCCTCTTCGGCAGGATGCGGCGTAGAATGCGACGCGGGGTGCGACAATAAAAGCGAGTCGGAGACCTCCGCCTCCGTCTTTTGAACGGGCTCGTTCGGAGGGGATTCCCCAACCCCGGTTTCTTCAGCCTCGTTTTCGTCGCCCTGTTTTTCCTCCCGCAGCTCCGCCAAATGCCGCGAGCGCTGCGTAATGATAGCGCCAACGCCGACGACGACGAGCATGATCCCGATTACTAAGTAAAACAAGCCCTGGCCTCCAGTTGGAAAAGTATCGTCATTATAGTACGTTATCGCATCCCGCGCACGCTTTAAAACAGTGCCGGCGGTAAGTGAAAAGACTATAATACCGGTCGAAGGAGGATAAAAATAAGGAGGAGGAAAATTTGACTTGTTTGGCAACGTTCAAAACGACGAGCATGGCGCTGTTATTCGAGCGGGCGTGCCGCAAAGCTGGGGTGAACGCGCGTATAGCTCCCGTGCCCCGTAAACTCTCCGCAAGTTGCGGGCTGGCCTGCGACTTTCCCTGCGAAAGCCGAGCCGAGGTCGAGGCCGTCGCGCGGGAACACAAAATAGAAGTCGCAGGGTTCCACGAGATAGAGGGGTAAATCGGTCATAGCATATTTTAAAGGTCGTACCCCTGACGTTCATTTGAGATGACGGCCTTTAAGTCATTATCGCCTGAATTTGCGCACGCCACGGAAGCGTGTCGAGCGATGTTATAATCACAGCGGAGGCGAGGAGGTGTACGCAAATGAGTACGGCGACGAGGATACAAGAACCCGAAATGGGGTTGACCTTCGAGAAAGTCTGGGCGGCTTTGCTGAAATCGCAGGAGGATTTTGACCGGCGAATGCGAGAATCACGCGAGAATTTTGACCGAGAGATGCGGGAGTCACGCGAGAATTTTGACCAGCGAACGAAAGAAGCCGACCGCCAGTTACAGGAGACCCGGCAGTTGATCGGGGATTTGGGCAGGAAATTTGGCAGCGCGGTGGAACACATGGTCGCGCCCAACCTCGTGGAAAAATTCAACGCCCTGGGGTTCAATTTCACCAAATACGGCCCCAATATCGCGATTTCGGATAAAACAAGGAAACTCGCGGCTGAGGTCGACGTGTTCCTTGAAAACGGAGACTGCGCCATCGCCGTGGAGGTCAAGGCGCAGTTGAAAATAGACGACGTCAAAGAACACGTCGAGCGAATGCAAGTCCTTCGCCGTTACGCGGACGCGCATCA
>JAISQE010000042.1 GCA_031274425.1 Synergistaceae bacterium | reverse complement strand
GAGGTCGATGAGATATTTTGTTTTATCGACGTAAAGATACCCTTCTTTCCTGATTACATCGAACGTTTGGATGCCTATCGGCAGTTTTGCTAATCGATTCATAGGCGCGTCCCTTCTCTAAGAGCGTGTTTTAAAAGTGTCAGAACTCACGCAAGGCGACGAAGCATGATATTAACGGTAAGGCGAATCATGTCCTCGCTTGAGGTTCCTACGGAAATAGATTCGTCTCCTATTTCCATTGCTCGTCGTGATCGCAGATCATGGCTAGTTAGATTATTATCAAGCAATATCTTACTGCCGAGCGGCTAACCCTATATGCGGAATACACACAACTGAAAGAGGAAGTGAAGGACACCGAGGTTATCCGGCGCTGTGTGGAGAACGTGTTGCGCGATGAGCCGCAGGTGAAGCGGGAAAGGACACAGTTGCAACTCACACCGGATAGGTATCGTCCTCATGCATCATGTAGCCAATTAGAGCGTACACTCCAACCCACAGGAATATATCGCTTTCATTGGGGATTTCCAATGCCTGTGGCCGGATAGAAAAGAAGTCCGACAGTCTGCCAACACCATCCGGGATCTGTACCTCAACGGCGTTCTTCTTGCTGCGCACCACACGCCATTGTATGTCATCCTGCATTTGAATGGTTAGACCCACTGGCCGAGGAGGCCGCGGCATAGCGAAGTGATCGGCGTCGGCGGCGTATTCCGGCAAAGCAGTTGCCACAAGCGAACCGTTCTGTGCAAGCGTGTAGCACCGATTTTCTCCGGCGGTTTTGTCCGAAAGATTTTCAATATCCGTCACATATTTTACAACCCCGTCCGAGCCAATCACCGCCTTTTCCGGCCCAAACAGCTTTTGGCTACGCAGGGTGGCAAGCAGCTTACCGGTTTCATTCACAAACAGCTTTTCGCAAAACCCGTTTTTTACTGTGATGGTCATTTTTGTTCCTCCTTCATAACAACAGATAACAAACTCCGCCAACCACGCCGCTGCCCAGCATAATAAAGATGGGATTCAGCTTGAATTCCCTCAACAGGAACAACCCTGCAGCAAACAGGGTAACGGCAATAAAATCGGTAGAGGATATATCCCATTTGAAACCACCCTGCCCCCAAAAAGACAGCACAAGGATGGACAGGCCCGCAGAAAATATCAATGCCACCACTGTGGGCCGCAAACCTGCCAGCACGCCTTTGATTACTGTCAATTCTTTGTACTTTCCATACAGCCACGCCAACAGAGACACGATGATACAGGACGGCAATATGCAGCCGAGGGTAGACACCAACGCGCCGCCCAATCCGGCGATTTGCGTTCCCACAAAGGTTGCCGAATTGATGGCGATGGGGCCGGGGGTCATCTCCGAAATGGTGATGAGATCGGTAAACTCGGCGAGGGTCAGCCAACCGTTAATGTCCACAACCTGATTTTGAATCAATGGCATTGCGGCCATACCACCGCCAAAGCTGAACAGCCCAATTTGAAAGAAGCTCCAGAAAAGTTGCAGGTAAATCATGCCCTATATGTGCTCCTTTCCCGCTTTTTTGTCGTGCAGGCTCACCAGCGCTCCCAGGGCGCCGCAAAACAGTATGATGTAAATGACGTTGACATGAAGCACATAATAGACAGCAAAAGCCCCGAACATGATAAGAACAGGCAACAGCTTTTTGGTCTTGATAATTTTGCCGCCCATTGTAATCACCACATCGAAAATGACCGCGCAAACGCCGGCCATCATTCCTTTGAGCACGACGCTCACAATGGCGTTGTCCCTAAAGGCGGCGTAAAACAGCGAAATTACCGACAGAATAATGAGGGGCGGCAGCACAGTTCCCACAATTGCAACCAGCGCCCCGGATATACCCATCAGCCGCCACCCCACCAAGATGGAGACGTTGACAGCCATCGCCCCTGGGGAGGATTGTGCCAATGCCGCCATATTCAGCATTTCTTCTTCCTCCAGCCATCCCAGTTTATCCACAAACTTCTTTTTCATCAGAGGGATGATGACATATCCGCCGCCGAAGGTAAAGGCGCTCAATGAAAATGTGGATTTGAACAGCGTGAAATAGTTTTTAAAGCTTTTTCCCATGAAATACCCTCTTATGGTCTCATTATATGCTTTGTCTCTGAATAATAAAAATAGTATTATAGTATGAATATCATATCCAAATTGATATGAAAGGAGACACGGCATGACCATACGGCATTTGAAAATACGCCGGATCTCATTTCGGTCCGAAACTCCGTTATGCCGCGCCGCTCGTCGTCTATCGCCAGACCCAATAGCGCAACGTCGCGATAACGGTTCGCGTATCCCGTCTCTACGATTTGCTTCATCGCCTCATCCGCCGCTTTCTTCGCTTCTCGCGATCTTCAATTACCAGCTTCGCTCCATCCCGGTTCTGTATCCCCGCCGAATGCACCACAACATAAAGCAATAACTCCAGCGGTGTCGACGACAATATGCCGCTTGCGTCCATTCAGCTCAGCTTTTGCCCCCTGAGTACCTGCCATCGCAAAGTTGGACACATGGGGCTTGAACGGTTGTTTGATTTTCTTCCTTAAAAAGGGGTTTCTTAATCGAAGGCGTTCGGCAGGCTTTCGATGGAGACGCCCTCCTTGGCCGCCCTCAGGTCGTAATAGGCGACGGCGATCATCACGTTGGCGAAGGCCTGAGAAAAAATACGGACGACGGCCGCGCCCAGGGCGACGAAAACGGCAGAGCGGAAAAGGCCGGCCGTGACGAACGATATAATCCACCCGAGGATCCGGATGATGATAAACGCCAGCAGGGCAAGGCCGTAGATTTTCAGATGGTGTCCGGAGGTCAGCCGCGCGCTGCGCTTTACACTCTCCATGGGGCCCAGACGCTCCACGGCGCAGGTCGGAAGAGCGACGCTCCACATGCACAGCAGCTCCATGACCAGCAGCCCCAGCGCCGCCGCGATGATCCAGAGGAGCGCCTCGCCGCCGCGCGTCTCGAGGAGCGCTCTGCTGCCGTCGCTGTAGAACACGTTCAACCCGGATATGACATGTACCAGCGGGATGAGCATGAAGGGGCACAGGCTGGCCAGCAGGGATGTGCCGGCCAGGGAGAAAATGCGCTTCCGACCATGCGACAGGGAATCGCCGAGCGACGCGGCCCCGCCCGTGAGGATCTGAAAGACGCCGAAGGCGACGGCTCCCTGAATCAGCAGCCCCACACTCAGACCGATGGTCCATTTCAAAAATCGCCAGCGCACGATGCCTGACAACAGATAACCAATGACGCCCACCACCAGCGCCGCGATAAAACTCAGGCTCAAAAAGACGCCGAAGCCCCTGAACAGCGTCGAGAAAGTACGCCCCAGGACGGCACCCACGCCGAACCTCAACGCTTCGGTCTCATTTGTCTCTCGATTTGTCTCCATGACAGCCTGCCTCCCCCATTAGCCTCTTACATACATCTTAACTTTCCGCTAAAAAAGACCCATAAATTTTGGAGATCGAGGCTGGCCTGAAGGAGGAACATGGCGGTCATTATTCGTTCGTGGAGAAAAGCTTTACCCCGGCATCGTGGAGCAGGCGACAGGACGCGCTTCCGTCGAACCCGGCCACCGGGGACGTACAGTCTACGAGCAGGCGCACGCTCTGTTTGGGGCTGCCCTTCGTCTTATCCAGCTTGCGGACGTACGACAAGATCGATTCCTGCACGCAGTGGCTCAACGCCTCGCCCGCGAAGGTCACTTGCTCGAACTCCAGGAGCCGGGCGAAAAAATTTTCGTTGAACGACGTTTCGGGATACGAGTCGTCCACGCCCTCGAACACCGAAAATTGGTCCGTGTAGGGGTTCTCCCCTTTGAAGACGTACCGCGCCGCCAGCCCGGTGGTCGCGCTCCATTCTTGCAGGGCGTCCCGCAGCGGCTCCGCGATCTGATGTCCCCAGGTGGAGACGACGCAGTGTTCCGGCCAAACCATAAGGACCCCCGCGCCGCGGGCCTCTATCACGCTAAACGTCCGCTCCGCGAAGGGTTCGTTCGCGGGCGAGGCCGCCTTCCATTTCCCCGATTTGAAGTCGGCGGGGGAGATCGGGGTAAAGGGGGCCGGGGAGCCGTCGGGTCCCGACCAGAAAGCCGGATGAAAAATCGCCACGCGGTCATGGGAGTCGAGGGAAACGAAAATTCCCCCGATGTCGGCGGCATTTTCCTTGATGTGCCTCGACAGCCGGCCTATGTCCTCCTCCGCTCCGTCGACGTAAAGGCTTCCTTTGCGGTCGCAAAAATCGTTTTGAGGATCGATGACGACAAGCGCGCTCCTGATCATTTTCTCCCTTTTCCCCCTTCCCCGAATTGCATCTGCGATGCTCAGTATAGCCGAAGTCCCGCCTCTCGGACAACGGTATAATCATAGCGTCGTTCGTGATGCCGTGGGGAATGTCCGCGGCGTATGTTCTCTATCTGCGTTTTCTATCGAAGGAGTGGAATGATGGATGAAGTTGGTCGTGATCGGATCGGGTTACGTGGGGTTGGTAACGGGCACGTGTCTGGCGCGGTTCGGAAACAACGTGGTCTGCGTGGACACCAACGAGGATAAGATCGAAACCCTGCGTAGCGGCAAAGTCCCGTTTTACGAGCCCGGACTTTCGGACATGATGGTCCGCAACATGGGGGAGGGAAGGCTGGAGTTCGCCTCGACCCTGGCCGAGGCCCTGAAAGACGCGGAAGTGTGTTTCATCACCGTCGGGACTCCGTCGACGCCGGACGGCAGCGCGGACCTCCGATATGTGGAGTCCGCCGCGCGCGATATAGGGCGAGCCATGAACGGACGCCTTCTGGTCGCCGTGAAGTCCACCGTTCCGGTGGGCACGAACGGCAAGGTCAAGGGCTGGGTGACCGAAGAGCTGCGCAAACGGGGCTCCGGCCTCCAACCGGACATGACGTCGAACCCCGAGTTTCTGCGCGAGGGGGCGGCGGTTCGGGATTTCGTCGAACCGGACCGGGTGGTGGTCGGCTCGGACTCCCCAGAGGTCGCGGAGCGGATGAAGAACCTCTATTCCTTCGTCGAGCCCGACAAAATTCTTTTTATGGACATCGCCTCCGCCGAAATGGCGAAATACGCCGCCAACGCGATGCTGGCGACGCGCATCTCCTTCATGAACGAAGTGGCGAACATCTGCGAGCGCGTCGGGGCCAACGTGGACAACGTCCGTCAGGCGATGGCGTTGGACACCCGCATCGGCAGCAAATTTTTATATGCCGGGTGCGGTTACGGCGGGTCCTGTTTTCCCAAAGATGTTCGGGCGATCCGCGACTTCGCGGCGTCCTCCGGTTACGTCTCGCGGCTCCTGACCGCGGTCGACGAGGTCAACGTCCGCCAGAAAGAGGTGCTCTACGAAAAGCTCTCCAGCCATTTCGGCGCTTCGGGAGGGCTTTCGGGGCGAACCGTCGCGCTCTGGGGGCTGGCCTTCAAACCCAAGACCTCCGACACCCGCGAGGCCCCGGCCCAAACCCTTATTCGCAGACTTCTGGCCGAGGGGACGCGCGTTCAGGCCCACGACCCCCGAGCGATCGAGGAAACCCGCGAGGCCCTGGGCGAACGCCAGGGGCTGATCTACGTGCACGACCCCTACGACGCCGTCAACGGCGCGGACGTGCTGGTCGTGGCGACGGAGTGGGACATCTACAAACAACCCGACTTCGAGCGCGTCAAACGCATGTTGAGGGAGCCGGTCGTCGTAGACGGGCGCAACCTCTATTCCCTGTCCGAGATGGGGAGAAGGGGCTTCGACTACTACTCCGTGGGGCGGCCGGTGGTGAGCCGACCGGCTGCGGACCAGTCCAGCGTCGAAGTCGACCGGAGCGTTTAAATGCCGAAACGGGAGTCCACTCTTTTAGAATTTCTGCGCTCCGGCGGGATGGCGGAGGTGGGAATCGCGATATTGGGAGACGTCGTGCTGGATCGTTATCTTACGGGCTCCACCGCGCGCGTTTCGCGGGAGGCCCCTATCCCCGTCGTCGTTTGCGACCGAGAAACGGACAACCTGGGAGGGGCGGGAAACGTCGCCATGAACCTGAGGGGATTGGGATGCCGCGTGTTTTTGGTTGGGGCCGTCGGAAAGGACGATGGAGCCCGGAGCGTCCGACGGCATATAAACGAAAACGCGATCAAGGCGAGGCTGTTCGACAGAGTCGCGCCCACGTTGACCAAAACTCGCCTGATCTGCGGCGGTCAGCAGGTCGCGCGTTTCGACCACGAGACCGTCGATCCCCTGGACGAACGGCTTTCGGCGGAAGCCGTGGCCTGGCTCGAAAAACTTCTCGATGAAAACGCCGTCGCGGCCGTGATCCTGTCCGACTACGGACTGGGGTTCTGCGCGCCTCGGCTTTCGGCCGCGGCCATAGAGGCGGCGCGCGGGCGAAACGTTCCCGTGTTCGTCGATCCGAGAGGCGACGACTGGCGCAAGTACCGGGGAGCCACCGTCGCCACGCCCAACCTTTCGGAACTGGCCGCCGTGTGCGGACCCGTTTCCAACGAAAACGCCGCCGTCGCGCGGTCTGGAGAAAGCGCGCGACGGAATGCGGCGTTGGAGTGGCTTCTGGTCACGCGCTCCTCCCAGGGCATGACCCTCATCGGCGAAGGAGGAACAACGCACCTTCCGGCGCGGCCTGTGGAGGTCTTCGACGTCAGCGGCGCGGGCGACACGGTCATCGCCTGCCTGGCGGCCGGCGTCGCTTCCGGCTTTTCCATGATCGAGGCGGTTCGGTTTTCCAACGAGGCCGCCCAGATCGCTGTGACCAAAGCGGGAACCTATCCGATCGCCGCCTCCGACCTGCTGGCCGCGCCTCGCCGCGTGGCGCGGGAGTCCGCCGTCCGGCTTTGTCGGGAGTGGAAAGAGGAAGGGCGTCGCGTCGTCTTCACCAATGGCTGTTTCGACGTCCTGCACGCCGGGCACGTGGAAAGCCTGGAGCGTGCCCGCGAGCTGGGGGACCGCCTGATCGTCGGCCTGAACAGCGATCGCTCCGTCCGGGCTCTGAAAGGGAAAAACCGCCCCGTCAACGGGGAAGAAGACCGCGCGCGGCTTCTGGCCGCGCTGAGACCCGTGGACCTGGTGGTCGTCTTCGACGAGGACACACCCGCGGAGCTTTTGGCCGAGTTGCGACCTCACATTCTGGCCAAGGGCGGCGACTATAAAGCCGAGGACCTGCCGGGCCGCGAGTTTGTGGACGAAGTCGCGATTCTCCCCTTCCTGGAGGGTTTTTCGACGACGAAGACGCTCCGGCGTATCGAGGCATGGCCGTAAACTTCCTCGTAAATTTTCTCGCCTACAAAACTTCCTCGCTTACATGCTTATAGGGCCAAGGCTTACAGGACCAGGGTCTCGTTCATGCTGCCCGTGCGGTACCCCAAAAGGTCCAGCGAGACGTAGGTGAAGCCGATCTTCTTGAATTGGTCGTACAGCGCCTCGCGAACCTCGCGGTCCGCGAAGGCGCCGAAGCCTTCCTCGTCGGTTTCGATCCGGGCCAAATTTCCGTGATGACGCACGCGCACCTGCTTGAGGCCCATGTCCAGAAGCACTTGCTCCGCCTGGTCCACCATCCTGAGACGCTCCTCCGTGATGCTCTCCCCGTAGGGGAAACGGGAGGAAAGGCAGGCGAAGGACTGTTTGTCCCAGGTCGGCAGGCCCATCTCCTTGGAGAGAACCCGTATCTCCGACTTGAAGAGCTCCGCGTGGCGCAGGGGGCTTTTCACGCCCTGCTCCCGAACGGCGATCAGGCCCGGGCGGTAATCTCCGTTGTCGTCCATGTTCGATCCCTCGGCTACGTTGTCGATGCCGTGCTCGCGCGCGACCGACCATATCTTCGTGAACAGTTCGTTTTTGCAAAGATAGCAGCGATTGGTCGGATTTTTCGAGAATCCCTCGATATTCAACTCCTCGGAGTCGCAGACGATGTGCAGGATGTTCTCCTTTTCGCAGAACGCCGTCGCCTCCTTGAGCTCCCGCAGCGGAAAAGAGCACGAACGCGCCGTGACGGCTATGGCCCGCTCGCCCAAGGCGTCGTGAGCCGTTTTCAGCAAAAAGGTGGAGTCCACCCCGCCGGAAAAGGCGATGGCCACGCTCCCAAGCTGGCGCAGGTATTGCTTCAAGTTCTCGTGCTTTCGGTGAACGTCGCCTGGCTGAGAACTCTCCCGGCCGTCGCGAAAAAAAGTGTCTTGTAGAATATCCATGAACAAACCCCCAATACGCTTGTATGATATTGCATTTTAACATGCGGAAAAACCGGTAAACGTTCAACTTTATCGGGTTTCTCCCAGAAGGACCTCCTCCGTCGGCACCAGATGCTGTTGCGCGACTTTCGATCCGGGCGGAATATCGCTCGTGATCCAGACGTTGCCGCCGATGAGCGAGCCGGCCCCTATCGTGACTCGTCCCAGAATCGTGGCCCCCGAGTAGACCGTCACCCCATCTTCGAGAATGGGATGCCTGGGAAGCCCTTTTATGAGGGTCCCGTCGGAGTTTTTCGGGAAGGACAACGCCCCCAGAGTGACGCCTCGATAAAGTTTGCAGCGTTTTCCGATAATGCTGGTCTCGCCGATGACGACGCCCGTGCCGTGATCGATGAAAAACTCCTCGTCGATGGACGCTCCGGGATGGATGTCGATGCCGGTGCGAGAGTGGGCCATTTCGCTGATGATGCGAGGAATCACCGGAACGGAAAGATTGTATAGGCGATGCGCCACGCGGTGGTTCGTCATGATGTGCACCGACGGGTAGCAAAATATCGTCTCGGCCTTGCTCTTGGCGGCCGGGTCCCCCTCGTAAGCCGCCAGCACGTCGCTGGCCAGCAGGTCGCGGATGGCGGGAAGTCCCTTCATGAAGTCGCTGGCCATATCGAACGCGATCTCGTCGCCGTCGGATTTTTCGTTCCCATGCTTCTCGTTCCCATATTTTTCATTTTCGTCGGAGCGGGAAAAACATATACCCAGGCGTATCTGCTCGGCCAGGACACGAAAAATCCTGTCGAGATCGGAGATGAGCTGATGCCGTAACGATTGGCCGACAAGCTGGGAAGGGCTGAAAAAGCCCGGGAAAAAAAGAGCGCGTAAAGAATGCATCAGGTTTTTCAGTTCAGAGAGGGACGGCATGCTGGCCGTCGGGCGGGGGATATCATAGCCGCCATCGTCGAGACGCTCTTCGAGAAACGTGTCGGCGATTCGTTCTATATCTGGATAAGGCTGCGTTTTCCAGTTTGTCATCTGCAAGAACTCCATTCGATTGATATTGATTGCTCTGCGACGCGGCAAGGTGTTTTCAGGCCGCGCCGATGATCGTGCCTCCTCCGACGACGACGTCCCCGTCGTAGAGGACGACCGCTTGTCCGGCGGCAAGAGCCCGCTGCGGTTCGTCGAACTCGACGCGTATTCCGTCGTTTTCGATCCAAACCGTGGCCTCCTGCTCGGGCTGCCTGTATCGGGTCTTGGCTTTGACCCTGACGACGGGCGAGGGCGGGGGCGCGATCCAGTTGAGATCATCGGCAAACAAAGTCTTCGAGTACAGAAGATTGTCGTCGCCAAGGGTGACCGTGTTGTCCACGACATTTTTTTCGCGGACGTACATCGGGCGGGAAAATGAAAGCCCGAGTCCTTTGCGCTGCCCGATGGTGTAACGAATCAACCCTTTGTGCCGCCCCAACACGTTGCCGTTCACGTCGATAAAATTCCCGGGCGCGTAACGCTTGCCCGTATAGTGTTCGATAAAATTCGCGTAATCTCCGTTCGAGACGAAACACACGTCTTGACTCTCGTGTTTTTTCGCGTTGATGAAGCCCTGCGCCAACGCGATTTCCCTGACGTCCTTCTTTCGAATTTCCCCCAAAGGGAAAAGCGTATGCGCCAACTGCTCCTGCGTCATCGAGTAAAGAAAGTAGCTCTGATCCTTCGCGTCGTCCAGCGCTTTTTTCAAAAGGAAACGCCCCGCCGCGTCGCGTTCGATACGCGCGTAATGTCCCGTCACGACAAAAGCATACTCCAACTCCCTCGCCCGCGAGAAGAGTCTGTCGAACTTGATGTAGCGGTTGCAGTCAATGCACGGATTCGGCGTGCGGCCATTTTCATAGGCCTCCACAAACCTTCGGATCACCCGATCGATGAAATCGGCCGAAAAGTTGAAAACATAGTGGGGGATCCCCAACCGATAGGCCACGGCGCGGGCGTCCTCCGTGTCCTTCAACGAACAACAGACGTCGTCCCGATCGATTCCGACGTCCTCGTTTGAAAACAACTTCATTGTGGTTCCGATGCAGTCGAAACCACGCTCTTTCATCAAATAGGCGGCGACGGAACTGTCCACGCCGCCGCTCATCGCGATCATAGCATTTCGATTCATCGACCCAACGAAAAACTCATGTGCCTTTCTTACAACTTGGCGCCGGTTCGCGTTCCCTCGGCGCTTTTCTAAAAACCGACCCCGCGGCTCTCTACTCCGAAAACATGGGTGTGGAAAGGTAGCGTTCGCCCGTATCCGGCAACAGCGCGACGATTATTTTCCCCGCGTTTTCGGGGCGTTTGCCGATCTGCGTCGCGGCCCATGCGGCAGCCCCGGATGAAATGCCCACAAGCAACCCCTCCGTCCTGGCGATCTCCCGTCCCGCCGCAAAGGCGTCTTTGTCCTCGACGGCGATGACCTCGCTGTAGATGCTCGTGTCCAGCACGTCAGGAACGAAACCCGCCCCGAGGCCCTGGATTTTGTGCGATCCGGGCGTACCTTTGGAAAGCACGGGAGATCCCGCGGGCTCCACCGCCACGATTTGAATATTCGGGTTTTTCGATTTCAAAAACTCCCCGGCTCCCGTGATCGTGCCGCCCGTGCCGATGCCGGAAATGAAAAAGTCGACTTTGCCCTCCGTGTCCTCCCAGATCTCCGGGCCCGTCGTGCTGCGGTGGATGGCGGGGTTGGCCGGGTTTGTAAACTGACTCGGAATAAAGCTGCCCGGCGTCGTCTGCGCCAATTCGTCGGCCTTCGCGATCGCGCCCTTCATTCCCTTGGCTCCCTCCGTCAACACCACTTCCGCCCCGTACGCCTTGAGAAGGTTGCGGCGCTCGACGCTCATGGTTTCCGGCATCGTCAAAATGATTCTATACCCTCGGGACGCGGCGACGGCCGCAAGGCCGATACCCGTATTGCCGCTGGTCGGCTCGATGATGACCGCGTTCGGCTTCAACAGACCCTTGGCTTCCGCGTCCTCGATCATCGCCTTGGCGATACGGTCTTTGACGCTCCCCGCGGGATTGAAATATTCAAGCTTTGCGACGATCTTAGCCGAAATTCCATTTTTCGCTCCATAACCCGCCAGCTCAAGCAACGGGGTTTTGCCGATCAAGTCCGTGATTTTCGAATATATTGGCATAGAAACAATCTCCTTTGTCGTTAATTATAATGGATTGACGATCGATGTGCGGAAAATTCCCGACGCGCCCTGTCGCGGAAAACGATGACAACAACACATCTGGCCGCTACAGAACTGTAACCTCAGCAGTTTTCGTAAAAAACTTCGCATAGTGTCACCCCTCAATTTGCATCGATAAAATTGATAAATTTAGTAGGATATAATAGAACTCATGGCCCTCTCTGTCAATAGCGCTTTTCGATCGATCCGTTCAAGCTCTATGCATCCAGTTCCGTTCAAACAAGCCGCTCCAAGAAGTTTCAGGGGAGCCGAACGAACTCCGGTCCCCCTGAGCTTGAACGTTTACGAAAGTTTTGCCGCTTTCTCAGTCGAACGAAACGGCGGGGCCGGGAACCTCCGGTTTCGATGCCTCCGGCGGTAAAAGAGCCGCGGCTGGGCGGCTGTCGAGGACGTAGGTCAGCCCGAATACGATCAAACAGACGATCCATTCCAGGTAGATCAGGTGCGGCCCGATGCGTGTGGAGGGGACATAGGTCCAAAGCCCCCAGACGATCAGCGAGGCCAAGATCGTCCAGAATCCGGCGGATTTTTTGCAAAGACGCGGCGCGTAGAGGTTTGCCAGAATCAGGAGCGTGAACGACGTGGTGATCGCCAGAGCCGAGGTGATGGTTCGCAATATCCCGACGACGGTCATCGCCAGGCCCAGGGAGCAAACGCTGACCAAAAAAACCGCGAGGCGGGAGATCAGAAGCTCGGTGCTCGGAGAAAACGTTTTGGCGCTCATGCGCTTCCAGACGTCTTGAACCAGGAGAGTGGAGCAACCCATCAAAAGCCCGACGGCGGTGGAGACGTCGGCGGCCCAGAGTCCGGCGAGAAAAATGCCGCCGACCAGGGGGCTGATGCTTGCGGCAATGGTGGGAAGGGCGAGAGCGGGGTTGGCGAGATCGGGAAACTTCGCGGCTGCCATGATCCCGAAGAACGCGCACAGGAATCCCGCGGGCAGGGTCAAGAGTCCGCCGATGATGAACCCGTTGCGCGCCGTTTTTTCGTCTTTTGCTGCCAGGGAGATCTGTACCACGGCCTGTGTTGTGCAGGCCATCGTGATCATAACGGCCATCCATCCCGCGAAGATCGCCACGCCGATGCCGCTTACGGGGTCGAACCAGGTTCCCTCGGGGGGAAGGGCCTGAACGACGGCCTCGAACCCGCCCAAACTCTCGAATCCATAGAAGAGGGCGGCGAAGATTCCAATATAGATGATGATGACGTTCACCACGTTGGTCAACCCGCTAGCCCAGTACCCCCCGGACAACGTGATGCCGATGAAGACCACGGCGGAGGCCAGCATACCCGTGTTGAGCGTGAAGATATCGGGCAGCATCGAGGCCAGGATCGCCCCGCCCGCCACGTACTGGAGGGACGTGATGGTCATCATGATCAAAAGCTGCGCGACGACGCCGATCAGGCGGGCGCTGCCTCCGAAGGCCGTTCCCATCATCTCGGGGACCGTGCGCTGACTCATGCGGCGATACTTCGCGGCCAAAATGAGCCCCACGACGATGCCGCCCGTACCCCAGGCCCCGTTATACCAGCCCGCGGAGAGCCCGACTTTGTAGGCTTGTTCCGCCACTCCCACGGTCGAGGCTCCGCCTACGGCGAGTCCCGTGAGCATCACGGCGACCAGTATCGCAGGCAGCTTCTGCCCGGCCAATAGGTAATTCAGCACTTTCCCGCCGCTGCCGCTTTTTTGGATCTGCGTGGCTTTCCAGGACAACAAGCTCAATACGATCCCATACCCGATCAAAATCACCAATGGAATGTTCATTTGCATTTTTTCTCTCTCCTTCGAATAGAAACGATAAATTTAAAAAATACGCGACCGAGCGTTTGATAAAAAACAAACATCCTCCTTTCCCAAAACCTCTTTTCCCAAGTCCTCCATAAATAAATTTGGAACAAAAAAGAGGGCTTCCTTCGCGTATCTTGCGAGGAAGCCCTCAGTCTTTTGAAGTTCGATCGGGTTCAACAGGCGAGAGTTGCACCGATCCTCATTCGACTGGGATCCCCGCATGTTGTAAATCCGTAAAAATAAAAATACGCTACCGAAATTTTCGACATCACAAACATACGGTTCACCTCCGCCTCTTTTTAATTTTCAACGACAGCGTTGACAGAACGCTATGCTAAAACATATTGCCGCTAAAGTCAAGTTTTTCTTAAATTTTACTCATAATCTTTCTTAATTGTCTTTCTTTCTTCATCATGCCGTCGTGTCGCCTGCCGTGTTCCAAATTCCCCGATCTGGAATCGCTATGCTAATAATGGCAGGGAGGAGCGTAATAATAAGGATGATGACGGTAGTAAGGACGATAGTAATATCCGTCGTAAGGAACGTACACGGGCCTCGGGGCGGGATAATAGGGAACGTAAGCGGGAGGCGCGTAGTAACGCGGAGCGTAATAATAAGGAGGGCCGTACGCGACATACCCGCCAGCCAGGGCAGCTCCAGCCACACTTAAAAATGCCAACACCAACAAAGCCAACACGATTTTTTTCATCCGAAACAACCTCCTCGACTTTATATATTTAGATAAGATTCCCAGGAAAGGGGAACTCTCTCCTGCTATTACTTGTTGCCATTATACTACATAATTTTTAGTTTCGTCATACCAAGCAACAATCTGAACGTATCCTTTAAAGTGGGACCATTATAGGCAAAAATAACGATAGAGTCAATGAAGCTCTTGTGGTTTAAAGTGAAAAAGTTGCGCGATGTCGTGGGGGAGGCGTTTGGAAACGAAAATCTGTTATTATGGAGACCGCTCGACGAGATGGAGAACAGGCGTTTTTCGTTCCGATCGACTTTATGGAGGAGAATGAAATTGAATTTTGCAACGATCGAGATCAGCGGAATCATGGAGGACCTGAATATCGACTACAAAGGGTATTTGTTTCGCTTTGCTCTAGCGGTGCTGTCGATGGTCGCGGTCTACTCCGCCGTGGATTTTTGGACGCTGCGGATCTGGGACACGAGCGAATCTCTTGTCGTCGAGGTCGTGGACATCGGCGACGCGAAAATTCTTTCCCCGGAGGACGACGAGCCCTTTCGGACCGTGGAGACGGAGCTGGCAATACAGGTTTTGACGGGAGAACAAAAAGAGGAAACCTTTTCGATCGTCGTGACTCAAATGGAAGACAACGGCACGGAGTTGAAGAAGGGGCGTCGATACATCCTCATTGTTGACGTTTTTGACGATGGCTCGATGCAATATTCGATAGCGGATGTTTTCCGTATCCCCTCGGTCATCGGCGTGGTCGTGTTCGCCTGCGGGTGTTTGATCGCCTTTACCGGGCGCGTCGGAGCGAGGGCTTTGCTCGGGTTGGGGGTCTCCGTCGCCTGCCTTTTGTGGGGTTACATTCCCCTGGTCGTTAAAGGAGCGCCTCCCGTGCCTCTGGCCTTTCTTGCCGTGTTTTTCATCTCCGCCGCCACCGTCTTCTGCGTCGTTCATCGGAAACAAGCCCGAGCGGTGGTCCTGCTGGGGAGCCTCGGCGGGGTATCGGGGGCGTTCCTGCTCGGGGCCCTCATGATAGAGATCTGGCAGGTGTCCGGGTTGGCGGGAGAGAGCGCCTCCCTGTTGGTCACCACGATAGCGGGGATAAACATCAAGGGCATTCTGCTCTCGTCCGTCATCATCAGCGCCATCGGGGCCGTGTTGGACGTGGGCATCTCCATAACGGCCGCCATGTCGGAACTCGTCGAATACGACTCCGAGATAGAGCGGCTCCGTCTTTGGGCCGCGGGCATACGGGTGGGCTCGGAGGTATTGGGCAGCATGATCAACACGCTTATTCTGGCGTATATAGGGACGTCTTTGCCCATAGCGATTCTGATCGCCAACGCGGGCGTGAATTTTTGGGGCCTGATGAACGACCCTTACGTGAGCCAGGAAATCGTTCAGAGCCTTGCGGGAACGTCGGGGTTGCTCTTGACGATCCCGATAACCGCCACGTTTTTTGTTCTGTTTAACGCCCGGAAGGCGGGCCGGGGTTTCGACGCCCTCACTCCTCCGGAGAACGAATGATGGCGGGCGGAAAGATTCCTCCGCGTTTCGGAAGAGCGTGGCGTCTTAAAAGCGTCCGGGACACGAAGGCGGTTATCGACATCGGCAGCAACTCGATCAAACTGAGGGTTGCCCGCAAACGGGGAGAGACGATACGCACCTTGGTCGACACGACCGAGGTCGTTCGGCTGGGTCAAGGATTGGAACAGGGGCTCATCGACGAGAAAACGATGAAATACGGGGTCGACGTCGTGTGGAGGTTGGTGCGCCTGGCGGGAGAAATGGGTACCAGGCCCCGTTTAGTCGGGACGATGGCGTTGCGCGCCGCGAGAAATGCGGAAGATTTTGTCCGCCGGGTGCGTGAGCGCACCGGCATCGCGGTCGAAATCCTCTCCGGCGAGGAAGAGGCGCGCCTGGCCTGGTTGGGGGCGATTCACGGTTTGAGTGTGAAAGACAAGAACGAGGGAGACATGGCGGTTTTCGACACCGGGGGCGGTAGCACGGAGTTTATTCTGGGCTCCGATTCCCATATAATGGAATCCACGAGCATTCCCGTCGGGGCGGTGCGGCTGACCGAAAAATTTTTTGACTCGGATCCCGTGAAGCCGGGATCGGTGGAGTCGGCGCGGGAGCATATTCGAGGGCTGTTCGCCGCCTACGGCTTGTTTTGCCGGAAATTTTCTCCCTTCGTCATCGGCCTGGGCGGTGGGGTGACCGCCATCGCCTCCGTCAAACTGGGACTTTCGTCCTTTAGCTCCGAGGCGATCAACGGGGTTTTTTTGACGCGGGGCGATGTGGACGAGCAGGTGGAGCGCTACGCGAGTTCCACGCTGGCCGAGCGAATGAAGATTGCGGGTCTGCCTCCCAAACGGGCGGACATCGTTCTCGGCAGCGCGTGTATTGTGCAGTGCGCTCTCGACGTTTTGGGGGTCGGCTCCTTTCAAGTGAGCATCAACGGCCTTCGCCACGGGCTCCTGGTCGAGATGTTTGGAGGCGGGCGATAGAGGCGGCGTAAGTTTTTTATGCCAATAAGTGGTTTTCCATACTCTAAAGAGGTGTTATGCATGATCTGGAACAGGGCGCGGGACAAAAAAATATTTTTTATGACGATGATGGTTTTCCTGTCGACGAGTTTTTTTGCCGTACCGGCATGGGCGAAGAGCGCCGACGACCTGGTGGAGGACTCCATCGACGTCATCAGGGAAATGCGGAAACAGGACGACGTGGGCAGCATGGCGGACCTTATCGAGGGCGCTCACGCGATTGCCTTCGTGCCCTCCATGATCAAAGCCGGATTCGTCATCGGCGGCGAGTACGGAGAGGGGCTCATCCTCCGTAAGGAGCGCGGCAAGTGGTTCGGACCCAGTTTCTACAACTTGGGAGGCGGATCTTTGGGGCTTCAGATCGGCGTGCAAAAAACGGCCTTCATCTTGGTGGTGAACAATCAAAATGGCGTCGACGCCTTCCTGCGGAGCAGGACCAAGCTGGGCGCGGACGTGGCCGTGGCCGCAGGGCCGGCGGGACGCCGCGGAGACGCCGCGACGGACGCGAGGCTGAAGGCGTCTATCTACAGCTACTCCATGACGAAGGGCCTGTTTGCGGGGGCCTCTTTGGACGGTTCGATCCTGAGCATCAGCGTCAAGAGAAACAAGGAGTATTGGAAAAAGAACATCAGCGCCGCCGACGCGCTGAAACTTCCCGCGAGGGACAGGCGCATTCTGCCGTTGATCAGGGAGATCGAGCGTATTTCCCAAAAAAGCGGCGGCTCTCTGACCGCAAGCGCCTTTCGTTTGTATCCGACGCCTGGGGAGGGGGGGACGTCATGCCCGAAATAACCCATCGCGCGCCCAATTGCGCCACCGCCCCGAAGGCAGGCAACGAAGGCGTTTACCATCTTCAGTTGAAGCCGGGCGACGTGCCGGGATATGTTCTTTTGCCCGGAGCGCCGGAACGAACGACGGTCATTGCGAAAAATTGGGACGACGTCAGGGAAATCGCGTCATATCGAGAGTATAAGACGGTGTCCGGCACCTATGAGGGCGTGAAACTGGCCGCGACATCCACCGGCATCGGAGGCCCCAGCTCCGAAATATGCATCCACGAGCTGAGAACGCTGGGGGCGCACACCTGCATCAGAGTGGGAACCACGGGCAGCATCGTGCCGGAGTTCGACTTGAACGATTTGATCATTCCCGTGGCATGTGTGCGCAAGGACGGGACCTCCGTCACCTACGTCGAGCCGGAGTTTCCGGCTTTTGCGGACACGCGCGTCGTCATGGCGCTCATGCGGGCCTGCGAAAAACTCGGTTTCCGCTACGGTTTGGGGCTCAGTTACACGACAGGGTCGTTCTACATCGGGCAAGGACGTCCCCTTAACGAGGACGGATCCGGTTATTGGCCCAGCTTCGCGGAAAAACTCATTCCCGATCTGCAACAGGCCCGCGTCACGAACATCGAGATGGAAACCGCGGCTCAGTACGTCGTGGGGTATCTTCACGGAATGCGCATGGGGGCGGTGCTGTCGGTCATAGCCAACCGGGCGCTGAATCGATGGGGCGACGACGGGGGATAGGAAAAAGCCTGCCTTGCCGCGTGCGAAGCCATGAAAATTCTGGAAAAGCAGGATCGAGAGCAGGCCCCGCCCTCAATTGCTCCATAATTGACCCATAGCGAGGAGGCATGTATGGACGGAGAGGAAAAAAGATTTCAGGGCGTCCCGATTTCGGCGGGAGTGGCGATAGCCCCAGTCCGCAGGATCGTATCTTCGCCCTTTCTTCCTCGGGGAGGAGAAGCGCGGTCGGCGGCGGATGAACTTGCTCTTTTCGAAAGGGCGTTCCAAGCCGTGATTGACAGACTCGGAGAGATGGAAAAGGAGAGCGAGCGGTCGATAGGGAAGGAAAAGGCCTCGATTTTCGGGGCTCACGCCATGATGTTGGCGGACCCCATGTTCAAAGGCGGTGTGACGGAATTGATACGGAACGGCCGCTGGGCATGCGACGCGATCTACGAAAAAACCATGGAAATCCGCGGACTCTTTTCGTCCTTGCCGGACCCTTATCTCAGAGAGCGCGCCGCGGACGTCGATGATATCGGGCGGAGGCTCTTCAGAGAGGTGAAAGGGGAGGGGGACCTCGATTTGAACGCGCCGGGACGCTATATCCTCGTGACCGACGAAATCGCCCCGTCGGAGGCCGCGACCCTTTCCCCGGAGCGCGTGGCAGGGCTCATAACCCGAGCGGGAGGAGCCACAAGCCACTACGCGATTATATTATCCGCGCTTGAAATCCCCGCGGTCTCCGGGATAGACGGCGGGATTTTCCGCGACGGAGCGAACGCCGTGTGCGACGGGCAGAAGGGTATGGCCGTGCTCGATCCCGTTCCGGCTACGGTAGGACATTACGAGCGCAAGCTCTCCGCCTTTTTCAAGGAAAAGGAAGGGCTGAAAGACCTCAGGGACAAAGCCGCGATGACGAAGGACGGTCTGCCGGTGGAGCTCTGGGGCAATATCGCGTCGCCGGACGAGGCGGCGGGCGTGCTGTCCCAGGGCGGCACCGGCGTTGGGCTGTTTCGGACGGAGTATCTTTTCATGAACAGAGACGCGCCTCCGTCCGAAGAGGAACAGTATCTTGCGTACAAAAGCGCCTTGGAGAACATGAAAGACCGCCCCGCCGTCATTCGGACCCTCGACGCGGGAGGCGACAAGCAGGTTCCCTA
The DNA here is from genome assembly GCA_031274425.1 of Synergistaceae bacterium. Lineage (GTDB taxonomy): Bacteria > Synergistota > Synergistia > Synergistales > Aminobacteriaceae > JAISLU01. The sequence goes on along the minus strand of JAISQE010000042.1, from coordinate 34,998 downwards.
TCTCGCGGAGCTGGTGGGCTCCGAGGCAAACCCCTTCCTCGGATTGCGCGCGATACGCCTCTGTCTGCAAAACGAACCCCTTTTCTCCACGCAGCTCCGCGCTCTGCTGCGCGCGTCTTCGCACGGAGATCTGAGGATCATGTTGCCGATGATCTCCGACGTATCCCAAATACGGCAGGTTCGCGAGCGGCTTGAAAAAAGCAGGCTGTCGCTTGCGGAGGAGGGTGTTGTCACGAGGCCCTATCGACTCGGAATCATGATAGAAATTCCGAGCGCGGCGATCATGTCGTCGGAACTGGCACGCGAGGCAGACTTTTTCTCGGTGGGGACGAACGACCTCGTGCAGTACACTTTGGCGGTGGATCGGCTGAACAGCATGGTTTCAAGCCTCTATGAGCCCTGGCATCCGGCCGTGCTGCGTCTTTTGAAGATGACGGCGGAAAGCGCCTCGGCCGCCGGAATAGAGTTGGGCGTATGCGGTGAGATGGCTGGCGACCCCCTCATGTTGCCGGTTTTTATCGGATTCGGCTTCCGCGAGCTCTCCATGTCCCCGGCGAAACTGCCTTGGATCAAAAGCAGACTCAGCCGCATGACCGAGGCATGGGCCAAAGACGTCGCATTCTCGGCGGCCGCCTGCGCCGGGGCGTCGGAGGCGCGTCACGTGCTCGAAACGAGCGCGGAAGAGCTCATGGCGTACTAAACTAAAATTTAGGAGGTTTTTCGCGTGACAACTCAAATTCAATTGAAGATCATCGTCGAACAAGGCGCTTTTCGGGCCGGGTGAGCATGCAGTTATTACCGTTTGGAAGAGAAGGATTCTTTTCCTGAACAGCAAAATAACCTCCATGTGGTCGAGGAGCTTCTGCGTGCTTTGAAGGAGCGCTATGGAGAGCGATTGGACGTCTCGGTCGTCAATCCTCGAAATATTATGGCGTTTTGGGACAACATCCGTTACGGCGTGCGCCCCTCCGTACCCGTTTGGGTTTTAGACCGCAAGAAAGTTTATGAGGGATTGCCCGACCTAGCGCATTTGCAGAGCCTCATCGACGAGAAGATGGGCTTGCCGGACAGGGCGTCCTCGACAATTTCGGCGGCCTCTTCCCGCTAGATCAGAGCGCTCAGAAACGGCGGCAGGACGAACGCCGCCCTGTGAATTTCGCCGGTGTAATAGCGGGTTTCTTGGATTTCACGCAGGGGCGCGGCCGGGTCCGGAGCCAGAGATGCCGCGCCGTAGGTCCACATGCCCGTGGGATAGGTCGGCACGGCTCCCCAGTACATCCGAACGAGGGGAAAGACCTTTCGCATTTCGGCGATGGCTTGGCGCATCAGCGCGGTATCGGCGAAGGGGGACTCCGTCAGCTCCGTCAGCATGCCGTCGGGGTTCAATATTCTTTTGACGTTTTCGTAGAACGGCGCTTGGAAAAGCCCCGCCGCAAACTCCACAGGGTCGGTGCTGTCCACGATGGCGACGTCGAAGCGATCGCTCGTCGTTTCGATATATTCGAGCGCGTCCATGCATCGCACGTCGGCGCGAACGTTCTCCAGTTCGCGGCCCAGGAAGGGCAGGTATTTTTTCGAGGCCTCGATCACCTCCCGGTCGATGTCGATCAGAGTGCAAAGTTCCACGTTCGGATGCCGAAGAACCTCCCGCAGTATCGCGCCGTCGCCTCCTCCGACGATCAGAACGCGTTTGGGGTCGGGGTGGGAGCAAAGGGGTACGTGCGTCATCATCTCCGAGTAACAGAACTCGTCTCGTTCCGTCAACTGAATAGCCCCGTCCAGAACGAGCACGCGTCCATACTCCGGCGTGTCAACAATCAGAAGGTCTTGATAGGGCGTCTTCTTCTGATAAATCGTTTGGGTGACGCGCAGGGAAAAACGCATGCCGTCGGTCTGCTCCTCCGTCAACCAGAGGTTGTTTTCGCGTGTCGGGCGCATCACGGGCGTTTCCTTCTTCATTTTTTCCATCTTTCCTTTCACGAATCTTTTTCTTAATCATTTCGCTGTTCCCCGCCCAGGATTATATCCGGTATAATGAAAACATGAGGGATTTGAGCGGAAACATTTTTCAAGTCGACCCTTTCGACGCGCAAGACGAAGAACTGTTTCAGACTCTGTGGACAGGACGCGGCGTGAGGGTGGAGCGCGTCGTTTCTTCGGGACAGGCGTCTCCGCCGGGCTTTTGGTACGACCAGAATGAGGACGAATGGGTGGCGCTGGTCGAGGGATGGGCCGAACTGGAATACGCGGACGGGAGCCGAGTGAAACTCCGGAAGGGGGACTGGCTTCTGATACCGGCTCATCGGCGTCATCGCGTCGCCTTTACGTCGAAAACCCCTTTTTGCGTGTGGGTGGCGGTATTCGCTCCTATGTCCGAATGTGGCCGCGTCTCGTTCTGAGAGACATATTTATAGGCAGGGAGGTTTCGGTATGAAACGGAACGAGGTTTTCCCCCCAAAACGTCGGATATTTCGATGGAGAGCATCCGTCGCCTTTGTGATGTTGATGGTTTCTCTTGTCGGGGTGCTGGCGTCGCCTGGGGCTTCCTCCGCCGTGGCGCATGTCGTGAAAGACGGAAGAATCGAGAGCGTTCCAGGGCTTCGTTTCGAAAATGTCGTTTACGACTGGGACCGCCTTTTCATCGATGTCGTGAATATGACGAACCGCAACATGATGTTCGGGGGGACGATGATTTTTCTCGACCGCCGGGGGAGACCTGTCGCCAGTGCTCGACTTTTGCCCGCCAAGGTCGTTCGCGACAGCGTCAAACGCTATAAAGGCCAGTTTGTGGAGGGAACGGGCGAAACGGCGCGCCGGGCCGCGCGTGTTTTTTGGGATCTCGGTCCTCGATAACCCTTCAAGTGGGATGAGAACAATAAGATTGCCTGATCGAGCCCGGAGGACCTTGTCTCAAAAGAGGGTATTTCTTTCAATCGCGGTTGCGGCGTGTTTGAGCGTCTTTTTTGTGAACGCCGTGTGGGGCAATGACAGCGCGGAAGCTTTCATGTCCGCGACGTTCGGCCTTTCCGCCGCGCGTACGCAAAAACGCATGGAGCGCAGCGGCGCCACGGCGTCCGATTTCGTCCGCGAGGGACGGCTTACCATGAAGGGCACGTTCGAATACCGCTCGGCTGTATTCATTTTCGGTTTCCACGCAAAAAAAGGATTGAACCACAAATCCGTCTACCTAGCCAGTTCTGGCGACGCCAAGTCGGACCGAGCGTTGTACGACGCGCTTCGCGAAGCCTACGGCATTCGTTTCGGAGCGACGGAAGAACGCGCGACCCCAGACGCGAGGGCCAAGGGACGGATCATGTTGCGCAGCACGTGGAAACCCAACAAAGACACGATCATCTCCCTTTCTTACAATCCGAACGTCACCAATCGTTTCCCCGGCGAGTCCCCGGGAGACCGCCCCATCCATATCATCTATACTTACACGAAATGGACGAAGTAAACGAAAATAAACAATGAAGATGAATAGTAATTTTCCAAATCCAAATTAATACAGGAGGCAGCAAATGGTTAAAGCAGAACTAAACTATAACCCATATTTGCTTGAAACAAGTGTAAAATTCAACGGATGTGAACCCAAGATTAACAGCCTTGTCAAACAATATCAATCAGGTAAACTGCAAAACTGGATTGCAAGGCTTCCCGACATTTTTTACAATGAAATGAACGGTTATGACTTTGACCTGGATTTTTCGGGTACAGGGATTGATTTCGATTACCTGCAAGCCTCGTTTGATAATGCAGGTGTAAGCAGGGAATCCGTGCGCATATTTCATAAAAACGAGATTGAGAGTGCCGGGCGGAAAAGTGCAGAAATTTCTGATTTACTTGAGTGGCTCGAAAACAATCAAAATAGAAAATTTTATTTTGCTGATTTCAGAGAAACAAATGCGCACCTTTTTGATACTGCATATTCGTATGTAGTTGTCCAGGGAACATTGTTTGACATTGCGTTTGACAATGTTACCGTTGAAAATGTAGCAGATATAAACGAATTGGAGCAGGCAGTCTTAGAAAACACACCAATATTGTTTTATATTAACGAACAAAACCTCAAAGAATTCAGTAGAAATCTTACTGATTTTTTGAAACGCAGAGATGTCGGACATGAACAGTTGTTTTTTCACATAGATCATAAATTGAACCGTTCCCAGGTCGAACGTGTTATCAGTGATTCAGGTGTAGGTTGCCCCCAAATCGTAGAATCGCCGACAGATGATTTGATTAAGAAATATCTTGAAGTCTACCCAATTACTGCTTACATACGGCAGGCCATAGGTGTTTTGAGAACAACGCTGTCAAAAATCGGAGCTGTGCTGCAAGCCGAAAACGAGCAAAGCATAAGCATCAATGGTTCTGTTCACCAGGAAATTGATAGATTAGTTGAAGTCATACAGAAACTAAAAAACGCGAATGAGAAAATCGTTCAGCGGGATAATTTTGAAACTCCGAACGGCCTGTCGGTTGTTAAGAACAATTTTATGCAGAAGATTATTAACTGGAGAACAAAGAAAATAAAAATTACTAATGAGGACGAGGCATACAGGATCGCAACTGAGTTTGAAAATGATATACATGTTTTTTTTGAGGAATTTATCAATCAAGTTCATACAGAGTTTCACACAGCTTTAGGTAATATTCGTTCCAACTTTCAGTCAGTATTTATCCGCAAATTTCAAAGATAATTATACGACAAATCAAGAAATTCACATTGATCTATCAGGTTATACCCTGCCGAAAATTGCTCCCAGCTTACTTAAACTAAAGAGCGAAAAGTACATTGAGCAGACTGATTCACCTTTTGAAATTCTGAAAAATAAGTTAGGTGTTACGCCGCAGACCGAAGTAAAAGAACTAATTCGTGTGGTGACTTATCAATATCAGGATTGGCGTGAGAATGCTGCGACACTAGCTTCTCGAGTTATAAACGAAGTTGTTGTAAATGTCAATAAAACGCTCAAAGATATTTATGAGCAGACTGCCGAGGCCTATCTCAGCCATTTGAAGGCGTTGATTGAGCAACAAACCGGAATCAAAGACGAGATATCCACGCAACTTTCGGACGATGAGCGGAAACTCCAGGCGGATAATGATTGGTTTGCTGCGTTTGCAGAAAAATTGCGTGAAATTGAGAGGGATTAGGTTATGAACGAATTAGTGCATTCGCAGGCGAATCTGAGTACCGAAATTATATATGGCAACTTAACACTTGCACAAAAGCTCGAAGTCCAATTAGACATAATTGATGAGTCAATCCGACGCAGGGACTTGGCGCGCCTTACGGAGATGGAGATTGTACCTGTATCTGATCTGCCGCCTCTTGAAGAGGATGTAATCAGTAATGTCCGTTTATTTAGAATCACGGAAATGGTTTATCAAAAGGGCGAGCCTGTTACGAACAAATTTACTACCGTGTTCAACACTTTATCAACGTACAAAGCCTCTGTGTTTATCGTGCTTGATTCTGACGGATTCAATACGGATTTCTATCTTGGTGTACGCTCAAACAGCGATGAGCGGTCGACTGTCACACTTGGAGACACATTAAAAAATACGCTTATCGGGCATTTCCCCGGAGTCAAAATTCAAAATGAGGACCGTTCTAAAATTTCTATTTTGTCAGAAAAAATCTCAAAACTACATAATGTTGCCTCAGTGAGCGTAATCGGAAACAGCAAATCCGAAAATGAGCAACAAGCCGGGCAGTTTGTTCAGGGAATGGAAAAATTGGCACTGGCACTTCAGGGCAGGCAATATACCGGAATTATTCTCGCTCAAAACCAGTCTTCCACGGATATACAAATGTTACGTAAAAATTATCAGAACCTTTACACACAACTATCACCATTGCAAAAAGCTCAGATACAAAATAGCACATCAACTGCGGAAGCAAAGAGTCTTTCATTTTCGGAAATGAATGCAAAACAGAAGGCAGCTATGATTTCGGGAGCGGTTGTTGGTGTAGCAGGTTCCATTGCCGGATTTGCTTTGGGCGGGACAGCCGGTTTAATGTTGGGAGGACAAATCGGAAACACATTTGGAGGATTGTTTAATTCTCTTACTCCGGGTGTGCAAAAAAGCACAACCGATTCTTCATCGATGACCATAACAACTGAAAACAAAACCGTTACAGACATGCTTTCACTGATTGATGGAGCATTACAGCGGGCAAATGAATTCGACAGTTATGGTATGTGGAATGTGGGGGGATATTTCATATCCGATGATATGTCAGCGGCGGAAATCGCGGCAAGCAATTATCGTTCCCTTATGAACGGTGAGAATTCCGGACGCGAAGTGTCGGCAATAAACTCTTGGAGAAGCGATTTCAATAACTTTGAACATCTGACGACTTATCTTTCAAGATTTGTTCATCCGCGATTCATATACGGAGGAAATGTAAATACGAGTGCGGCTACTGCGGTTAGCGGGAAAGAACTGGGATTGCATCTTGGTCTGCCCAGAGCGACGGTGCCTGGGTTCCCGGTAATTGAGCATGCTGAGTTCGGTAAAGAAGTCAATTCATACCAGTTGATTTCAAAGAGACAAAACAATAATCCCGAAGACAGGGTGACCCTTGGAAAGGTATTCGACCTTGGCAAAGTTACTCAAAAGACCGTTGAACTTGATAATAAGAGCCTGAATATGCACACGTTTATAACAGGTTCAACTGGTTCAGGCAAGAGCAATACTGTTTACCAAATCCTCAAGGAATTACACCAGGACAAAATTCCCTTTCTGGTGGTTGAGCCTGCAAAAGGCGAGTATAAGAATGTGTTTGGAAATTTCCGGGACGTGAATGTTTTCTCGACCAATCCGAACATTGCGCCGCTCATTAACTTAAATCCTTTTAAGTTCCCTGAATCAATACATGTGCTTGAACATGTCGACGGATTAGTTGAGATTTTCAGCGTTTGCTGGCCTATGTACGACGCGATGCCTGCATTTTTCAAAGACGCTATTTTGAAATCTTACGAAGCAGTGGGTTGGGATTTAGGTTCGTCGAGCTTTGACGGCACTTCGCCGGAATATCCCGACTTCGAGGTTTTATCCGGACAACTTGATTACCTGATCGAGAATTCCGGTTATCACTCGGATATCAAATCAAACTACAAAGGCGCTTTGCTGACGCGCGTAAGGTCACTGACAGTCGGTTTGAATAAATTCATTTTTACAAATGAACAAACTCCGTATGAAATGTTGTTTGACCAGAACTGTATCCTGGATATCAGCCGCGTGAAATCAAGCGAAACCAAAGCTCTCATCATGGGATTGACTGTTTACATTCTGAACGAGTACCGTGTTGACAAAAAATCTGAAAGCAATAACGGATTAAAACATGTTACGGTTCTCGAAGAAGCCCATAACCTTTTGAAAAACATGTCATATGGCAGTAATTCCGAGTTGATCGGAAAATCAGTGGAAATGCTGACCAACACTATTGCCGAAATTCGAACATATGGAGAGGGCTTTATCATCGTCGACCAATCACCTTCGTCCGTAGACATCGCGGCTATTAAAAATACAAACACAAAAATTGTGTTAAGAACACCGGAAGCTAATGACAGAGAAGCCGTCGGGCGTTCCATCGGCCTTACTGAAGACCAGGTCAATGAAATTGCCAAACTTCCCAATGGTGTTGCTGTTGTCTACCAGAATGACTGGATCAGTCCTGTCCTGACAATGGTGGACAAAGCAAACATTGTTGAGGGGAAATATGAGCCGATGACTTTAACAGTAATTAAGCCGTTGAAAATTGCCAGAAGCGAGATTGTCAAAGTCCTGCTGCAACCCTGGCTGAATAGCAACCTAATTGCTGAAGATGCGCTGCTTGCAGATTTGAAAGTACTGGATCTTCATAGAAGTACCAAAAAACAAATCGAAGAAATCGTTTCGGATTACATCCTGTTCAATGGTCAGATATTGTGGAGGAAGGAAGAATTGCCCTCCTTACAAAACCTCCTGCAGGCCGTGTTGGGCATTGCGGATTCTGAAATTTTGAAGATTCCCTCACTTGATGGATTGCGTTCAGTGGTTGCGTCAAAGCTGACGAGGTTTTCTGCATCCAGGATCGACGAAATTTGCAAAGTCCTGACAATAACGGAGGAGAATTGTGATGCTATTTGAAACCTTCGAAAAGCAATCCTTTGATGACATACAGACAGAAGTCTCAAAAAAACTGACCGCATGGCACAGGGAACTGTCGGGCAACAATAGTAAGCAGCTCGACAGTTTCCAAAACATCAGAAACGATGTGGCCAGGAATTTTGCCGGTTGGCTGGGTCTTCATTCTCCTGAAAACGTGCAAGCCGCAAAACCCGGCTTTTTTGAAACAGCAAAAACGATGTACAAGGGTGGTACGGATATAAACGGCAACAAAACGCTGGGATTGTTGGAAATCAGCAAAAGGAAAATCAATCCTGAATTTAGAGAACAGAATATCAAACAGCAGTCCGGGTGGGCAGCGGAAGTCATATCAACGGCCAAAGAAAATATGCAGGCGAAAATCGATGGCACAGGGATTACAACAGTCAGAGCCGATGATTTGCCAGAACTCTTCAAGAAAAACGACCAATACGTCGACAAGGTTCGCCTTAATGCGAACGGAGAAATTATTGAAAGAATACAGACAAAATTTGTCGGCAAAAATGCCGAGGAATGTTTTTCGAAATTGACTTCAGGAAAATATGCTAAGTACTTTACCGATGGTAAAGTTGATAAAATCGAGATCCCGGGCAACTACTTTGACAAGGTAAAGAGCGAACTGATTCCTGCAAGAATCGAAAATTTGGAACGTCAACTTGAGCGTGTATTGGCTGACGGCAAAATAGATGTAGCCGAAAAGATTCAGAGTAAAATTGCTCGATGCAAACAGATTGATACAATGGTCGAGGAATGTTTAGTTTCAACTTCTGAAGCCAGAGATGCAGCATTGCACCCGAAGAGCTATACAACAAAGTTGTTTTTGAAGGAATCACTTTCAGGAAGTCACAGCGAGGGCGTAAAATCTGGTCTGACCGCTGCCACCGTGACTGCCGCCATCTCTATCGTAGACAACGTAAGAAGCGTCATACGCGGCGATATCACGCCCCAGGAAGCGTTCACAGATGTCGCCAAAGATACGGGAACTGCCGCAGCTATTGGATATGGAGTCAGCTTTGTTAGTTCAGCGGTGGCGCGTGCAATGTCGGAATCCGGTCACACACTGATTAAGTCACTCGGGAAGACCGGCGTTCCGGCCACGGCTATCGCATTTGGGATTAGCTCTTATGATTCCGTTGTCGACTATGCTCAGGGTGAGATTAGCGGAGAGAAACTCGCATATGTCCTGGGGGAGAATGCAGCAGGCGTTGCAGGTAGCGTTGCCGGATCTGTACTTACCGGAGCGGCAGTGGGATCAGTTGCCGGACCAGTTGGCACTGTAGCCGGTGTAGCCGCAGGACTCGTAGGAGGGATGGTTGGATATGCTGTGGCAACCGGTGCTTACGCAACCGCAATCGAAGTCGTGACGGGTGGAATCGATGTATTAGCCGACAAGGTAGAAGCGATAGCCGCAAGTACTGTCGATTTCGTAACAAAGGATGTTCCGGAAGCATACGCGACGACAGTTGAAGTTGTGAACGAAGGCGCTAATGCATTGAGAGATAAGGCGGAAGAAATGGCCAGAAGCGTTCTTAACTTAGTGGAGAATAACATTCCTGATAAAGTCGAATACGTGAAGTCTGCGATGAACGATTTTGCAGCAAATCTTGGCTTACCGATTCATCTGTGAGGCGCAATGAAACCGAGTAGTAAACTTTATTTTAGCTCAAAATCCCTTAAAGCATAGTGTTGCTATACGGTACAAAACGACAAAATGCAAGGATTAAGGGTTCTACATTATATAATTGATAAACACTGATAAACAAAAGGGACAACACTATGCACATAGGGATTTTTAGCTCACTTGAATTCATCACGAAAATAGTCTATTGAACTGGGCGCGGCGGCTTTTATAATACCGCTTTCGATATCGTTCTCAATGCCCCAGGGATATCGAGGTATTTTTTCTCGAAAGACTGGAGCAGCAGGTTTTCCGGGATGTATCGATCGTATTTTTCCCTCCCTTTGAGGGCGAGTTCGAACTTTGCGGCGATCCGCTCTATCGTGGGAGGAGCTTCCAAAAAGGGCATATAGGCCTCTTTGAGTTCATGGTGGTTCGTTCTTTTGAATTCGAGAGCGATGCCGCGGTCTTCCAGCTCCATTTCGGCGAGCAGCCCTAGGGCCAGCAGGGTTCTATGTATGGCGGAGCTTTCCCAGGGCAGCCACAGAAGATTTCGTTTTTGCGACAAAAACGGCGAGTGGAGGATCCCCGCTTCCCTCGCGACGGCTCGGGCCTCCTCCAGCATGTTCGCGGCCCCAGGGTCGAGGTATGGGGGGACATGGCTTCCGGCCAGGAGGTCGAACATCCCGCGCCGGACGCGGGCGTGAATTTCCGGCCCGGCGTCGCCGCCAAAGGGCGGGGCCTTGCCGCCTTTCGCCGGTTCCACGGTCATCTCGTTTTTTTCCATGTCGATGAGCAGAATTTTCCATCGCCGGCCCGCCAGCAGAATAAGCCCCTCCGGGATCATATCGAGAGCCAGAAAGATGCTGCCGACTTTATGCCCTCGGTGGATCACGGAGATCTCCTGGGGGACGGCGAAGGCTGCGTAGAAATCGTAGCCTCGGACCAGGCGTTCGCCCGCAAGGCCGAGAATGAGCGCGCCCTCACGAGTCTGTTCGAGGAGGTCGTGAGCCCCGAGGGAGCGCAATATCTCCGTGAACGCGGAGCGCGGAACGGCGGCGAAGGCTCCTTGGCCGATCAGAATGTCGTAGAGCCGCTTCGCGGACACGCCCCCTTTTTCGGCGACGACGCTCAGGCATTGCTGAACCAGCGTCGAATAATGGGGCTGGTCGATGTCGGGGGACTCGCACCACCGTTCGAACAGGAGTTCCGACATGGCGATCGCCTGCAAAAGCTCCGGATGGATTTTTTCGATGACGGACCTCTGCTCCGACTTGTCCACGATGAAGAGCGCCATGGCGGAGGACTCTCCGTCTTTACGGCCGCTGCGGCCCAAACGCTGTCGAAGGGCGCTCACGGACCAGGGCGCGCCGAACTGCCCCACGCGTTCCACGTTTCCCACGTCGATGCCGAGTTCGAGCGTGCTGGAACAAAACGTGACGGTCCCTTCTTTCGTTTTGAGAGCCTCTTCCGTGTCCTCTCGTTCGATTTTCGAGAGAGAGCCGTGATGGACGCGGTATCGGTCGGGCAGGCCTTTCGCCTCCGCGACCCTTTGAACCGTGTAGACCAGGTGTTCCAGCATCCGCTTGGAGTTGACGAAAATCAGCGAGGTGGAGGGAAACAGCCGTATCAAATCGGAAACGTAGTCCGGGGTCGCCGATAGCCGCGGCTCCGCAAAGGGTTCAGGCGTTTCGCCGCCGGGGTCGGTTTCGTCCTGGGGCCAAGGCCTCCGGCTTTGGTAGGACTTGAGGCGGTAGAGGATCTCTTTGCCGTCGTCGGGGGCAATCACGAGTTCCACGCTCTGGGGTGCGCGAGGGCGCAGCCATGCCTTGGCGACCTCGAAGTCCCCGATCGTCGCGGACAACGCCAAAAGCCTCATCGGGCGAGGTTGCGCCGCGCGCGGCCGCGTCGTGCCCGATCGGGTTTCCTCGGCGCGGGACAAGAGGCTTTTGAGCTGCGCGCCTCGTTCCGTTCCCATAAAGGCATGCAGTTCGTCAAGCACGATCCAAGAGACGTTTTTGAACAGAGGGGCGACGTGGGAGGCGTGATTGACAAAAATGGACTCCAGAGACTCCGGCGTGATGAGGAGAACGCCGTCGGGCGCGGCCAGGAATTTTTTTTTGCGCTGAGAAGCGACGTCGCCATGCCATTTGAAAACGGGGATCCCCGCGCGTCCGCACAGGTCTTCGAGCCGATGGAACTGATCGTTGATGAGGGCCCGAAGCGGGCTGACGTAAAGGGCCCGCAGCCCACGGATCGGATTTGAACTCGGGGAAGCGGTCTTCCTCAAGATCTGGGAGAAAATGGGAAGGAAAGCGGCTTCCGTTTTTCCCGCCGCCGTGTCGGCTGCTACGATCAGGTCCCCGTCCCTTTCGAAAAAAGCGCGAATGGTCGCCGTCTGTATGGGGCGCAGCTCGGTCCACCGCATATCGTACAGTTTTTGCTGCATCGAGGGATGCAGAAGATCGAAGGCTCCGTTCTCCATCGTGTGTTCCGGTGTTCTATTGCTCTATTTCAAATTCAAAGTAAAGCGCGCGAGCTCGTCGCCGTCCTCGTCGGAGGAGGACGCCTCGATCGGCGCGTCCCCCAAGAGGGACCTCCAGTCGGCGCCGGGGTTTTGCTCCAGCACGGAAAGAAAGCCGACGAAGGCCTTCGACGCGTCCCTTGGGGTCTGGTAAAAGGACGCCCCCAGCGTTTGCGCGCAACGCTGGATGAACGCGCGGATGGCCTCGTCCGGGACGAGGTGTTTTGCGGGATCTCCCAGGGCGAACACGTTGCGGATGTTGTGAAGCAATAGATACAGGTCCTCCGGTGAAAGGCTTTCCAATCGAATCACCGGACCGGAAAAATCCTTCAGCCCTGCCTTTGTCCCCGCTTTCGCGTAGGGGTTCGCGGCCAGCCTGCCGGCCAGCGCGCCGTAGCTCATGAGGCCCCGGCGCGGATCGTCCAGAAACGCGTCCGTCCCGGCGAAGATGAAGCCGATGCCGGAAACGTTCCCCTGCAGGCAGTCGTTCAAGATCTGCAGCAGGGCCTCGTAGTTAGCGTTCCGCGAGGGCGCGTTGTTCAGCCGGTGCGACAACGCCCCCATCTCGTCCAGGCCGACGAGGAGTCCCGCGTAGCCCGCCAAACGCACGAAAGCCCCCCACAGTTTCAGGTAATCGTACAGGTCCCGGTCCGTAACGATGGAGCGTACGCCCAGGGCCTCCCGGGCCTCCGTCCGAGTCGCGTATTCTCCGCAAAGCCAGCGCAGCGCGGCCGCCTGAAGCGCGTCGTCGCCCGCGAGGTAACCCTCCAGGTACCTGCCGAGAACGTCGGCGAAGTGATATCCTCCGACGCGGTCCAGCAAGGGCCTCAGTTTTTCCCGTAAATCGCGCGGCGCGTCCGTTTTTTCGTCTTGCCTCGCGAAATCCTCGATCCATCGCTCGACCACCCCCGTCAAGGCCCCTCCCTCGGGTTTCGAGCGCACGGCCATGTTGCGCGTCAGCTCCGTATAAAGAGCCGTCGCCTGTCCCGCCGAGGCGGAGAGGCGGCGGGTCGGGGTGACGTCCGCTTGCATGACGACGAATTTTTTCTCGAGCGCCAAGGTTTTTGCCAGGTTCAGGAAAAAGCTCTTGCCCGTTCCGAAGCGCCCGATCACAAAACGAATCGCCGCACCGCCGTCCGCGACGCGTTCCAGATCTCCTAAAATCGCCGTAATCTCATCTTTTCTCCCCACCTGAATGTGATGCAACCCCATCCGAGGTACGACGCCGGCCGCCAGAGACTGCAGGATCGCGCCGCGCTCGCGCGGAAGGATCTTCATCTTTAAAGGGGAGAGGTTCTTTAGAGGCGCGCCGCAACCCATGTCGACGGCTACCCCAACTCTTTCGTCGACTTTTTCATTCAAATTTTCGGCAGCAAGCCGCCCTCCCGCAGCATCGGAATGATTCGGGACGCCAGGTAACCGGCCGCCGCGGCCTTGATGGAGTCCGGGATCAGAAAGGGCAGAAACGCCATCTGGAGCGTCCCGATAACGCCGGCGGGCGTTTTTGCCACGTACTTCATGTTGAGGTAAAAGCAGGGCAGCGCGATGGCGTAGAGGACCGCCGTGGCCGCAAAAGAGGCGAAGAAGCACCACGCCATCGTTTTCCTCTTCCCGGAGGACAGGAAGCCCGCGACCCACGAGGTGAAGACGTACCCGGCCAGAAAGCCGAAGGAAGGGGACAGCACGCGCTGGATGCCCCCCGTTCCCCCCGCGAAGACGGGCAAGCCGGACAACCCCATCGCGAGATAAAGGGCCTGGGACAAAGGACCGTACTTGGGGCCCAGCAGGAGCCCCGACATCAGCACGAAAAAAGTCTGGAGGGTAAAAGGGATCGGGGGCATCGGTATCGCGAGCGCCGCGCCCACCGCGGTCAAAACGGCAAAAAAAGCGGACAACAAAAAACCTCTCAGCACGGAAACATCTCCTTAAAACGTTATTCCAGCATGTCGGGCCACAAAGGAATCCAATCCTTAGTGTGCATCAATCCGATGTCCAGGTACACCGTCAGCATGGAACGGCTTGGATAACCGGAAGAAGAAAGCTCCTGGGGCAACGGGATGCGTATTTGCATCTTGCCGCGGGGCGGAGTCACGTCCGGCGTTCCTGAAAGCGAAAAAAGAACCTTGCCGCCCGAGAGAGCGGCGGCCCGGACCATCTCCACCGCCGGGACGGAACGCGCCCACACGTCCAGCTCCACTCCGTTGTTCAGACAAAAAAGCGTCAGGGCGTCCAGCTCCTCCTGGGAAAAAATGATGGAGGCGTCCACGACGACGTTCGTCAAAGCCCTTCTCTGCGTCGTCCATATCGAGGGCAGCGCGATCTGGATGTCCGTCCCATTTTCCACGACCACCTCCCGCAGCGCCGGATGGAGCGCGTCCAAGGGGGCGGGCCGGTGGAAAACCAGAATTTCCGCCTTTCTTTCCCCGTTGCCTCTCCCCGGCGTCTCCTGACGCTCGGCGAAGGAGGGGATCGTTTTATTGTTCCAGACCGCGTGCACCACCAGGGCCGCCGTTTTCGAGTAGGTCACGAAGGGAGACATCAGGTTGGCCTCCAGGGCGAAACTTTCTTTGTTTTCCTCGCGGGTCACCCTGGGCCGGGCGACGCTCAAAAAGCCCAACGACGCGTTGACGTCCGGGATCGGCACGGCTTTCCACAATTTCGAGGCGGATATGTCCAGGCAGTACAGGTCTCCCTCCGGGGACGCGAACAACGTCCACCCGTTTTCGAGGCCGCTTTCCATCAGATCGACCGAGTCGACCCTCCGGTCTCGAAAATCCACGAGCATCTTGAAAAGGTTTCCGTCCTCGTCGATGACGAAGAGCTCTCCTATGGCGGACCAGGCAACGTCCCTGGGGCGGGGCGTCTCCGCGAAAAAAAAGTCTCGTTTGTTTATCGCGTTCAAGAAAAAGACCCTGTTGCCTCCTCGGTCCGCCACCGCCAGCCAAGGGCCGTAAGCCGCCAGTCCCACGGGCTCGAACAGAGAGCCTTCTTCCGGAGACGGTTCCGTAGGAGTCCACGACTCCGTTTTGGAGAAGGCCGCGAGGGAGTAAAAAGCCGTTTCCCGGGCGACGGGGTCGGCTACGGCGAACTCCGAAGCGGAAAATAAGGCCGCGTCGGCAACCGTGTTTTCCAGCGAACCCATGAAGGTCAAAGGGTCGCTCGGGGGCTCCGCCTCCGGGGACAGCGCCTCGGCCGCCGCGAAAACATGCACGTCTCCGCTGGCGGTCAGGACGTAAAAGGAATCGTCCCCCAGGGGGAGCGTCACGGCCGGACTGTCCACGGCAACGTCCCTCACTTTTCCCGTGGATTTCTTGAGAAAGTCGACGCGGTTGCCCAGGGTATCCGTCACGCACAGGGTCGAGCCCCACGCGTCGACCTTCCCCATGCCCTTCACGTTGAACGGCCTGAAGGCCCCCAGCTCGAACTCGGTCTGCAGGTCCAGGCGAGAGACCTGCCACCTGGAGGAGAGCATGGAAGTGCCCAATACCCTCCGCAGCTCGCGCTGCTGGCCGATGGCGTAGGAGAGTATTCGGGGCGCGGTGAAGTCCATCGGCCGGACCTCCAAATAGTACGCCAGCGACTCGCGCCCCGCGCCGTAGTCGCCGGTCCGGTTCAGCGTCAACCCCTTCATGAGGTAGTAGTCCACAAGGTACGTGTTGGCCTTCAAAGCGCGGTCCAAGTAGTCTGAAGTCGCCCAGTAGTCCCGATTCAAAAAACGCAGGTAGGCTTCGGTGAAATAGCGCTCCGCCTCGTCCAACTGCGCTCGGGGCAACTCCGCGGCCGCCGCCGCGCCCACCGCAAAAAAAATACACGCGCTGATCGCGATCCCCGCGAAACTCGTTGCCTTCGTTTTCATGTCTGCTCCTATCAAGAGTGTGAATATGAGAGTTTTAAAATTCTCTTGTCCTATTTTAACGCTTTTTTCTCACGTCCGATTCGTCAATTTCTGAATTTCGCTAAGATTTCGAGTCGTTAGAGACGGAAGCCACCAGAATGAGGACGAGGAAAGCGCCCTGAATGAGTCTCTGCAGGCCGGGCGCCAGGTTGGCCGCGTTCAGGAAGGTCGACATCAGGGACATCATGAGCGCCCCGAAACAGACTCCCAACACGCTGGACCTGCCTCCCGACGCCACAGTGCCCCCCACGAAGGTAGCGGCGATGGAGGGCAGGAAGTAGGTGGAGCCCATATCTTGAAAAGCCCCGCCGATGAACGCCCCGCATAGAACTCCGGCAAAGCCGGAAATGGCTCCGGCCAGAGTGAACGCGACCATCACCACGCGATTGACCGAGACGCCGGCGTAACGGGCCGCGAGCTTGTTCTGCCCTACGGCGTGGAGCTGTTTGCCGTATTTCGTTTTGTAAAGCAAAAGGGCCAACAGAACCGCCGCGACGACGGTCACCACAGTAAGCATGGAAATGCCCCCGAAGTTTTTATTGATGAAGGCCACCAGCGCCGCATTCGGCAGGGGCTTCATGTAAGGCGCGCTGATGAGCACGATCGAGAACACGATATACCCCACGGCAAGGGTTGTGATCATGGCCGGCACCCGGAAGTATACGTTGACCCAACCGTTGGCGAGGCCGCAAAGGGCTCCGATGGCGACGGCGGCCACCATGCCAGTGGCGAAGTCGACGCTCATCAGCGTGCAGGAGATATAAGCGCTCAGAGTGAGGGTGTAGACCTGTGACAGATCTATGGCGCCGTCCCCGCTGGTTACGACGATCATTTGCGCGAGCCCCAGCAGTGCCGCGAACGTGGCCAGTTTGGCGCACGTATACAGTTGATTCATGCCGATTCTTCCGGAGACGAGGCCAATGAGGCCCCACAATATCAGAGATCCGAGGATAGGCCAAATAAAGGAATGCCTTTCTGCGAACTTTTTCATGCGCGCACTCCTCTCTTTTGGTTGAGGAACAGCTTGACCACTAGAACCGAGATGAGAATGAGCCCCATAACGGCCGTCTGATAATTCGAACCGATCTTCATAAAAATCAGCAGTGTCGTGATCAGAGACATGGCGATACCCCCCGCCGCTACCCCGATGGGCTCCACGATGCCGCCGGCCATTTCGCATCCGCCCAAAATAACCGTGGCAATGCTCATCATGCAGTAAGAGGCCGCAGCGTTGGCGTCGGCGCCGAGGCATACGGCCGTGAAGGTCGTTCCGGCCAGCACCACCATCAGCGCGGCTAGCCCGTAGTTCGTCATTTTCGCCGCGAGGTAGGACCAGCCGGACCGTTCGACCGCTTCGGGGTTGGAGCCGATGCCCCGCAGAATCATGCCGTACTTCGAGCGATAGAGCACGCAATGGCACGCCGCTCCCGCCAGCACGCACAAAACGACGGGCATGGGAATGGAGAACGGGCCCCATCGGTAGAGGGCGGACAGCCACGCCGGGCAGGAGCCGCCGGGCGTGGGGCTGATCACGAGCGCCATGCCGAGCCACAGAAACTGCGCTCCCAGCGTGACCACAATAGCCGGTATCCTGCGGATATGGATCAGCGCCCCCATAAGGACATAGGCAAGGACGAAGACGAGCAGACTCACTATCCCCATGAGGGGGCTTTGCGTGAGTACGACCCCCACCAAGACGTTCACGAGCCCTATCGAGTACCCGTTGCCCATATCGATGTCGCCGGCCGCGACGACAAACATCTGCCCCAGGCTCGCGAACACCAAGGGCACAGCCGTCCCCACCAGCATACGAACGCTGGCATAGGACAAAATTTTAGGGTTCAGCCATGCGTTCGCGCCGATCATGAACAGCAAGGTGGCAATGGGAAGCAGCATCCGGGACGCTAGCAAGCCGAACAGCCTGGAGCGCTGGGAGCCGTCCCGGGGTTTTTCCTCCACGTCCCTGAAGGAGGCCTGCACGATGTTGGGAACCGTGATCTCCTCACCCTCCAGCTGTCCCGTCATCGCGCCGTCGCGCATGACGTAGACACGGTCGCATATCTCCATTTCGGCGTCTTCCGTGCTGTACAGGATAACCGTTTTGCCCTCCGACTTCGCCTCCTGAAGCAACGCGTAAATTTCTTGCTTCGTCTCGATGTCGACGCCGGCCGTGGGGTCGTTGAGCAGGATCAGATCCGCGCCGCAGGCAATGCCCCGCGCGATGAGCGCTTTTTGCTGATTGCCGCCGGACAGGGACACGATGGGGCTATAGAGATTTTCGGCTTTGAACTTGAGCTTGTCATACCAACGCCGGGCCAGGGTTTCCGACTTCTCTCGGCTCAGGAACACGCCGGATTTCACCTGGTCGAGGCTCGCGATCAGGATGTTGTCGAGGATGCTCCAAAGACGAAAGACTCCCTCTTTCGCGCGGTCGCCGCTCACATAAGACACGCTGCCGTAGACTCGCAGAGTCTTAATCCGCAGAGCCTTTCTGTTTCCGCGACGATTGCCCGCATCGAATATCTCGCTCAGAAGCTCCGCCTGGCCGGAGCCCGCGAGTCCCGATATCCCCAGGATCTCGCCCTTGTCGGCGTGTAGTCGGATATCTCGGAGATGGTTGGTGTAGAGCCCGTCGATTTCGACGATTCGCTCCCTCGACCCTTGACGGGCGATCGAACGCGCGCAGCGTTCTTTCACCTCGCCCCCCAGCAGTTTCACCAGCTCATCGGCCGTGGTCTCGTTCGGAGCACGTTCACCGGCGACCTCGCCGTTGCGCATCAGGACGATGCGGTCGCTCACCTGCCGGATTTCGTCGAGTTTGTGAGAGATATAGATGACGGCCACGCCGTTGGCGCTCACGTGGCGCACCACGTCGCGCAACTGCTTCGCTCTGTCGGTGGAAAGCGCGCTCGTGGGTTCGTCGAGCACCAAAATTTTCAACCCTTCGGTCATGAGGGCCTTGCAGATCTCGACAATCTGACGTTCAGCCAAAGAGAGCGTGTTCACGGACTTCATCACGTCAATGCCGTTGCCGGGAAAATAACGTTCCAGCAGATCTTTCGCCTCGCGCTTCTTCCGACTTCTCCACCCGGGCGCGCTCAAAAGGCCGTGAGGCATGGTGAGCATGGCAAAATTTTCGTACACCGCCAGGTTGGCGCATAAGGACAAATCCTGATAAGCGCAGGATATGCCGATCTCCTGAGCATCCTTGACGGAGTACCCTCTCGCCGCCTCGCCGCGTACGCAAATCTCGCCCGCAGTGGGGGGGAAAACGCCGGCGATCACCTTGATCAGAGTGGATTTTCCTGCGCCGTTCGGTCCTACCAGGCCGATGACCTCGCCCGAATATATCCGCATATCGACGCGTCGCAACGCTTGTGTGACGCCGAAAGATTTATCGATATTTTTCAGCTCCATATAGAGCTGCCGTCCCTCTTCCCTCAGCATGGGCCGCTTCTTTTTTCTTCCGTGCTAGGCGCGGTCGCGCCGCACGAAAGCCACCATGCGAATGGGAGACCCGGAGCCGCCCTTGAACTTGTTCGGCAGGCCGATGACATAGCTGAAAACGGGTAACTTTGAGAGGTTGAAGATATTTTCGAGAATGGGGATTCCCTTGCTCAGCAAAATATGGTGACACGGGTTTGCGCCAAGACCGAACGCGTCCAGGGCCAAGGTGTCGCAGCCTACCGCCGCCACCTGCTTTCCCGCCAGGTAACGGGCTCCTTCCTCAGCCAGTCCGGGCCAGTCTTTGAGATAATCCGCGCCCTCGGGCTTGATGCCGTATTTTTCATCCCACCCGAAGCGCAGCATGACGATGTCGCCCTTTCGGATATCGCCGTTGCGCGCCTCGAAGTCGCGCAGGTCCCCCAGGCTCAGGAGTCCCATCGGTGGCATGCGGGTGGCGTCGATCACCACTCCCCGACCCATAACGGCCGAAATCGGCAGTTCGTCCACGGAAGCGGCTCCCGGCACGAAATGTTTAGGCGCGTCAATGTGGGTGCCGGTGTGTTCCGACAAGGTTATCTGAGAATGCAACGCCGCGTCGCCCCAGTCGTAAGATTCGTAAACGACCGTGCCGTAACGGGCCTGAGTGGGCCAAGCCGGCATACAGTTTTCGAGGGTGTAAGACAAATCCACGATTTCCGCGTTTGCTACGATATCTTCCAACATTTCGATATGCGATGCGTCCCTCATCAGAGAAATCTCCTTAATTGTGAATGAATTTTGAATGGAATGTCGGCGTCAAGAAAATATTATGGGCCGCTGCTTCACGACAACAGCAACAGCCCACTTTTCACGGCGTTTTGAGCGAGAACTTATTTGTAAAGGTTTTCGCGCACCCAGGCGCGATCGTACGTTGGGCAGGCGATGGCTTCGTCCGCCACGTCGGCAAAATTTTTGACGTCGTCTTTCGTCACGACGCCGAAAGGATGCGTCATGTCTTTCGGCACGTTCATCCCGTTCAAGATGTCCACGGCCACGTAAACGGCGGAGGCGCCGTCCCAAGGGTTCGACGACACGGAGAGGGTATCGTAACCTTCGGGGGCTTCTTTAGCCCACCACTTCAAAAAATAACCTCGGTTGTCACCGCCGATAATCGGCAGAGGCAACCCAGCCGACTGAAAAGCCTGCACGGCCGCGTAAGAATCTCCCCCTTGAGTCACGATGCCATCGATCTTGCTGCCCAGCGTAGGCAAGACGGACGCAAGTTCGCTTTGCGCCTTCGAACCGGTCCAGTCGGTGTAGATCTCGGCCACAACTTTGATGTCGGGGTAGTCCGCAAGCACTTTGAGGACTCCCTCGTGGGCTATGTTGTCAAACTCACTGCCGGCGGTGCCCCGTAGCTCGATAATGTTGCCCTTGCCGCCGATAGCCTCGCACACGTATCGAGTCAGTTCACCCATTTGCGCAATTGTATCGAAATTAATCTGATAGCACAGCTCGGCATCGGATTTGACCGGACCGTCGTTGACGATGATACAGGGAATACCCGTGTCGGAGGCCTCCTGGATAACGCCCGTGAGCGCCGTGGAGGAACCTGGATCGATGATGATGGCGTCCACTCCCTGGATGATGAAATTTTGGATCTGCTGCACCTGCGTGCTGTTGTTCTGATTGGACTCGGCCCAAATCAGTTCTTTGATTTCACCGGCGGCGATCAGCGCGTCAGCGGCCTCCTGCGCGTAACGTTCCATGGCCTGACGATAAGTATTGCCGTTATACGAGTTGCTGAAGCCGATCACGTAAGCCTTCCCATCAGCCGCCGCCGCTTCGCCGGAAACGCCACATACCGCCATGACCATGGCGAAAACCAAGAGCACCACACCCAACAAAGCCGTTTTTTTCTTCACACCGACCACTTCCTTCCTAGTATAGTCAAACCCAATGCAATCGAAAAACGAAATGGCGCGAAATAAATTCGCAAGCGCATATTGACTGAAAAAATGATAGTGCTTCCCTCTTGCCTTGTCAATCTTGCTTTGCCTATCAAGCCTTTACGCCCGAGGCCTCGGGAGGGCGTGTTCCATATCTTAGACTGTTCCGTCTTAGGCTTGCAAAATCTTTTGCCGTGGCGTAAACTCTCCTCCGTCATTATATGGTTGGGGTCATATATGCTGGGGGGAGAAATTCTCATGGCGAAAGTCGGCGTTGTTATAGGCAGCGATTCGGACTGGCCGGTCTTTGAGCCGGGTTGGAGGCTTCTATCGGAGTTCGGCGTCGAGACGGAGGTTTTGGTGGCGTCCGCTCATCGAACCCCGGACGTGGTGCGCGAGTTCGCGCTATCCGCGCAAGAGAAGGGAATCCAGGTCCTCGTCGCCGTGGCGGGGGCGGCGGCCCATCTTCCGGGCGTGGTGGCATCCTTTACCCTCTTGCCCGTGATCGGGGTGCCGGTGTCGGGCTCCGTCTTGAAGGGGGCGGACGCGCTCTTGAGCATCGCTCAGATGCCGGCGGGCATCCCTGTGGGGACGATGGCCATAGACGGGGGAAAGAACGCGGCGCTTTACGCGGTATCCATTTTGGCGCTCTCCAACGAATCTCTGGCAAGGCGCCTTCTGGACTACAGAAACGCCCAAGCGGAAGGAGTGCGGAAACGCAACAGGGCCTTGCAGGAAAAAATAAAGCGGGAACAAACGCCAGCGCGGTGATTCAAGCCCCTAAAGTGGGTCGGGATCACCGCATATCTTTTATACGCATATCTTTTATTACGAGGAGCGGCAAAAAAATGAAAAAAGGCGAGCTGATTTACGAGGGCAAGGCGAAGCAGGTTTACCTGACGGACGACCCGGACGAGGCGCTGGTGTGGTTCAAAGACGACGCGACGGCCTTCAACGGTGAAAAGAAGGGGACGATCCAGTCTAAAGGCGTCATGAACAACGCGATCGCGTCGTTTTTCTTCGAATTGTTGAAAGCGAAGGGCATCCCCACGCACTTCGTCGAGAAGGTGGACGAGCGCTCCATGCGCGTCAAAAAGTTGGCTATCATCCCCATCGAGGTCGTCGTTCGCAACATCTCCGCGGGCAGCCTCGCCAAACGCCTCGGATGGGAGGAGGGGCGCAGGCTCTCTCAGCCGGTGGTCGAGCTGTACTACAAGGACGACGCTCTGGGCGACCCTCTGATCAACCGCTCCCACGTCGCGGCGCTGGGCGTGGCCACGCCCGAACAGATCGACGTTCTGGAGGACGCGGCGCTCAAGGTCAACTCCATTCTGACGGAGTTCCTGGCGACGAAGAACCTTCTTCTGGTCGACTTCAAACTGGAGTTCGGCGTTTATAAGGGACAGATCCTTCTGGGCGACGAGATCTCGCCGGATACCTGCCGATTCTGGGACGCGACGACGAAGGAGAAGTTGGATAAAGACCGTTTCCGCCGCGACCTCGGCAACGTGGAGGAGGCCTACCGGGAAGTGCTGAGGCGTATAGGAGGATGACGAACATGCCGTTTAAAGCGAAGGTCACCGTGATGTTCAGGAAAAGCATTCTCGATCCGCAGGGCGCGGCGGTGGAGCGCGCGCTGAAATCCCACGCCGGCGGGGATATTTCTTTTCCCGACATATCCTCCGTCCGCGTGGGCAAGGTCGTCGAGCTGACGGTGGACGGAACGAGCGCGGAGAGCGTCAAGGAGAAGGTGAAGGTCCTGGCCGACCGCATTCTGGCGAACCCCGTGATGGAGGAGTACACCGTGGACGTGGAGCCCCTTTCATGATGGGCGGCATGAAGGCCGCGGTCGTTGTTTTCCCGGACTCCAACGGCGACTGCGACGCCAAAAGAGCGCTCGAGAAGATCGGCGGCCAGGGAGTCTCGGGGGACGTCAGTCCCCTGAGTAAAATCGATTTCTCGGGGGACGGCGTCAACCCCCTGAGCAAGATCGATGTTCGATTCGTCTGGCACAAGGAAAGCTCTATCGAGGACTTCGACCTCATCGTCCTCCCAGGGGGGTTCACGTTCGGGGACTACCTGAGGACGGGGGCTATCGCGCGCTACTCCCCCGTCATGAAAGAGGTCGTTCGCCAGGCCAAACGCGGGGCGAAGGTTCTCGGAATATGCAACGGGTTTCAGATTCTGACGGAGGCGGGACTGCTTCCGGGGGCCCTGTTGCGGAACCGCGATCTGCTCTTCCTCGGCCGGGACGTCTGGCTCAGGGTCGAGAACGACGCCACGCCTTTCACGAACGCCTACGCGAAGGGTCAGGTCATCCGCCTGCCCATAGCGCACGGAGACGGCAACTACTTCATCGACGACGAGGGCTATAAAAGGCTGGAGGAAGAGGGACGGATCGTCTTCCGTTATTGTTCCCCGGACGGCGACGCGCCGAGCGGAATAGCTCCGAACGGAGCCAAGGGGGATATCGCGGGAATCGTCAACGAAGAAGGGAATGTTTTGGGGCTGATGCCTCATCCAGAGCGCTTGGTGGAGCCTATTCTGGGCGGGCGGGACGGACGGGGCGTTTTCGAGTCTCTGTTGAACGCGGTATGCGGAGGGCTGAAGCGATGACTGGATTGGGTGGGGCAAAACCCCGGTTGGATTCGACGAACGTCTGGAAAGAGCACGGACTGACCGAGGAGGAGTACGCCAGAATCGAGACTTTGATGCAAAGGGAACCGAACTACCTGGAGCTGTCCCTTTTCGGCGTCATGTGGTCGGAGCACTGCAGCTACAAAAACTCTAGGGCGCAGCTTCGCAAGTTTCCCGTAACCGGGCCCCAGGTGGTGCAGGGTCCGGGGGAAAACGCCGGGGTCGTCCGGCTGGACGCCGAACGAAAGCTCTGCGCGGCCTTCAAGATGGAAAGCCACAACCACCCGTCCGCCATCGAGCCGTACCAGGGCGCGGCGACGGGGGTGGGGGGAATCATCCGCGACATCTTCGCGATGGGGGCGCGTCCCGTGGCGTCTCTGAACAGCCTGCGCTTCGGTTCCCTCGACGACGCCCGCGCGAAGGGGCTTTTTCGCGGCGTCGTCGCGGGGGTCGGGGGCTACGGCAACTGCATCGGAATCCCCACCGTGGGCGGCGAGACGTTTTTCCACCCGTCCTACCACGGAAACCCCCTGGTCAACGCGATGTGCGTGGGACTGGTGGAGGAGGACAAGATCTTCAAGGGGCAGGCCACCGGTGTGGGCAATATCGTCATGCTCGTCGGCGCTCGCACCGGCCGCGACGGCATCAAGGGAGCCAGCTTCGCCTCCGAGGAGCTGAGCGATTCCGACCCCGACAAACGCCCCAACGTGCAGGTGGGAGACCCATTCATGGAAAAACTGCTGTTGGAGGCATCTCTGGAGGTTCTAGAGGCCGGGCTGGTGGTCGGGTTGCAGGACTTGGGCGCGGCGGGGCTGACCTCCTCGGGCTCCGAAATGGCGGGGCGCGCCGGCAGCGGGCTTTATATCGACCTCGACAAGGTCCCCCTGAGAGAAAAGGCTATGGAAGCTTGGGAGATCATGCTTTCGGAGTCTCAGGAGCGTATGCTCATGATCGTGGAGCCCTCCAAAGTAGAGGAGATCCAGAAGGTCTTCGACAAATGGGACTTGATTGCCGCGGCGGTGGGCGAGGTCACGGGAGACGGATGCTTCACCGTCCGAAAGGGCGAGGTGGTCCTGGCCTCCGTGCCGGCGGAGTTTCTGACCGACAAGGCCCCGGTGAACATCCGCCCCGCCGCCGAGCCCGAGTATTTTCGCGTCTTGAAGAAGGCCGATTGCTCCGAGCTACGGGGTTACGGAAACTGGACGGATCTCTTGAAGAAGCTGCTCTCCTCCCCCAATATCGCGTCGAAACGGTGGGTCTACGAGCAATACGACAGCACGATCGGAACGAACACGGTGGTTCGCCCGGGAAGCGACGCGGCCGTCCTACGCCTGCCCGGCTCCGGTAAGGGGATGGCCCTCGCCACCGACTGCAACAGCCGCTACGCGTACCTGGACCCGTGGCGCGGCGGGGCCATCGCCGTGGCCGAGGCCGCGCGGAACGTGGCCGCCAGCGGAGCCAAACCCCTGGCGATCACCAACTGCCTGAACTTCGGCAACCCGGAGAAGCCGGAGATCTACTGGCAGTTCGTCCAGGCCACCGACGGAATGGCGGAGGCCTGCAAGGCGTTTTCGACCCCCGTCACGGGCGGCAACGTCAGCTTCTACAACGAGTACGACGGCCGGGCCATCTACCCCGCCCCCACCATCGGCATGGTCGGGGTTCTCGAAAACGTGGAGGACCGAGTCACAAGCGACTTCAAGGCCGAGGGCGACCTGGTCGTTCTCGTCGGGGAGACCCTGGAGGAACTGGGCGCGTCCGAGGCCCATTTTTTGTTGACGGGCAAAGACGAGGGCGAGGTCCCGGTTTTGGACTTCGAAAAGGAAAAAAGACTGCACGCCTTTCTGGTGGAGGCCGCGGAAACGAGGCTTCTGGCCTCCGCTCACGATTGCTCGGACGGGGGGTTGGCCGTGGCCGTGGCCGAGTGCGCGATAACGGGCTCCGACGCGACACGGTCCGCCTTCAAGGGGGACCTGGGCGCGGCGCTGGACTGGGCGGGCGATGTATCTCCCGCCGCGATGCTCTTCGGCGAAAGCCAATCTCGGGCGGTGATCTCCGTGAGCCCGGACAAATGGCAAGCGACGGAGGCGCTCCTGAAAAAGCTGAGCCTTGCCTACACCCCGCTGGGGAAGGTAGGGGGCGCCGCCTTCTCGCTCCGCTACAACGGCGCGGTTCTGGTCGACTGCCCCCTGGAGGACCTTGCGGGGCTCTGGAGCGACAGCGTTTCGGAGATCATGCGATGAGCATCGACCGGGCCTTATCCCCCGCGTGGAAAGAGGAATGCGGGATTTTCGGGTTCTGGAGCGAGAATCGCTCGGTGGCGGACGTCTGTTATCTGGGACTTTTCGCGCTCCAGCACCGGGGACAGGAAAGCGCGGGGATCGCCGTGACCGACGGGCTGCACATCGACTTGGAGAAGGGCATGGGATTGATGAGGGAGGCGTTCAAGACCCGGGTGCCGAGCTTGAAGGGGCACTGCGCCATCGGCCACGTCCGTTACTCCACCTTCGGGGGCAGCATCTTCGCCAACGTCCAGCCGATTCTCGCGTCCTTTTCTTCCTCCCCTTCTTCATCATCATCATCCTCCTCCTCCTCCTCCTCTTCTTCCGGCGAGGGAGGGTTCATCAGTTTGGGGCACAACGGCAGCCTCACCAACTCGAAGAAGATCCGCAGCCGCCTGGAGGCCGAGGGTTGCGTCTTTCAATCGACCTCGGACAGCGAGTCGATGCTGAACCTCATCGCGCTCAACCCCGCTCCCACCATCGAGGAAAAGATCCTGACGAGCCTGGAGACGGTGGAAGGCGCTTACAGCCTCGTCATCATGGTCGGAGGCGGCAGCGCGAAGCTGATCGGAGTGCGGGACCCCCACGGATTCCGTCCCCTCTGCCTGGGGCGTCTGGGAAAGCCCGAATCCCCCGAGTCGAGCTTGGAGTCGGGGAGGGGCGAGTTCGTTCTGGCCTCCGAGACCTGCGCTCTCGACGCGGTGGGGGCGACGTTCATCCGGGACGTTCAGCCCGGGGAGATGGTGGTCGTGGACCGGTCGGGCATTCGTTCGCACCGCCTCCAAAAGAAGGTCAAGCTCTCCGCCTGCGTTTTCGAGTACATTTACTTCGCCCGGCCCGACAGCACCATCGACGGCCTGAACGTCTGGCAGTCCCGCTATCGTATGGGCCGTCAGCTGGCGCGGGAGTTTCTGGCGAAGAAGGCGCAGGCCGCTGACGTCGGCCCCGCTCCGGACATCGTCGTGCCGGTGCCCGACACCGGGATCGCCGCGGCCATCGGTTTCAGCGCGGAGAGCGGGGTGCCCTACGCCGAGGGCCTGATCAAAAACCGTTACGTAGGGCGCACCTTTATTTTGCCCGAGCAGACGACTCGCAAAGCCACGGTCGAAATGAAACTGAACCCCGTCAAGGAAAACCTCAAGGGTAAAAAAGTGGTGCTGATCGACGACTCGATCGTGCGAGGCACGACCAGCGCGCGTTTGATCGAGCTTCTGCGCGGGGCCGGGGCCTCCGAGGTCCACATGTGCGTTTCTTCCCCGCCCATCACGCACCCCTGCTACTACGGCATCGATACGTCGATACGCAAGGAGCTCATCGCCGCCGTTTCCACGGAGGAGGAAATCCGCCGCAAGCTCGGGACCGACAGCCTGCACTACCTGTCCTTACAGGGCCTTTTGGATTCCGTGGACGACGCCGGGGACGAGAAGATGTGCACGTCCTGCTTCCACGGCCGCTACCCCACGGACGTCACGGAGGTCGAGTCATGAGCGCCCAGGGCGGACGATCTTTTTCCTATCGGGACGCGGGCGTGGACATCGACGCGGGAAATCGTTCGGTGGAGGAGATCAAAGAGGCCGTGCGCTCGACCTATCGCCCGGAGGTGGTGGGAGACCTGGGAGGGTTCGGGGGCCTTTTCGCCTTGAACGCCGCCCGGTACAGGGAGCCCGTCCTCGTGTCGGGCGCCGACGGGGTCGGAACCAAACTCCAGATCGCTTTCATGACGGGGCGGCACGACACCATCGGCAGGGACGCCGTCGCCATGTGCGTCAACGATGTTCTGGCCCAGGGCGCGGAGCCCCTTTTTTTTCTCGATTACCTGGCCGTGGGCAGGCTGAACCCCCTTCAGGTGAAGGAGATCGTCGGGGGCGTCGCCGCGGCGTGCAGGGAGTCGGGCTGCGCTTTGATCGGCGGGGAGACGGCCGAGATGCCGGGCTTTTACAAAACGGGGGAGTACGACGTCGCGGGGTTCTGCGTCGGCGTCGCGGAGCGAGACGGGCTCCTGCCCCGCTCCGACGTGGAGCCGGGCGACGTCTTGATCGGCCTTCCCTCCAGCGGCCTGCACTCCAACGGCTTTTCACTGGTCCGCAAGATCTGCTTCGACCATAAAAAAATGACGACGGACATGCGCGTTCCCGGACTCGACGGCCCTCTGGGGGATGAACTGCTGACCCCGACCCGCCTTTACCCAAGGATCGTTTTGCCGCTCCTGGGAAAGTATGGAATCAGAAAGTATGGGATCAAGGGGATCGTGCACATCACGGGCGGCGGGTTCTACGACAACATCCCGAGAATTTTGCCGGAGGCCGTCGGCGTCCGCGTTTTTTCCGATGCGTGGCCGGTCCCCGCGATTTTCAGGCTTTTGCGGGAATGGGGCGACGTGGCGGAGCCCGAGATGTTCCGCACCTTCAACATGGGGATCGGGATGATTCTCCTCCTGCCCGCCAGCGAGGGGGAATCCCTGATAAAAGACCTGGCGGCCCAAGGAGAACAGGCCTTCCGTATAGGGACGGTCGTTCCGGGCGCGAGAAGCGTGGAGATCGAGGGAATAGGGGAACCCCTGATAAGGGCGCGGAAAATGGAAAAGGCTCAGGAAATGAAAAAGGCCCGGAAAATCAGGCTCGGAGTGCTGGTCTCCGGGCGGGGCAGCAACCTGCAGGCGATCCTGGACGCCATCAAGGCGGGGGCGCTGGAGGCGGAGGTGGCGGTCGTCGTCTCCGACAAGCCCGACGCCCCAGCCCTGCGGCGCGTCCAGGCGGAGACCGCGGTCGTGGTCGACCGGGGGGCGTACCCGGACGTGGAGGGTTTCGAGAACGCCATCGCCTCGATTTTGGAGGATCGTGAAGTCGAACGGGTCGTTCTCGCGGGGTTCATGAGGATCCTGAGCCCTTCGTTCGTCCGGCGCTTCGCGGGAAAGATCGTCAATATCCATCCCTCTCTGCTTCCTTCTTTTCCGGGTCTGCACGCCCAGAGGCAGGCCCTGGAGCACGGGGTGAAAATTTCGGGCTGCACCGTCCACTTAGTGGACGAAACGCTGGACGGAGGCCCGATCCTCGCCCAGACCGCCGTCCCCGTTCTTCCGGGCGACACCGAGGAAAGCCTGAGCGACCGTATTCTGAAAGAGGAACACCGCCTCCTGCCGGAGACCATCGGCAAACTGTAAACGTTCGAACCCAGAGGGGCTCCGCCCCCCTGGGTTCGAAGTATTTCGCGAGATGTGAATTCAACCTCAAGCCCGGATATCCAACTGTCGACCTACGCCCATAGACTGCAAAAGTATGGCGAGGCTTTCCTGTTGAACATCCATTACGTTTTTCAGCACCGCCATCTGCACGCCCGCGGTTACCTTGGCCGAAGCCATCTCCATCGACGCCTGCGCAATGCCGCTCGTAATGTCCATGCCTGGTCACCTCCTTCGCACCTCGATTTAAGTATCGGCCTCTGCTATGATATTTTGTATTCGTGCTTATGCGTATTTCGGAATATGGCTTTTGAGGAGATCGATGCAATGAGTGTGCCCGAAGGGCTCAAGGTAACTCCCTGGCTCGCCCAGTATAAAAAATGGAAAGAGGAGTACCCCGACGCCCTGTTGCTTTTTCGAATGGGAGATTTTTACGAGTGTTTTTTCGACGACGCTCGCCAGGCCTCCTCGATTCTGGAGATCACTCTGACCAGCAGGGACTCCGAGAAGAATATTCCCATGGCGGGCGTGCCTCACCATGCGCTTTCCATGTATCTGGGGCGCTTGATCAAGGCTGGATGCCGGGTGGCGATATGCGACCAGATCGGAGAGCCCAACGGCAAGACCATCGTCGAGCGCCGCGTGGTGCGCGTCGTCACGCCGGGCACCTACGTCCCGGAGGAGAGCGAAAACACGGGGCGTCTGGCGGCCGTCCTGCCCGTGAGGGATGGAGCGTCGAAAAACGGGCTGGCTGTGGCGTTCCTGTCCACGGAGACGGGGCGCTTGGAGGCGGGGACGCTTCCCTTGGAGGCCGCGGCGGCGTTCGTATCCGCTTTCGCCCCCGGCGAGGTGCTCTATCCCTCGAATGTCAAGCCCGATGTTTTTCCTCCCTCCATCCGCTCGTTTCCGTTACTGCCCCAGCCCAGCGAGCTTTTCAGGATCTCCGCGGCCGCGAGCCGGCTGAAGACGGTCTTGCCCGCGCCGCTGGAGAGCTACGGCGTCTCCGAGGCCGACCCCTCCGTGGGGCCGGCGTGGGCGATGCTGGACTATCTCTCCTCCACCCAGTTCAGCGCGGTGCGCCACGTGCTGCGCGTTTTTCCTCTCAGGTCCGACGATCACATGCACCTGGACGAGGCGGCTCAGAAAAACCTCGACTTGATGTCGGAAACCACGGGCCCCGACAATTCGCTTTTTTCCTGCCTGAATCGGTGCCGCACGCCCATGGGACGCCGTACGCTGCGCGAATGGCTCTCCCGCCCCCTGATGGACCTCGGGGCCATAGCCAAACGTCAGGACTGCGTGGGCTGTCTGGTGTCGGACCCGCTCGCGCTCGACGACCTGCAGGACGCCCTCGCCGCCTGCCGTGACGTCGAGCGCTCGCTTTCCCGCCTGTGCCTGGGAACCGGAACGCCCCGCGATCTGGGGAGTATCCGCGACACCTTGCGCGTTTTGCCGAGGCTCAGGGCGTTTTCCCTCTCGGAGCCCTTGGCGGAAATGTTGCTCGCGTTGCCCGACCTGGGGGCGCTCTCGGGTTTTCTCGACGACGCGCTTGAGGAAAGTCTTCCCCGCGCTCTCGGCGCCGGCGCCGTGGTGCGGTCCGCGTTTAACGAGGAACTGGCCTCGTGGCGCGCGGTCAGCGAGAACGGAGAGGCATGGCTGGCGGATTATTTGGAAAAAGAGCGGTCCGCGACGGGCAGCCCGCGATTGAAGGCCGGTTATAATAAAGTGTTCGGCTATTACTTGGAAATCGGCCGGGCCGGGCTCGAAACGCTTCCTCCGCACTACCAGCGCCGCCAGACCCTGGTGAACGCCGAGCGCTTCGTGACGCCCGAGCTGCGCGAGTTTCAGGATAAAATGGACCGAAGCGGGGGCGAAATCGCCCGCGTCGAGGCAGAGCTTCTCCGTGAAATCATAGAACGCGTTATCGCCCGCGGGTTGGACCTGCAGATACTGGGGCGTCTTTTGGGGCTTTTGGATTGCGTGGCGTCTCTTGCCCGCGTGGCCCGGGAGCGAGGTTACGTGAAACCGGAGGTGAACGACTCGCGGAATCTGGAAATTCGCGGCGGACGCCACCCGGTTTTGGAGACGACTCTTTCCGACTCCTCCTTCGTGCCCAACGACGTGACGCTGGACGAAACGCGCATCGTCATCCTGACGGGGCCCAATATGGCGGGCAAGTCCACGTGGCTGCGCATGACGGCGCTCCTGTCCATCATGGCTCAAGCCGGGTCGTGGATTCCGGCGGAAAGCGCGGCCATCGGCCTGGTGGATCGCGTCTTCACTCGCATCGGAGCGCGCGACGACCTGGTGCGGGGCAACAGCACGTTCATGGTCGAAATGCTGGAAACCGCCGATATCTTGAATAACGTCACCGACCGCAGCCTCGTGATCCTGGACGAGGTGGGGCGCGGGACTTCGACCTGGGACGGGATGAGCATCGCTTGGGCGATTCTCGAGTACCTGCACCACGACTGCGGCGCGCGGATATCCCCGAGGGTGCTTTTCGCCACTCACTACCACGAGCTGACCTGTCTCGAGGATCGGCTGAAGGGAGTCAAAAACTATAGCATGGCGGTGGCCGAGGGCAGTGACGGGATCCTTTTTCTGCACCAGGTGACGCCCCGCCCCGCCGACCGATCCTACGGAATCGAGGTCGCTCGCCTGGCGGGACTGCCGAAGCCTGTGCTGAGGCGGGCGTTCGAGCTATTGGAGCTTTTCGAACGCGAGGGCTTCGAGCGCTCCTCCGTTCCCGACCCTCTTCCCTTGACGCACCTGCGCGAGCAGTTGACGCTTTTCTCTCCCGACGCGGACGCCGTCGTGGAGGAACTGGCGGATCTGGACGTGGACAACCTGACCCCCATGAGGGCGATGGAGACGCTCTACAAGCTAAGGGAAAAAAGCAGAAAGGCGAGCGGGCATGGGAATTAGACTTCTGCCGGAGGGAGTGTGGTCGCGGATCGCGGCGGGGGAGGTCGTGGAACGCCCCGCCTCGGCGGTCAAGGAGATGATCGAGAACTCCCTGGACGCCGGGGCTCGGCGCATACGGGTAAAACTTTGGGACGGCGGGCGCGTTCGCATCGTGGTGGAGGACGACGGCGCGGGAATCGCTTTCGAGGAGCTGCCTCTGGCCCTCACCTCCCACGCGACCAGCAAGATCGGCGGCATAGAGGACCTGGAGGCCATCCACACCCTGGGATATCGGGGCGAGGCCTTGGCGAGCCTGGCCGCCGTGGGCAGAGTGGAGATCCGTTCGCGCCCCTCGGACGAGTCCGGAGGAGCCATTCGCGCTTATGAGGGGCGCGTCTCCGACCACGTGCGGGTGAACTGCACCCCGGGAACGCGAGTGCAGGTGGACGAGATCTTCGCGAACCTGCCGGCCCGGCGTAAGTTTTTGAAGAGCGCGGCGGGCGAACTGCGTCGCGTGGCGACGACCCTGCGGGAGTACGCGATCTGCCGCCCGGAGGTGGGCTTCGCCCTCGAACAGGATGGACGCCCCGTGTTTTCCACCGACGGCGGCGGGGATCGCCGCCGCGCCATTGAACAACTGTGGGGCGCGGAGCCCGCGATCCTCTCCGCTCGGGGAAAAGCCGGCCACGTGGAATTGGAGTGCTGGTGGCAGCCCCGTCAGGGACGCAACGACGTGGCGTCCTTCGTCAACGGGCGTTCCGTGACGGACCCTCTGATCAAAGGGGCGGTGAACGCCGCGGCGCGGGAGTTGACGGGAGGATGGGCGCTCTTCTTCTCCGTCGACCCGTCTCTGATCGACGTCAACATACATCCGGCCAAGGCGGAAATTCGATTCCGCCACCCCGGCGAGGTCTTCGACGCCGTGAAAGAGGCGGCGGCGCAACTGGGAGCGCCTGCCCCCGTCTACGTCCGCGACGGTCGGACTTTTTCGACGGAATCCCGAGCGCCGCGGGGAGGCGAGATTGTCTCTTCCTCTTCCTCTCCCTTTCCCTTTCCCGCTTCCTCCTCTTCCTCGCCCTCGCCCGGCGAGGGCGGTTGGAATTTCAAAGACGCCGACGCAAACCCGCGAAGGTCCTCCGAACCCTCCGCGGCTTTTCATGCCCCTCGGCCCGACAGGCTTTTCGGGCGGGTCGAAATGCCCGATTTCGATTTTGGCGAGACGCGAGAAATGCGAGAAACACGACAAACTCCCGAGCCGAGCGGAGAGATTTTGAGGTCGGAGGGGTCGTTTAGCGCCGAGGAACGCGAATCTCTCGCGTCTTCGGAAACGGCGTACCTGGGACAGTTGCGCTCGGGCTATCTGGCGTTCGACGCCCCGGACGGACTCGCGCTCATCGACCCCCACGCGGCTCACGAGCGCGTGGAGTTCGAGCGCATTCAAGCGGCGGCCCAAGAAGGAGAGCGTTCTCAGGCGCTTTTGATGCCCGTGCTCCTGCCTCCGACGCTGCAGTTGGAGGCGGAGGAAAAACGGGAGGTGCTGGAGCCCCTGGGGTTCACCCTGGAGTCCGTCGACGGGGGCTTGCGTCTTACCGCCGTGCCCTACCCCGTCAGGGCCAACGTGCCGCCGGAGGTCCTGTTGCGCGGTTCTTTGGCAGCTCTTCGCGACGGAGGCGGAGCCGAGGTCACGGAGCTTCTGTGGCGCACCTGGGCGACGATGGCCTGCAAGGCGGCCGTCAAAGCGACGACGAAGCTCGCGCCGGAGGAAGCCCTGACCCTCTGGCGCGAGCTGTGTCGATGCCGTCAACCCTTTTTCTGCCCTCACGGCCGCCCCACGATTTTGAAGCTCTCCGTCTCCGAGCTGGAGAAGCATTTCGGACGAAAGTGAAGGCTGGGCTTATCTGGTTCATCAGAAAATTGTCCTCCCAATACCTATCTAATACGAACACCGCCATCAATATGTTCGCCAAGGCGGTGACCCGCGAGAAACGACTGCCATTTGAGGTGACCACGATTTTTAAAGCGACAGCAATATGGCTCACCTAAAAGAAGCGATATGCCGCCCTCAACGCCGGTAAAGGCGTAGAACACGAATTGATCGAACTCGCGGTCCGCAAAAGGCATTACGATACAGGTGATGTTGAAGATTAATCGATTTAAGAATGTTGTATAAGTAATGATTTATCCAAACATCTGTACTAAATCATCGAGGGCAAACCACCGGCTCTGCCGGAGGACTCCTAGAGTTTGATAGATCCGGGAATGGGCTCAAAGTGACGTTGAAAGTGAGCGGATATTTTTTGATGGATGAAGCAAGCGCAACGTCGATTAAGGGAATTGCGTAAGAAACTTTGCGTGCAGACGGTTTGAAGAGTCAAAAAGGCATATCAATAGTGAATTTAGCGTCAGGCGATGAAGTCTGATA